>JAAVHG010000015.1 GCA_014799855.1 Oscillibacter sp.
CCCTGGCTGTCGTACTCCTGGTTCAGCAGGGCCCGCACCAGATCCTGAAGCTCCTGGGCATTGGTGGGATTGGGTATGAGAAGAAGCTCAAAAAGGCCGTCGTCCAGCACCACCCGCTCCGGGTTCAGCTTCATCAGCCCGCCGATGGAGGTGGAATTGCACACCGCGCCAAAGAGGTACTCCCCGTCCAGAACCTCCCCGTCGGCGGTGATGCGGACCTGATAGGGCCGGAGGGAGTTNANATCCTTCATGCCCTCCAAAATATAGGCGAAGTGGCCCAGGGCGTTTTTGGCGGTCTGGGAGGCGGTATAGGAGGTCTTGGTAAAGGCCCCGAAGGAGGCCACATAGACAAAATACCGCTCGTTCCAGCCGCCGATATCCAGCCGCCGGGGCTGGTCCTTTAAAATCAGCTCCGCCGCCTCCTGGGGCTGGGAGGGAATGTGAAGGCTGGCGGCGAAATCGTTGGTGCTGCCCTGGGGCAGATAGCCCAGCAGGGGCGGGGCCTCCGCCGCCATCAGGCCGCTGACGGTCTCGTTTAACGTGCCGTCGCCGCCGACAGCCACAATGGCGTCGTAATTCTCCGCCTCCTCCTTNGCGATGACGGCCGCCTCGCCGGANACGGTGGTCCGGCGGATGGACAGCATCCAGCCTCCCTCCGACAGGGCCGCCGCCGCGTCAAACAGGGGTCCCCGGGGCTTGTTCCGGCCCGCCCGGGGATTGACAATGAGAAGCATTTTTTTCTGTGCCATAAAAGCGCGCCTCCAAACGCGAACTACGGACGGTAAATTCCAGTTCCCACAGTATACCATAGGAAAATAAGGATTGCAATTCCCCACCGGGTCTAGTAAAATGGACTTACCGGGATTTTTCGCCGGCCTTTAGCCAGTTAAATCCCCCAATGGGTTTATGGGTTCTTATAAAAAGGATGTGCGCTATGAAAAGAAAAAATCCCTACGTACACGCCGGGCTGATGTTTTTTTTGGCAGCCTGCGGCATTCTGCTGTTTTACGACACCCTGTTCGGCACACGGGCGCTGCTGAAAATCTGGCGGCAGTTTCTCTCGGCGGTAACGCCGGTCCTTTACGGCGCGTTTTTCGCCTANCTGCTGGCGCCNGTGGTGAACTTTTTCGAGCGGACGCTGTTCTCCCCNATNGTCAAGGACAAACGGACCTCGCCGCCCAAGCTGGCCCGGGCGGGAAGCCTTGCCCTGACCTGGCTGACGGTGGGGCTTTTGCTCTATCTCTTCCTCTCCATCATCCTGCCCCAGCTGTACGCCAGCGTACTGCAATTGGTGGGCAGCTTTGAGAGCTACTACAACACCGTCGCCGGCTGGCTGGAATCCCTGCTGGCCACCTATCCGGATATCGAAACCATGGTGGGCGATCAGCTGAACGATTATTACCTCGACGTCNCCAACTGGCTGAAAAGCCANGANGTGGCCGACNTGATCGAGCGGGCGCTGTCCCAGGCCCAGACGGTGATGAGCGCCGCCGCCGGNGGAGTTCTCAGCGTGGTNAACTTNTTCAAGAACCTTCTGGTGGGCGTCATCGTCTCCATCTACCTGCTGGCTACCAAGGAGGGCTGCGCCGCCCTGGGGCGGAAAGCGGTATACAGCCTCTGCTCCCAGCGGCATGTCCGCTGGATNATGCGGGGCATCCGCCGGGCGGACAGCATTTTTTCCGGCTTTGTCCGGGGGAAGCTGCTGGACTCCCTGATCATCGGCGTGCTGTGCTTCATCGGCTGCTCGGTNCTGAAATTCCCNTACACCCCCCTGGTGTCGGTATTCATCGGCGTGACNAATATNATCCCCTTCTTCGGGCCCTTCCTGGGGGCCATACCCAGCGCCTTCCTGATNCTTCTGGCCTCTCCCATGAAGGCCCTGTATTTCCTGATTTTCGTCCTGGTCCTNCANCAGCTGGACGGCAACATTATCGGTCCCATGATTCTGGGGGACAAGACNGGCCTCTCCGGCCTCTGGGTCATCACCGCCATTCTGGTGGGCGGCAGCTTCTTCGGCGTTCCCGGCATGTTCTTCGGCGTTCCGGTGTGCGCCTGCCTGTACTGCTTCGTCAACTTCCTGATTGACGTGCGCCTGCGGAAAAAGAACCTGCCCATTACCTTGGACAGCTACAAGGCCAAGAGCCGGACCTCGGAGGACGCGGCGGCTTCTCCCGCCGCCCCGCCGCCTCAGGAAAAGCCCTGAGCGGCAAGCGGATTTTCCATCATATTGGGAGGCAGAGAATGCGCGTAAAGGCCCTTCTTCTCCGGCACAAAAAACTGCATATCTGGCTGTTGGCGGTATTGGCGGTGCTGGGCGGGAGCTATCTGGTCCGGGGAAACCGGGCCTGGATGAACGCCTTCGCGGACCACTTCGTCACGCCTCTGCATCAGGCCCTGGGAGGCCTCTGCTACCGGGTGAGCTTCTCCGTGATGGAGGTCATCTATGTGCTGGCGGCGCTGTTTGCCCTGTATTACGCCGCCGCCAGCGTTATCGGTATCGTTCGGGCCAAGGGCCGCCGGTGGGACCGGGCCTATGGGGCGGCCCTGGGGGCAGTCTGCGGACTGCTGACCGTGTACACCCTCTTTTGGCTCCTGTGGGGAGTCTATTTCTGGACCGACAGCTTTCAGGACAAGTCCGGCGTTCGGGCNGAGCCTGTGGCCGTGGAGGATCTGCGGGCGGTGACCGCCTATTTCGCCCAGAATCTGGCCCAGGCGGCGGAGAACGTCCCCCGTGACGAGTATGGCCTGTTCGCCGTCTCCCGGGAGGAAATTCTCTCCAAAAGCTCCGGCGTTTACCGGGGGGCGGAGGCCCTGTTTCCCTTTCTGGAATTCCAGGACCGGGGGGTGAAGCCCATGACCTTCTCCCGCCTCATGAGCCGGATGGACTTCACCGGGTTCTACTGCGCCTATACCGGGGAATCCAACGTGAACGTGGACAGCCCCGCCTGCTTTCTGCCCTCCACCATCGCCCACGAGCTGGGGCACCAGCGGGGCTTTGCCTCGGAGCAGGAGTGCAACTTCCTGGCGGTGCTGGCCGCCACCACCAGCGGCGAACCCGCCTATGAATACTCCGGCTGGCTGCTGGGGTATATCTACCTGGGCAACGCCCTGTACGCGGCGGATCAGGAGGCCTACTGGGCCGTTCGGGACGCCCTGCCGGAAACGGTTCTGGCGGATCTCCAATACAACAACGCCTACTGGGCCCAGTTCCGGGACACCGCCGTGCAGAAGGTCTCCACCACCGTTTACGACGGGCTGTTGAAGGGCTACGGCGAGGAGCGGGGGATTCAGTCTTATGGGACCGTGGTGGACATGCTGGTGGCGTACTATAAATAAAAAACCAGGCGGAAGGCATAGGCCTTCCGCCTGAAACGCTGCGTTTCGCCGCCGCGGCAAACATTTTATCCCTTATTAGTTTCGTGCCGCTGCAGCTTTTACATTCAAAAACTGCGTATATTTATATTGCGGCAGGCTGATTATGCAAAATACAGGGTGGCCGAGTTATGACAGCCACCCTGTATTTTAACATGCGTAGATATCTCTTTTACTCATAAATAAAATCCATACAGACGTTTTCGTGGGGAATATAGTCTCCCGATTGGGAGCTGANCATTCCATATACTAATTCCTGCCATGTAACAGTATCATCATTTGTCAATACATATCTTACATANGACTTGTATGACGCGCTTGGACTCTCTGCCTGTCCTTCATATTTCATAAGAACTGAATAGGTTTCGATAATTTCCTCCCCATCCTCGTACCAGCGAATGGAATATTCTTTTCCATCAAACGACAGGTCTTGAATAAACAAAATAGGATAATCTTCTTTGATGGATTCATAGTAATCCGGATCATATCTGGAAGGGTCATCAAGCGTATAATAGAACGCAAGTCTTACCGCATCTGCTTTGCCCGATTTGGTAGTGTCATAGAAAGCCTCAAATACCTCCCTGCCNTGTGATACATCTCCATTTTCATGTGTGACACAGCCATCTGCTTTTGCCTGCTCTAAGCTATAATCGGCGGGAAGTTCTTCCAATGGCACGATATCAGAGGATTGACTGCATCCAACCGCTGTGAGTATTGTAAATACTGCCAAAATGATTACTGTATATTTTTTCATATNAGTTGCTACCTCTTTTCCCAACGCCGTCNAATCGGATACGGGACAAAATTTTTAATTTTTACCATGGGTGCATCCGGTAGGATTCCCTCTCGGTCATGGCGAAGCAGCTGTAATCCACCAGGCTGCCGCTGTCGCCCCAGGTGGTGTCGATGTGGACCTCCTGCCCGTCCAGGGTGGCCACGGTCCAGATGTGGGAGTCGTTGGCCAGGGCGGAACAGGAAATACCCTCCAGCTTCAGCAGCATATTGTACGCTCCGGTGTAGCCGTCGCACACGGCGGTTCCGTTAGCGAAGAGGCTGTAGGGCGTGTGGCTGATGGAGCCGGACCGGGCGCTGTAATCGTAGGTGCAGTTGTCGCAGATCCAGGTATAATAGACCCGCGCCTTTTCGTACTCCGTCATGTCAGNGGTCAGCAACCCCTCGTTCCACAGGCGGTCATGGACCTCCGTGGCGGCGGTGATGGAATAATCCCTATACTCCGCCATATGGCCCTCCTGGCCCACGGCGGAGAACCGGAGGGACAGATACCCGGCCCGGGTGTAGTTGCAGGAGACGGAGTTATAGCCCTGCTCNCAGTAGCTCTTCACCATGCGAAGGGCGGCGTTCATGATCTGCTCGGCCTGGGCNGGGCTGAGGCCATCNGGNTAGGACAGCTCCAAAAAATCGCTGTTGGAGGACAGCATATACTGCACGCAGGCCTCCAACTCCTGTTCCCGGTAGGGGGAGGGCACGTAGTACCCCTCCGGCACCAGATCCGCCAGGGTNGTTCCCTGGGCGCTGGTNCCGCCGCTGGTGGTCCGCCAATCCAGAGTGACCCGCAGGGACGGGTCNACCANGCGGGTCAGCATGGCCGCCGCCGCGCCCCTGGTGATGGGGGCCTCCGGCTGGAAAGTCCCCGTCNCATCCCCTCCGGCGGAAATTCCGGTNCGGTAGAGGTAAAGGATATCCTGGTAATAGGGGGTGTACTCCGTCACGTCGGTGATATAGCGCCGGGCGGCGTAGCCGGTGGTGACGGCGGTGTCGTTAATNAGGGGAAGCTCCTCCTGGGGCAGGACGTTGGCCAGCAGGTGGGCCACCTGGGCCCGTGTGGCGGGGAAGGCGAGAAATTCGTCCAGCTCCTGTCCCACTACGCCCTCCGCCTGGAGGTAGAGCAGATAGCCCAGAGACACCGGGCCGCCGTCTCCGCCATAGAGTCCCCGGCCCCACTCGGCGTCGCCAACGGCGTAGAGGCTGCGGATGCGTCCGGCGAAGATCACCATCTCCCCCAGGGTTATGGAGTCCTCCAGACCGTAGGTGCCGTCGGCCCGGCCTACGGAAAGGCCGTACTCATACAGGGCGGCTACGTTATCGTAAAACACGGAGTCCCNGGTTAAATCGGAAAACTGGTTTTCATAGGTTTTCACCCGGACAAAGGACGCACTCGGGACGGGGCTGGACCGTATAGGATCCAGCTCGGGCGCGGCCAGAGCGGAGCCCGTCAGGATAAGAACGGCGATCAGGGCGGTGGCGAATACGCGGCGTTTCATAGGCGGCCTCCTTGTCGGGCGTTACCNGCCGGGGATGTTCAAATCCTCCGGGACCCGATCCTCCACATAGGGGTTCAGGTACTGGTTGATAAGGGTCAGGGTTTCTTCCGGGTCCAGATAGATATAGGGGGACTTCCACTCGTTGGGCAGGGTGGAAAACTCCACCTTGTCCGGTCCCATGGCGATCAGCTGGGCTCCCAGCCAGGCCAGGTTGCCCAGAGAGAGATCCGTCTCCACGTGTTTTTGGAAAATCTTGACGAAATCATCCACCTTGTCCAAATTGGANACAGTCAGCGTCTGCTTGGCCACGGCCTTGAGGAAATCCTGCTGGGTCTTCATGCGGCCGATATCCTGAGAGGCGTAGCCCTCCCGGAAGCGGACCACCTTCAGCGCGTCGGCCCCGTANAGGTGGTGCATCCCCTTGGTAAAGTGGATGTGGAGGTCCTGGACCGGGTCGTCGTAATCCATATCAATCGGGACGTAGAAATCCACGCCCTTGATGGCGTCCACCAGCGCCTCAAAGCCCCGGAGATTTACCAAAACGGTGTAGTCCACCGGGATGCCAAGCTGGTCGGAGACGGTTTCCGCCAGAAGGGACATGCCGCCGGAGTTATAGGCGNAGTTGATTTTATGGTTTTCTCCATGAACGACGGCCTTGCTGTCCCGGGGGATGCTGACGCCGTATACATAGCCGCTGGCGGCGTCCACGGCCACCAGGATATTGGTATCNCTGCCGCCGTTGCCGTCGTCCACGCCGGANACCAGGATGGTGTAAAATTTTTCCTTCCGCTCCCGGTGGGACCGGAGAGCCTCCTGNGCGGCCAGATCCGCCTCNCTCTGGCCGGCCGGNTCCTGATCCCCGCCGGGCCNGGCGGAGGCGTCCGTCTGGACGGGCGGGTCCTCCCGCTTCTGCTCCGGCTCCTGGAACAGGGCGCGGGCCCCGGCATACAGNACTCCGGCCAGAATGGCGACGATCAGCAGCGCCGGCGCCCAGCGGTGACGGCGTTTGGGGCGGCGTTTAAGCCGGGAAGGGGGTTTGGACATGGGAAACGCTCCTTGACTGCGCGGCGGTCCGTCGCGGAAATTGAAGACNTTCAGCGGAAAAACCCGCTGTTCTGCTTTACATAANGCAGTTTTCATTATACGGCGATCCCGGCNAAAACACAAGAGGAAATTCACGCTGTTCACGAACTATTCACCGCTTGTCCATATTGCCAGCGCGGCAAAAAAGCCGCCGCTTCTTTTCAAGCGATNGGGCGGCGTCNNGCCNGNGCACGGTATGCGCATGTGNAAACCGGGAGAAAAAATAGCGGCCCAGGCCGCTATTNTTTCTCCTCCGCCTCCTCCCGCTCTCCCTGCTCCACCAGCTCCTCCAGCAGCGTCTTGATATCCGCCAGCAGCTGGTTCTGATAGGACAGGGCGCAGTGAATGAAGTGCAGGGCCGNGTCCGTCANCTGGANCGGCTCCGTTCCCTCCACGGGATGGGGCCAGCGGCGCACCGGCGGCTCCGGCGTGGTGGGCACCCCCGACNGGGGCATGGCGGAGGGCTCCGGGCCGCCCCGCCCCTGATTTCGATTTGCCATTGTGATTCCTCCTTGCCGTCAGTCCCGGCGAAAGCTCCGCCAAACCGCTCCGGCGGCGGAGTTCTCCCTGGGGCCTCGATTCACCGACTTTACTTTTATGGATATCCGGGGATTTCTCCCTAGGCCTTGTTTGATACNTGGCGAAAAANGGTCCGCCGCCTGGGCGTTTTGATACTAATTCCTGATAAAACGATCCCATCGTTTTATCAGGGCCGCAGAATGCGGCCCTNCGGCGNAGCCGCNAGGAATGTAGTCCATACTTTCCTTGCACGCGCCGCAGGCGTGGCGGCGCACTGCGCCGCCATAAAAAGCGCAAAGCGCTTTTTATCAAGGAATAGTATGACATTTTTCAAACAGGGCCTAACTGCCGCGGTATTTTTTACGGGTGGCGATGCCGCCCCGGATGTGCCGCTGGGCCTTGTTCTCTTCCAGCACCGCCTTGACCTGTAAATACAGCGCCCGGTTGAATTGGGGCAGCCGCTCGGATATGTCTTTATGTACCGTGGACTTGCTGACGCCGAATTTCTGCGCGGCGGCGCGGACGGTGGTCCGGTTCTCTATAATGTACTGGGCCAGACGCTCCGCCCGGTCCTCCATATTTCCCTTCAAAACGCAACACTCCCCGCCTCTAGTTGATTCATCCTATGCGGCGGANGGCTNTATTATGTTCCGCGGACCCCTTTTGGAAAAATCCCAGAGAATTTTTCGGCTTTTTTTGAGAAGATCCTCCAATGGACATCCTACATCTTGTGTGCTAGAATGGGTCTACTGCGCTAGATATGCCGCCNCCAGGTCCGCTTCTCCTANGCNGGCCCAAGAGCGGAGAGAATAAGGAGGAAATGGACGTCTATGAACGTTATCAAAAGAAACGGCACAGAGGTCAATTTTGACATTGAAAAAATCGCGGCCGCCATCACCAAGGCCAACGAAACCATCGCCGAGGATATCCGCATGACCCCGGTACAGGTGGACCGCATNGCCGAGTCTGTGGCGCTGGCCTGCCAGAAAATGGGACGGGCCCCCTCCGTGGAGGAGATTCAGGATCTGGTGGAGTACCAGATCATGGCCCACGGAGCCTTTGAGGTGGCGAAAAATTATATCACCTACCGCTACACCCGCTCCCTTATCCGCCGGAGCAACACCACCGACGACCGCATCCTGACCCTGATCGAGTGCAACAACGAGGAGGCCAAGCAGGAGAACTCCAACAAAAACCCCACCGTCAACTCCGTCCAGCGGGACTATATGGCCGGAGAGGTCAGCCGGGATATCACCAACCGCCTCCTTCTGCCCCAGGAGATTGTGGACGCCCACAATGAGGGCATCATCCACTTCCACGACACCGACTACTATGCCCAGCATATGCACAACTGCGACCTGGTGGACCTGGAGGACATGCTGCAAAACGGCACCGTCATTTCCGGCACCCTGATTGAAAAGCCCCACTCCTTCTCCACCGCCTGCAACATCGCCACGCAGATCATCGCCCAGGTGGCCTCCAACCAGTACGGCGGCCAGTCTATCTCCCTGACCCATCTGGCCCCCTTTGTGGATGTGAGCCGGAAAAAGCTCCGCCGGGCCGTGGAGCAGGAGCTGCGGAACATCGGCGCTATCGTGTCCGAGGAAAAGCTCCGGGATCTGGTGGAGTCCCGTCTCCTGGAGGAGATCCGCCGGGGCGTACAGACCATCCAATATCAGGTAGTCACCCTCCTGACCACCAACGGACAAGCTCCCTTTGTCACTGTCTTCATGTACCTGGGCGAGACCGGCGACCCCCAGATGAAGCACGATCTGGCCCTCATTATTGAGGAGGTTCTCCGCCAGCGGTACGAGGGCGTGAAGAATGAGGACGGCGTGTGGATTACCCCCGCCTTCCCCAAGCTGATCTACGTGCTGGAGGAGGACAACATCCATGAGGACTCCCCCTACTATTACCTGACGGAGCTGGCCGCCAAATGCACCGCCCGCCGCATGGTGCCCGACTATATCTCCGAGAAAAAGATGCTGGAGCTGAAAATCGACAAAAACGGCAGCGGCAACTGCTACCCCTGCATGGGCTGCCGCAGCTTCCTGACCCCCTATGTGGACCCGGAGACCAACAAGCCCAAATATTACGGCCGGTTTAACCAGGGCGTGGTGACCATCAACCTGCCGGACGTGGCCCTGTCCTCTCACGGCAATATGGCCAAGTTCTGGGAGATTTTTGACGAGCGGCTGGANCTGTGCCACCAGGCCCTCCTCTGCCGNCACGAGCGGCTGAAGGGCACCCTGTCTGACGCGGCCCCCATCCTGTGGCAGTACGGNGCGTGCGCCCGGCTGAAAAAGGGCGAGCCNATCGACAAGCTCCTCTACGGCGGCTACTCNACNATNTCNCTNGGCTACGCGGGACTTTACGAGTGCGTGAAGTACATGACCGGAAANAGCCANACGGACCCGGANGCTACCCCCTTCGCTCTGGANGTGATGGAGCGGATGAACGCCGCCTGCCGGAAGTGGAANGCGGAACACAACATTGATTTCAGCCTCTACGGCACGCCTCTGGAATCCACCACCTACAAGTTNGCCAAGTGCCTGCAAAAGCGCTTNGGCGTNATTGAGGGCATCACCGACAAGGGCTACATCACCAACAGCTANCACGTCCANGTGACGGAGAAGATTGACGCCTTTACCAAGCTGAAATTNGAGGCCCAGTTCCAGCANCTGTCCCCCGGCGGCGCCATCAGCTATGTGGAGGTCCCGGANATGCAGAACAATCTGGAGGCGGTACTCCAGGTGATGAAGTTCATCTACGACAACATCATCTACGCCGAGCTGAACACCAAGAGCGACTACTGCCAGGTGTGCGGCTGGGANGGGGANATTCAGATTGTCCAGGAGGGCGGNAAGCTCATCTGGAAATGCCCCAAGTGCGGCAACACCGANCAGGACAANATGAATGTGGCCCGCCGGACCTGCGGCTACATCGGCACCCAGTTCTGGAANCAGGGCCGGACCCAGGAGATNCAGGATCGNGTNCTGCANNTGTAATNCAAANAAACCTCTGCGGGGGCGGGCTTGTGTCCGCCCCCGNGTTGACGAAAGGGCATGGATATGTATTACGGTGAAATCAANGACTGCGACATTGCNAACGGCGAGGGNGTGCGGGTNACGCTGTTNGTCTCCGGCTGCACCAANCACTGTCCCGGNTGCTTNCAGCCCCAGACCTGGGATTTTTCCTANGGCGAACCCTTTACNNNCGCNGTGGANNANCGGCTNTTGGACATGCTGGCNCCCAGCTACATCAACGGNCTGACCCTNNTGGGNGGCGAACCCTTTGAGCCGGAAAACCAGCGGGATCTGCTGCCCTTCCTCCGGCGGGTNCGGGANGNCTATCCNANGAAAAATATCTGGGCTTTCACCGGGTTTGTCTATGAGGACCTCCTCCGTGAGGGAACCCACTGCCACTGTGAGGCCACGGAGGAAATGCTCTCCCTGCTGGACGTTTTGGTGGACGGGCGCTTTGAGGAGGCCTTGAAGGATATCTCCCTCCGCTTCCGGGGAAGCCGCAACCAGCGGCTGATTGACTTGAACGCCACCCGGCGGACGGGTGAGGTCGTCCTCCTGCCGGACCGGCAGAGGCAGTCCCTGTAAGGAGAAAAAGCGGGAGGCACGGCGTTTGCCGTGCCTCCTTTGCGCTGTTTATAAAGGAAATCAAATCGTAATTCTGTGTTAAAACACAGAATTACCGCTTATTGCTGCCAATCCAGCAACAGCCTCCGCCAATGACGGCGGCCAGATACTGAAGGTCAGTGACGTAACCGGAATCAAAGTATGCGCCGAAGAAAATAGCCCCGAATACCGCAATAGCGGCGATTCCACGCTTTAAGGTATCTGCGGTCATGACCTCCTTTTTGACCAAAATACAGCCAATATAAGCCAGTCCCAGCAGGCAGAGTATCCCCAGAAAAAGTGATATAAATATGGTAGTGTAAATATTTGACATAGTGATAAAATCCTCTTCTTCACTCCACCGTACTCCGCAGCGTGCCGATCTTTTCGATAGTACACTCCACCACGTCGCCGGGCTTTAAAAATTTCGGCGGGTCAAAGCCCATGCCTACCCCGGCGGGGGTTCCGGTGGCGATGATAGTCCCCGGCAGCAGAGTCATGCCCTGGGTCAGCTCCACCAGCCAGTCCGTGATGGAGGTGATGAAATTGGCCGTATTGGAGCTTTGCCGCGGCTCTCCGTTGACGGTGGAGGAGATATCCAGGGCCGGAGGGTAGGCAATTTCATCGGCGGTGACAATGCAGGGGCCCATGGGGGTGAANCCGTCCAGGCTCTTGCCAAAGTACCACTGCTTATGCTCCGTTTGCAGCAGGCGGGCGGACACGTCGTTGAGNACNGTATANCCGAANATGTAGTCNCCNGCCTCNTGTGGGCGGACATTTTTNGCGGTTTTTCCGATAATNACCGCCAGCTCCGCCTCGTAATCCAGCCGCTGCACCAGCCCGGCNTGGCTGGGGATAACGCCGCCGGGGCGGCCCGCCTCGTTGACCCGCTTGGAGAAGTACACCGCCACCGGCTTTTCCTTGGCAAANGCTCCGGCGTTGTANTGGGCGGCCTCTTTCAGATGNTCNTGGTAGTTCATCCCCAGGCAGACAACATCCTGCCGGGGCCGGGGAATGGGGGCCAGCAGCTCCACCGTATCCAGGTCCACAGGCTCGCCCGCCTGGGCGGGGAGGGNGGATACGTCNGCNGTNTCGATCAGTTCATTCATGGACCNGTAGGGCAGAGGACNAACGNTCCCGGCCTCCAGCAGGCCCACCCGCTCCTGGCCGTCTTGCAGGAAAGTGACTAATTTCATTGGTTTTACTCCTTATATAGGGATTTTTNCTCCAATATGTATCAGGAAATGGCTGTCAAAAAGGCCCGCAGAAGAATAATTATAAGGGCAACCCACCAGAAAACNTTGACGTTCTCCATGGNGCGGGTTTTNCCATCCTCCTTTTTCTTCCAGGAATCAATGGGGCCGCTGGTCCTCGTCTTGACCGGACTGGGCTGGNCGGGCGTTCTCTTGGCAGTTTTGGTCAGCGCCGTNCCCCGGCGGGCCCGGTTCTCCTGGTGAAGCTCCCGGTGGACNAAGGACCCGGCGTGGTTGCGCTCNTTGATGCCGTCCCTGCGGATTACCGGCTCCTGGACCCGGGATACTGTGCCGTCGGAACTCACCCGGCGCTGGTTTTTCGGCTGGTTAAAGGCGCCGCACTTGGGGCAGAAGTCATCCTGGTCAAAATCGTAAATTTTGCCGCACTCATAGCAGCGAAGTTTTCGCATAGGGCCGCCTCCTCTCTCTCGCTGTTGGTTTACCATCAGTATATCACATTTCCCCCGGATTGGGAAGNTTAAATNCTCNCCGTNCCGGCAAGGTCCGTAANCGGCCAANATTATCCCGAATTNCCNCCGTATCAANGNGGGCAGAGATTTNCCCGCGNGTGNCAGAACACGTAATAAAAAGCCCTCTGTCCCGGTCGGGGGAACAGAGGGCTTTTTCACTCATTTCACCAGCTCAATCAGAGCGGTCTCCGCAGCGTCGCCGCGGCGGACGCCGGTACGGATAATGCGGGTATAACCGCCGTTCCGCTCAGCGTAGGTAGGCGCGATCTCCTTGAAGAGCTTCTTGCAGACATCCTCGCGGGTGATGAAGCTCATGGCCTGCCGGTAGGCGGCCAGGTCGCTCTTCTTGCCCAGCGTGATCATCTTCTCAGCCAGCGGCGCAATCTCCTTGGCACGGGTGACGGTGGTCTCCATCTTCCCATAGTCCAGGAAATCCGTGACCTGCTGGCGGAGCATCGCCATGCGCTGGTCGGTGGGTTTGCCAAGTTTCCGGGTTCCGGGCATTTCGATCTCCTCCTTTTTCAGGTTTGGGTCAGCCGGCGGACTCGCCGGCGTTAGTTTAGTTGTTTTCCTCGTCGGCCAAGTGCAGGCCCATCATGGAGAGCTTGTTGATGACCTCCTCCAGGGACTTGCGGCCCAGGTTCCGCACCTTCATCATCTCGTCCTCGGTCTTGGAAATCAGATCCTCCACCGTGTTGATGTTGGCCCGTTTCAGGCAGTTGAAGCTGCGGACGGAGAGGTCCAGCTCCTCAATGGTCATTTCCAGCACCTTGTCCCGCTGGGCCTCCGCCTTCTCCACCACGGTGGGCTTGCTGCCCACGTTCTCCGAGAGATCCGTGAAGAGGGTGAAGTGGTCGCAGAGAATCTTCGCCCCCAGGGACACCGCGTCCCGGGCGGAGATAGTGCCGTCGGTCCAGACCTCCAGCGTCAGCTTGTCGAAGTCGCTGGAAGCGCCAACACGGGTGGGCTCCACCGTGTAGTTGGCCTTGTGGACGGGGGTATAGATGGAGTCTACGGCAATGGTGCCAATAACATTTTGCTGCGGCTTGTTCAGGTCAGCGGGCACATAGCCGCGGCCGTGGGAGAGCGTGATCTCCATGTTCAGGGCGGCGCCATTGTCCAGCGTAGCGATGTGCATGTCAGGGTTGAGCACCTCGACCTCGCCGTCGGCCTTGATGTCGCCGGCAGTAACCTCGCAGGGTCCCACCGCCTCGATATAGACCGTTTTCACCGTCTCGCTGTGCAGTTTCGTCAGGAGGCCCTTCACATTTAAAACGATCTCCGTCACA
>JAAVHG010000016.1 GCA_014799855.1 Oscillibacter sp.
CGATGCCGCGCATGGAGGACAGGTAGATGGGGAGGAGGACCATGGTGTTATCCTGGGATGTCAGATAATCACTGTAGAACTGGATCGCCTTTTCCACAAACTCATTCTGGCTTTGGCAGGGGGCAATCGGCAGAGCGGCGGCGATTTTGCGTTCGGTTTCCGGTGTGATTCGTGTGTGAATCCGTGTTTTGGTTTCATTCATGGCGATATCTCCGATTCTGTATTTTGGTTGGTAAACTGGGCGATGGAGCCGTATTTGAGCCAGGAGGATTGCCCTAACCGTGCGGGTTTCCTGTTTTACAGGAGCCAAAACAGGCGGCACTGCTGAAAAAGAGGAGCCATCGGAAACGGCCCAATAAAGGCGGTAAATGCTTAAATACTTCGTAAAACCGCCTCCCCGGCCCGCGTTGCGGGACGGTGTGAAGGGCGGCGGAGCCAGCCTTTATCCAGCACATTTTTCGTCCACCGAAATATTCCGGAAACGGACTGCCTGCCCATTTCGGCCACAAAGCCTGTAAAGCGGCGGGGCAGCTGGGGAGGAACAGGTCTGCCGCTTCGCTGGAAGGGCGGCGGTGTGAGGCGTTACAGCGGCTCACAGCGGGGAAACGCAGGAGGACCGCTCCCGCAGGAAGCGGTCCTTTCGTTATACATGGAATCACGTCATCACCAGCTCCATTCGGAAGGCCGCATGTACCGCCTCCGGTCCTGCGCGGCGCATCCGCTGTTGGAAATCCATTCAGCAAAGCCAACGGCGCCGTTCACATGGTGGGTTGGGTTAACGGTGCCATCTCCTCCGCCATCAGCTGGGCGCTGTACTCCGCCAGCGTCTGCCCGGTCTGCTCCTGGCAGTAGGCGTCCATCTTTTGCCGGAGGACTTCTTTTTCCTCTGCGTTGAGGGGGTACAACAGTCCCGCCTCACAGCCATCGCCGTGGTGGAGCGCAATTTCCAACTCGCCGCAGACATCCCCGGTTTTCATGTCGTAGTTGGCGTAGAGGTTGAGCCAGTCATCATTCTTATCTGTGCAGACATGGGTGCCGAATACCGCGTCCGCATCGAAGCAGATTTTCATAGTGAAATTCAGCAGATGGCCAACCTCGCTGATTTCCTCNGCGAAGGAAATATCCTGCGGAGAGAGACGCCTCGTTCCGGGTTTAACGGTGATGCTCATATGCTGTTCTCCTTGTCACTGGCAGGGGCTGACGGCGTCTCGGGGAGTTCTGCCTTGGACCGGCTGGGGCGGGACGGNCGCTTGGGACGGGCGGTGAGGGCGGACTTGGCGTCCAGGTACTCCCGTACNGGCTCGGGCACCGTTTCTTCGTAGAGCNGCCGCAGAGCCTCGTCCATCTTCTTTTGCACGGTGCTGTTCTCTTTTGACAGATAGAATGTCAGCGCACTCATCTTTTCGCTGTCGAAGGACAGCGTAATTTCATTTTTGTTCATACTGTCTCCTTCCATTATGGCAAATAGCCGCGGGGGTTGGTTCGCGTTCCATTGACCCGGACTTCGAAGTGGAGGTGCGGCCCAGTGACCCGCCCGGTGGAGCCGGACAGGGAGATCACATCTCCGGCCTCTACGGCCTGACCAGCCAGGACCAGCAGCTGGGAGTTGTGGGCGTACAGCGTCGCCAGCCCATTCCCGTGGTCGATCATGACATAGTACCCGTAGCTGTAGTGGTACTTGGCTGCCGTTACCGTTCCCGGCAGAGCCGCCCGGATGGTGGTGCCTGCAGGAACAGCCAGATCCATGCCGGAGTGCCCGTCCCGCTGGCCGGTAATGGGATCAATGCGGTTTCCGAATTCCGAGGTGACGATGCTCCTCCAGTTTTCCCCTACCGGGGAGCAGAATCCATCCGCGCCGATGAAGGGGACGTCGGAACCGGCAAAGCCGCTGCCGCCGCTGGCGGAGCCGTACCGGATCAGGTTGTAAATGCTGTCCGCGCTGCCTTGCTGTTCGGCAGTAACCTCTACACCCATGGCGGCGCGGATGTTCTGATAGATCTGTGCCAGATTTTCAATGGGGATCGCAGCCGTATAAGTTTCCTCCTGCTCCTCCTCATCGCCGTCCTCATTGGTCACGGTGACGGTACGGGTACGTTCCTCGTATGTGACGAAGCAGTCTGCGAAGGACGGTGCGTCCCCATGGCTCTCCGCGCCGAAGTACAGAGCATAAAAAAACGCCTTGACGCGAATATCGTCAAGGCTCATTCCGTCCTCTGTCATTTCGTTGACCGCGTGGATGGCGGTATCCAGCTGGGCAAAACTGGCGCGCATCTCCTCGATACAGACCCGGTATTCCTCCGGCGTACTTGCCGGGAGCGTTCCGCCGTAGAAACACAGTTCCACAGCGGAGGTGTTGTGGTCAGCCGCGCCGGAACCCAGCGCGCAGAAAAAGGCAATGAGCAGAATGACGGGGGAGAGAACCGCCGCCAGCGTCCAGCCGAGTTTCCGCCGCGTATCCTCGTCTGTAAGCGCCATGGAGGCGGCGTTTGCCAGCAAAACAGGATTAACCAAAGGTTTGGCCTCCCATCCCCTGAGCGGGAGTTTCTTCCATCTCTGCCTGCATTGCGGCCCAGTGGTCCGCCAGAGCAGCCATGGTTTCCTCGTGACCGCAGAATTGGTGATTCTTTGCCCACTGCTGGTAGGCATCGAAGTCCATGCCGCCATCCAGCAGCAGCCTGCACACGCCGACAGCATCGTTTTGGACACAGGCGTGGAGGGCGTTGTAGTCATCCAGAGTCACCCACATCCGTTTTTGCAGGAGATCTTCCGCCATCCAGCTGTCGTGTTGATTATAGGTGAGCATATGCAGGATTCTCCAGGCGTCGGGGCCTCCGGAGATCCCTTTTTCCACCAGAGCGGACATGGTGCGGTAATCCTTGTCCCCGGCGAATTGTTCCAGGAGCCAGGGCGGCGCGGCGGCAATCTGCTCATTGGTGCACCGCTTGATGATTTCTCTCGCGATAAACCGGTGTTCCAAATAGGCGCAGCTGGCCATCTCCCCATGGAAGGACGGAGTGAGATTCTCCACGCGGCTCTCCGCCTGTTCCAGCAGAAAGAACACCTTTTCCGGGTCATTGATACCGATGGCTTTTTCGCAGGCCGCGCGGTAGGCCGGTTCCGCGAACTGTCCGCCGCTTTCCAGCAGCAGGAGCGTCATCTGCCGGCCCACCGCGCCGGGGCGTCCCGCCGCCGCGATGAGCAGATCGTCCGCGTAATTCTCCAGGGCCTTGGGGTACAGCTCCTTGAAGGCGGGCAGTTCTCCGTCCCGGATAGCGAGGACGGTTTTGTCGAAGTCGCTGAGGCGCATAGGCCGCTGNCCNACNGTATNCATGTANGCNGTGATGCTCCCGGTCATTCGCCGCAGGAGCTGTTCCGTCTGGCCCATTGCCTGTTCCTGCCGCTCCCGCTGTTCCACCAGCGCGTCGATGATGACCTTCTCCTCCTGCTGGCTGAGATGGATCACCCTGCCGCCCGTATCTTCCTCCACGCCGCCGATCTTCANGTACCGGGCGTGAGTGGCATTGTCGCCGTGGAACGCCTTGGTAATAGCGGNGGAGATGAGGNACATCCGGTCCAGGTCATTCCCATTCTCGCCCAAGGTTTTGCCGGTGATAAAACTCTTGGTGATGGGCTTGCCATTTTCGTACCATTTGAGATANACATCCAGGTATACGCCCTCGCTGCCGCCATAGTCTGTGGTACANAAAATGTCNGCGTCCTTGGGAATCTCCCGGCCATTTTCCCACTGGCTGTCCAGGAGAAAATATTCGTCCGGCAGATAGCCCTGGCTTTCCAGCCGGTATTTCAGCTCTTCGAACACCTCCTGCGCTATGGGCTGACCGGCGTATTCCAGCTTGCGGGGATNGTTTTCGGAGGGCTTCCACCGCTCCAGTTNNATGACATTCATATTGGTTCCNCCATTTCAAAAATAGAAGGGAGCCGCCTTGACAGGCGGCTCCCCAGACGGATATTGCTCTTAATTCAGATAGACTTGCCCAATTCCTTTACGTCATCCAGCTCTTTGCGGTTCTGAATGTCCCCGATATCCATGACGNCCCCGCAGAGAACCTTTCCCTTTTCTTTCTCCTCTGTCGAATCTCTATTGTACNCCTGCCAATCCGAAAAAGGAGCTGCCTGGGGAAACGCTTGACTTTTCCCGACTGATGCGTATAATAGCAATCCGCAGTCAAGATTTTCTTCATGGAGGTGTTTTTTTGCGGCGGAAAAACGACCTGGGCCAGGACCCTATACCCGGACTTCTCCTTCGTTTGGCAATTCCTACTATGCTGGCCCAGCTGATTAACGTCCTGTACAGCATTGTGGACCGTATGTTCATCGGTCATATCGCCGGTGTCGGCAGTCTGGCNCTGGCGGGGGTGGGCGTCTGCGGGCCGATTATTTCCCTGCTGTCCTCCTTCTCCCTTCTGGTGGGGCTGGGCGGCACNCCGCTGATGTCCATGAAACTGGGGGCCGGGGACCGGGAGGCNGCCTCCGGNCTGCTGTCCAACTGTTTCCGCCTTCTGCTGGGAATGGCGGTGGGGCTGAGCCTGCTGTTTTTCCTGCTCCGGAGGCAGTTCCTCTGGTGGTTCGGCGCCAGCGCGGATACCTTTCCCTATGCCCTGGATTACATCACCGTCTATATCGCCGGCACCGCCTTTGCCCTGCTCTCCGGNGGGCTGAACAGTTTTCTGATCGCCCAGGGCCGATCCGGACTGGGAATGGGCACCGTTGTGCTGGGGGCGGTTCTGAATATCGTATTGGACCCGGTGTTTATCTTTCTGCTGGATATGGGCGTTTCCGGCGCGGCCTGGGCCACGGTGCTTTCCCAGGCCGCGGCGTGNGTGTTCGTCCTGNTTTCGCTGCGCCTGTCGGANCTGCCTGTGCCGCTGTGCTGGGGACGTTTCCAGCCCGCGCTGTGCNGGCGGGTTNTGACNCTGGGCCTGCCNCCGTTTCTCACCTACGCCCTGGACAGCGTGATTCTGATCATCCTCAACACCGTTCTTCAGCGCCGCGGAGGCCCCGGAGAAGGCGATATCCTGATCACTTGCTTTGCCATTGTCCAGAGTTATACCCTGCTGATCTCCATGCCCATGAGCGGCATTACCTTGGGCTGTCAGGGCGTGGTCAGTTTCAATCTGGGCGCNGGGAANGAAAAANGGGTGAAACAGGCCCTGGCGGGNGTTTTGGCGCTCTGCTTTGGCTTTGCCGCCCTGATGCTGGCGGCNACCCAGGTGTTGTCCCCGTGGTTTGTGCTGTTTTTCTCAAAGGANGGGGAAATTCTGGCCCGGAGCGTGAGGTATATTCGAATTTACACGGCGGGNCTCNTGTTTATGTCNGTNCAATGGATGTGNGTGGATATGTCCACNGCTCTGGGNCAGGTCCGGCTGGCGCTGTGCTGCTCCTTGATCCGTAAGAGCATTTTTCTGGCGGGGATTCTGCTGTTTCCNGTGCTGTTTACNGCCTCCGCCGCCTTTGCCGCNGANCCATTCTGCGATGTTTCGGCCAGCTTGATTTCCGCTGTCCTGTTTCTCCGTTTCACGCCGAAAATTCTGGCGGAATACTGCCGGTCCCCGGAACCGCGGCCGCGGGCATCTGTCTCGCGGGAACGGGAGTAATCCGCGGAGACGGCGCTTCGCCTCCATTTTTGATCTGTGGAACGTATTATCGCTTCACGTCCGGACTTGTTTTGCCCTGCCTGGGTATGATAGAATCAAGGTGAANGCACAGGGGGAGGGAATGCGCCGTGGGTGAACGCACGTATCTTGCCATTGATCTGAAAAGTTTTTACGCCAGCGTGGAGTGCGTCGAGCGGGGCCTCGATCCCCTGACCACCAATCTTGTAGTGGCGGACTTGAGCCGCACGGAGAAGACCATCTGCCTCGCCGTCACNCCCAGCCTGAAGGCCTGGGGCATCTCCGGCAGGGCNCGGCTGTTTGAGGTGGTGCAGCGGGTGAAGGAGGTCAACACCCAGCGTCTGCGCTCCGCGCCTGGGCGGCAATTTACCGGCTCCTCCTCTGACGATACGGAATTGCAGGCCAATCCCGGTTTAGCGGTGGATTACATCGTGGCCCCGCCCCGGATGGCCCACTACATGGATTGGAGCACCAAGGTCTACAACGTCTATCTGAAATACGTCGCGCCGGAAGATATTGTTAACTACTCTATCGACGAAGTGTTTATGGATGTAACCAACTACCTGGACACCTATAAACTCAACGCCAGGGAACTGGCCGGTAAGATTATCCTGGACGTGCTGGAAACCACAGGCATCACAGCCACGGCGGGGATTGGCTCCAACCTGTATCTCTGCAAAGTTGCCATGGATATTGTGGCAAAGCACATCCATCCCGACGTCAACGGCGTCCGCGTTGCCAAGCTGAACGAGCATATTTACCGCCGCCTGCTGTGGGAGCACCGTCCACTCACGGATTTCTGGCGGGTGGGAAAAGGCTACGCAAAAAAGCTGGAGGCCAATGGCTTGTACACCATGGGCGACATTGCCCGCTGTTCCATAAACGATGAGGAGCTGCTTTATAAGGTGCTTGGGATAAACGCTGAGCTGCTTATCGATCATGCCTGGGGC
>JAAVHG010000017.1 GCA_014799855.1 Oscillibacter sp.
GTAACTATTCAGAACATACTCGAGGATTTGCTTGACAAATCCGAGTTTTACAAGATTTTAGCCCTTCGCTTTGCGAATTTTTATGGGCTAAAATCTCGTATCTGTTCAGGTACTGAACAGATACGCCTGTTTTTAGATTTCCATTCTCCCATAAAGGAAGTATACCACAATGGTCTACTTTTGGCTACCTTAACCCACCGTCTAAAGCCAGTGGGATTGCGGTAGCCATTCTTTCAACATCTTGGTACATAGTAAGCTGACGCATTATATTCTCATATATTTCCATACTCATAATAACCATATCACCATATCCGTTTTTGGTAATATAAATAGGCTCATCTGCCTTATGGCACATATCGGAGATTTCCGAAGTATTTTTCAAGTCCTTAATTGGTATAATTTGTGGCATTATAACCCCCTCCTTTCTGATATGGGTAAATTATACCATAATTATACCCTATTTTCAATGAGTTTACTTACTATAACAGTATTTATGGTAACAGTTCAGGTAGGTCTGCACACTCTGCTGTGCAGACCGTAATAAAGACTAAAACAGGATTGGAATTGGGCAATTTATAATGCGGAGCTTGCCCAATTCCGTAACAGGTCAGCCTCCCGGNTGAACTGTTACTATTTATGTGAATTGTCANTTACTGTTCACTCACAAGCTTGNNACTTGCTNTCAAGCTATGNNCCAANAACATAGAATAGCCAAGANTCCAGCCNTTCGCTNAAAGACGAACTNNTNATNGGCTNANNNCTGTNACNGTTTGCACCGTAGGTGTGAACTGTAACCATGTGCTAAATGCTATGGCAATAAACAATTNTACTNGAAAGGGCAAAAAGCCTTGATTTTCCAAGAATGCAACGAAAAGTAGCACAAAAGGATTTTGATGTATACAACTGTTGCTAGTGCAACTGCAGCTTTGACACTATAATTGTATCATAAAAATAGAAAGGTGGTTGCAGTATGAGCAGACAAATAGCCATATCGGCAAAACATTTAAAAAAATCTTTTGGTAAAAAGGAAAATCTTCAGACGATTTACTCGGATTTAAGTATTGATATTTACAAAGGAGATTTTACGGTTATTATGGGTTCATCAGGTGCAGGAAAATCTACCTTAATGTATTCTCTGGCGGGAATGGATAAGCCAGATGGAGGACAAATTGACTTTGATGGTACAGACATCACAGAATTAAATAGTGACAAGCTGGCGGTTTTCAGACGAAGCCAGTGCGGATTTGTATTTCAGCAAATCTATCTGATTGATAACATGAGCCTCATGGATAATATTATTACGGCAGGGATACTTACAAACAAAAACAAAGAGGACATCAAAAAACGTGCAAAGGAACTCTTTTCTTTAGTAAATATTCCGGAAACCACGTGGAAGAAAACACCTTCCCAGATCTCCGGTGGTGAAGCACAAAGGGCAGGTATTGTGAGAGCAGTCATTAATAATCCGAATGTACTTTTTGCGGATGAACCAACAGGTGCATTAANTTCAGCGAACGGAACAGCGGTTCTTGATGTGTTTAGTTCGCTCCATGAGAAAAAACAGAGTATTGTCATGGTTACACATGACAAAAAATCAGCTTTAAGGGGAAACCGCATTCTTTATATTAAAGATGGTGAAATTTTTGGCGAGTGCAATTTAGGGAAATATGAGCCGGATAATGCCGAAAGGACAGAAAACTTTGAAAAATTCATTACGGAAATGGGGTGGTAGTAATGAATAAGACAGCAACACTGATTATACATAATTTGAAGAAAACAAAAGGTCAGTATCTATCCTTTGGCTTTATCATTTGTTTGACAGCATTTATTATGAATATTGCTCTTGTGCTTGCATTTCAGACATTCAGTGCCTATGACAGCCGGTTTTATGAGCTTGATACAGCAGACATTAATTTTATGATTCCACTACTTCAGGATGATAGTGAACTCATTACTGAGATTAAAAAAATTGATGGGGTATCGGCAGTCGAAAANCATAGTGGTGTATTTGTTTCTGCAACGGTTCGTGAATTTGCGGACTCTGATTTTGACATGAATACCGTTTTTTATAATCTTGATGAGGCAAGAACAATGAACCGGCTTGATGTTTCAGAGTATCTGATGAAAGATGAAAACACCATTTATATACCAATGTATATGAAAGAGCTGGGTGGTTTTGCCGAAGACGGCAGTATCACCTATTCTATCAATGACAAAGATTATACTTATGAAATTGGTGGGATTGTATCAGAAATGCAATATGGAAATTATGGCACCGGACTGATTGGTGGATATTTTCCGGCAGTTGCCTATGAGAAATTTGCAGATGAACATAATGAAGATAAGATTACAGAATACTCATTAAGAATTGCTGACGATGCTGATTTGTCTAAAATCAAAAATGCGGTAACCGGACTGTTAACCGACAAGAATATTGCTACACTAAACATCAACGACAAAGTTGCTGGCAAGCAAACCAGAACAATGGTTTGTACCCTGCTGATTGTTATATTTCTGGCACTTGCAGCAATCATATTGGCAGTGAGCATTTTTCTAAGTAGCTTTCGGATACGTAGTACGATTGAAGATGAGCTGGCACAGATGGGAGTTCTAAAAGCGGTTGGTTATACCAGTCAATTGATTATTTGTTCTGTTGTAGTGCCTTACACGCTGGTAGGTATCTTTTCTATAGTAATCGGTGTGGCTTTATCTTATACTGCTTTGCCTGGTGTGGCAGCAATTTTGGCAATTCAATCTGGCTTTACCTATACGCCTGTCTTTGATGTTGCCACCCTGTTGATTGTAGTAATAATACTTGTATCCACAATTGTTCTGTTTGCTTATCTTTCTGCAATAAAAATACATAAGTTAGAGCCGATAAATGCCATAAGGGGCAGCAAAGGCACAGAAAGTACCGGACAAAATATATTGTTATCGGTTTTGTCCATTTGTATAATGGTTCTGCTATCCTTTGCGGGGACACTCCTTTATAATGTAAGTGTCAGGCCTGACAATTTTATGAATACGCTTTCCGAAGAAAGCCCCTCTGCAATTTTTATGGTGCAAAAGGATAAAATGTCAGAGTTTAAGGAGCTTCTTCAAGGGGATGACCGGGTAAACCTCATTCTGGAATACTCTTCTGCATCTGTGAGTTACGCAGATGGAAGTCTTACCGCCTTTGTGTGTGAAGATTTTGGAAAGGCAACAAATGATATATGCTATGAAGGAAAAAGTCCAACTGGCGAAGATGAAATTGCAGTAGGGAATATGCTTGCAGATGACTACCCCATTGGCAGTAAGATAAAGATTACTGCCAACGATAAATCAGCTGTCTATGTGGTAAGAGGTTATATCCAAAGTGTCAATAATGCCGGAAAGGTATGTCAATTAACCAGTAAAGGCTATGAAAAAATCAGCGAAGGGATAAACTCTGTCAATGTTTATCTGCATGATAAAATTGCCGAAAAGTTTATAGAAGAGTATGAGGAACACCATAATTCCCTGATTGCTTCTTCCATAAATTATGAACAGTTAAATGAAAATAGCAGAACAATGTATGCAGGCATTGTTTCGTCAGTGACAGTTGCTTTATTTGTAATTTCTGTTTTGATGGTGTTGCTTGTATTATATGTAATTATCAATTCCATGATTAGCAGACGCAGACAGGAATTTGGTATCTATAAAGCAATCAGCTACACAAGCAGGCAACTTACCATCATGACAGCAACCCGTTTTATTCCTGTTGTGGCTCTGTCGGCGGCTCTGTCGGCTGTAGCGGGAATATGGTATCTTCCTGCAATCAATCAATTTATTTTCAGCCAGATTGGAGCAATCAAAAATCATTTCGTGGTATCCATTTGGATACTGCTTGTATTGGCACTTATTTTTACTGCTACAGCATTTTTAATCAGCGTACTGCTGGCAGCACCAATTAAAAAAATTACCGCCTATTCTCTTTTAAAAGAATAAGGCAAAAAGGAGGCTTAATATGAATTTTTCAGAAAAATTAAAAGAGATAAGAAAAAACGAAGGATTATCACAAGAACAGCTTGCCGCAAAAATCGGCGTATCAAGGCAGGCTATCACAAAATGGGAGACGGGAAAGGGCTTACCGGATGTTGAAAATATGGTAATCATAGCAGAAATTTTTAAAACTACCTTAGATGATTTACTTAATGACTCTAATGCACGGCAAAAACAGGATACACCTGTTTATACCAGCGAAACCATTTATGATATTGACTGTGAGAAACATTTTGATGTCAATATCGGAGCTGCTGCTACAATCATATTATCATCAGGAGCAGATGAAAAGCTCCATATCAAGTTGTCATCTGAAACTTTTGAGAATTTAGGCACAATGTTTAAGATAAAATTGGACGAAAAGAAAAACAAGCTGGATGTCAATTGCCTGAATAAGAACAAACTAAGCCGCTATGAAATGGAAGATTCTCTGACGGTTGAGATTGTTCTTCCTAAAAAATACTCCGACCATTGTGAGATAGCAGCTTCCGTTAAGATTCTTGTAATAAAGGATCTTCATCTGCGTCGTTTAGAATATGATGGTGATGCGGAACAAGTTCTGATTTCAGATAGCAGCGGCAGTCTGGAATTTACTGCAAAAACGGACTATGACATTACCATTGATAAAATTACAGGAACATTGGACATCAACCAATGGAAGGCAAAAACAATTGTTCACCTTCCAGAAGATAATATTGTAAATGTCATAAACAAGGGGCGAAAATGTGATGTATATTATAAGAAAGAAGATACTGTCATAGAGTATGAAAATTGGGCTGACAGTGAAAACGAACTTAGTGTTTCGGGAATATTGTCAGAGTTGATTGTAGATTTGACCTAATTATTTAGGTAGAAACATACATTTACTGCGTGTTTTGTATGAAAAATGAAAATTGATTGTTCTAAGCCCTTCGCCGAAGGCGAAATTTTATGGGCTTAGAACATAACTGTTCATGGTTCTGAACAGTTACGCTTTGACAAAGAATACCAGGAGAGGGTATAGCCATAAGGCGAGGCAACAGGTATATCCTTTTTTCTTTCGCAAGCCTTATGAACTCCCTCATATTCATAAATTCTATTTTTTCCTTGTTTTTTCAGCAATTCAACAAATCCCAAATTTTCGCTTTCTTCAACTCATCCATAAACTGGAAGTTATTAGTATATTCTTTCAAGTTCATGTTGTATTTCTTCAGCACGCTTAATTTGTTCTTTTAAGTTCCATTTGCCAATATTGATTCCATCTTTTAGAAATAAAGAACCACTTTGGTGAAAATANAATTCAATATTTCTTTCTTTGGCTTCTAAGTANAGATTTTTTACCCATTCATANTCGATTGGTCTGATATCTGCTTTAGGAGCCATTTCTCCGCCTACATTATTTTATCCTTTCTAATTTCGGTTTTGTAAGCTTTTGTATAAGTTTCATACTGATACGCCTCCTGTTTTTCGGAAGCGTTGACTCCTTTTTCGGTATGGACAAAGTATAGCACAGAAAAGATGATAATGCATTATGCAAATTATATGGAGTGTTTTGCGAAGGAATGCCTGGGACAGGAAATGGAAATTGCTGTGGAGTATCGGATGCTGGAAAAGAAGGAAATTTATGGTGTCTCTTTACGGTTATGCAATATGTTACTAAAAAAATGATACCTTTGTAAAATTTGAGACATTTTAACCAGATAACTTAAGACCTATAATAAAACAATCAACCAACAAAAAGTATTTTTAAAGAGTGTTGAAAGAAAAAGGAGGATATTTCATTATGAAAATGAAAAAAGTAACAGCGCTTTTATTGGCTGGTCTGATGACTTTTTCCCTGACTGCATGTGGAAATAGTGGTGATTCAGGCAGTAATGATGCACAGTCGTCAGGCTCTTCAAGCTCTGACGCAGGAACTGAAAGTACAGGTACAGCAGCTGACAGTACCGGTACAGCGGAGGGAGTTACCAATCTTGTTCTTTGGACATGGAATGATGACGCTCTTACATTTGCTAACAAGTTTAACGAGACCCATGACAATATTCAGGTTGAAGCTATTAACGTAGCAGCATCTGGTGAATATGAGACTAAGGTACAGACCGCAATACTTGGCGGTGAAAAAGAGCCGGATATTATCGGCGCTGAGCCCGGATGGATAAGCATGTTCATGGAAGCGGGATTCTTTGCAAACCTTGATGATTTTGGCGCAAAGGATTACGAGGGAGTTCAAGTTGATTATGTTTGGCAGGAAGGCCAGGATGAGGACGGTGTTCAGAGAGCGATTTCTTACCAGATCACACCGGCAGGCTTCTACTACAGAAGAGATGTTGCTGATGCAGTCTTCGGCTATTCTGATCCGGAATCCGTTGCTAAGCTGTTCACAAGCTATGAGAGCATCATGGAAGCAGCAAGAGAAGCTAAGGCAAAGGGATACAGACTTTTCGCTTCAGACAGTGAGTTGAATTACTGCACCTATAACGAGCCTTGGGTTGTTAACGGTGTACTTAATATGAATGATGAGAGACTTGAAAGAATGGAAATGACCAGCGCTTTCTACAATGAGGGTCTTACAGCCTATGCGGCACCGTGGACAACACCCTGGTATCAGTCTATGGCCGGAGAGATTCCTGTCCTTACCGAGGAAGTACAGTGGGGTACAGATGATCTTAATGTTTGGGCTGGTGACACCGAAGAGGCAGCAGAAGATTTCATGGCACAGGCTGCAGCTTTAGGATTTGATGAAACAACAGAATGTATGGCATTTGGTTTACCTTCATGGGGAAATCTGATTCTTCAGAACCATGCAGGCGATACATTTGGTAACTGGGGATTCGTTCCGGGCCCGACTGCCGGCTGGGGCGGCGGCTCTTACTTCGGAATTTCCGAGAACTCTGAAAAGAAGGAAGCTGCTTGGGAATTCATTAAATGGATGACTCTTGATGAGGAAACTCTTGAATGGTGGTATCAGGAAGGCGGAGATCAGGGAACAGGCGGAGATGCTGTATCTATAGTAGCCTTGCTTGAGAAACACTCCGGTGATACTAATGAAGCTTATGGCGGACAGACGCTTTACAAAGAGTGGATGGAAGTTGCTAAGGACATTGATTTCAGCGTAGAGACCAAGTATGATAGCGATCTGAATAATAAGTGGGGCGAGGCTATTTCCAATTATAAGACAGGACAAATGACTAAGGATGAGGCTGTTGAATATTTCTATGATCAGGTAGAATCTACTTACGCCGGAGAAATAACAGTTGATAGATAATTTAGTCCACTCAAAGTACTTTAAAGTATCGTGTTGTTGTGTATGCTAAGTAGATGCGGGGACGTATGTTACGTCCTCCATCTTCTTATGTCGATGATTCCGGGAGGAGATAGATATATGCAGAAACTACCATCAAAAAAGAAAAGTAAACTAAAGGCTTACAATAACTGGGGATATTTTTTCGTAGCCCCCTTTGTTATTGTTTTTTTAATTTTCAGTGTTTATCCTGTTTTGAGAACACTGTATCTGAGTTTCACGGATGTTAAGGTCATGAAGCTTAACGGAGAAATTAATTTTGCAGGTTTAGCCAATTATAAGCGAGTGTTTTCTGATAAATTCTTTTGGCGTTCGCTCGGTAATACGTTGATTATCTGGGGGGCAAATATTGTTACCCAGTTAGGGCTTGCGTTTATACTTATGATGATATTCAGTGACATAAAATATAAAATGAGGGGGTTGTCAGTATACAGACTTGTTTATTATCTGCCCAATCTGATTGCTGCAACTTCAATTGCGTTACTCTTTCTCAACTTGCTTGATACGCGCTTTGGTTCGGTTAATACGGCGTTGAAGCAGATATGTGATACGTTTGGCTTGAAATTTAAATTGATTGACTGGCTGGGTACTAAGTGGCCATCAAGATTGTCTATATCAGGGATTCAGACATGGATGTGGTTCGGTAACTCATTCCTTATGCTCATGGCGGGTGTTCAAGGTGTGTCGAAAGATTATTTGGAGGCGGCTTCCATAGATGGTGCAGGTCGTTGGACTATATTCGGTAAGATCACATTACCTCTTATTAAGCCTATCATGATGTATGTAGCAATTACATCCTTTATCGGTGGTTTGCAGTTGTTTGATATCCCTTATCTTATGGTTGCGGAGACATCTCAATCATATCAGTATACACAGACAGCTATGATGTACTTGTATAGATTTGCGTTTAACGCCAGAACGACGCAGACTGCTTATGCTTCGGCAATTGCATACGCAATGTTCATAATCATCTTAATAGTTTCTGTAATACAGTATAGAATGTTTAACAGGAAGGAGGACTAAGAGAATGAAGCATCCGATCGGATATACTATAAAGAAAACGATACTTTATATTTGTCTTACATTACTTGCAATCATTTGTCTTTTACCTTTCGTAATGATGATGGTAAATGCAACACGTACCTCTGATCAGATTGTCAAGGGATTTTCTCTTATTCCGGGAACAGCTCTTGCGCATAACTGGGAGGTTGTATTTAGTTACTTTAACCTTTTTAAAGGTATGTTAAACAGTTTGATCGTTGCATTGCCTGCAACATTTCTTGGTGCGTATTTTCCTGCAATGGCTGCATATGGACTTGCATGTTATGATTTTAAGGGTAACAAACTTATCTTTTGGGTAATCCTTGTATTTATGATGATTCCCGGTACGCTTTCCATGATTGGATTCTACCAGTTATGTGCCACATTGCACATTACGAACAGTTATATACCTTTGATTGTTCCGGCAATTGCAGGTACAGGAACTGTATTCTTCCTAAGGCAATACATTATATCTTCTCTGTCACCTTCGCTGGTTGAAGCGGCAAGAATGGATGGAGCAAGTGAACTCTATATATTCCATAGAGTTGTTTTACCAATTGTATTCCCAGCTATCGCGACTTTCTCTATTATGTCATTTATCGGTAACTGGAACAGTTACTTGCTTCCTATGATTATTTTAAATAATCCTCAGAAGTATACATTGCCTGTTCAGTTGGCATCCTTACGTTCTTCAACAGACATCACACAAAACTACGGTGCCATTTACTTATGTATTGCGATTTCGATGATACCTATCCTCTTGGTATTTTGTGTATTTTCTAAGTATATTATAAGTAGTGTTTCGGCAGGCGCTGTCAAAGAATAATTTACTGCTTGTAATGATGAACGAAAAGGCCGCTCTCTGTTAACAGACAGAGGGCGGTTAGTTTGTTGAGAAGTC
>JAAVHG010000018.1 GCA_014799855.1 Oscillibacter sp.
CCGGAGGCCCGGTGAAAGCGGAATTTTCCAGCGGATTCCAGGGTAAATGATTGCAATTTAACGCGGTCTGTAGTAATATTGATATGGTAAGTGCTGTAATATTAGCGGCGGGCCTGTCCAGCCGCATGAAGGATTTCAAACCCCTGCTGCCTTTCGGCGGGACTACGGTGATTCAGCATACGGTTTCCAGGCTGCTGGAAGGCGGCGCGGAGGAAATTGTGCTGGTGACGGGATTCCTGGCTCCGGAGGTGGAGAGGCTTTTTTCTGATCCACGGGTGCGCTCTGTCCACAACCGGGACTATGCCCGTTCCCAGATGTTCGACTCCGCCCGGCTGGGCCTTGCCGCCGCGAAGGGGGAGGAGATCTTCCTGCTTCCGGCGGATCTGCCCCAGTTTGACCCGGCGCTGCTGGGGCGGCTGTCCGCCGTCCGGGCGCAGGCCGTCTATCCCGTCTGCCGGGGCAGAAACGGCCATCCGCTTCTGCTGCGGCGGGAGACCCTGGACGCGGTTTTCCGCCATGACGGCCGGCGGGGGCTGAAAGGGGCCCTGGACAAGCTGGCGGCCCGGACCTTGGAGACGGAGGATTTGGGCTGCCTGCTGGATATTGACACCGCGGAGGACTACCGCCGCCTTCTGGACTACCGCTGGTCCGCCGCGCCCACGGCGGGGGAGAAGGAGGAGATCTTCCGCCACTTCGGAACGCCGGAGCGGGTACGGGCCCACGGCCTCGCGGTGTGCCGGACGGCTCTGGAGCTGGCGGAGGGAATCCCCGGCGTGGATCTGCCTCTTCTGGCGGCGGAGCTGGAGCGCAGAGGCNATGGCCGTCTGGCCTCCATTGTACGGGTGCATATGGANCTTCCGGAGGNGNTGGGCGAAATCCTGGACGAGCGTTCCCTGCTGTATCTGGCGGATAAGCTGGTGATTGAGGAGCGGTATGTGGGCCTTGAGGAACGGTTTCTGGCGGCGGAGCTTCGCTTTCAGAACCGGCCNGGGGCCCTGGAAGCGGTCCNGCGCAGAAAAGCCATGGCGCGGAAAATTCTGGACATGATTCNGAAGCCGCAGATATGATTGAAAAGAGAAGGGCGAATGACGTGAAACAAGAGAAGAAGTTGACAAGACGGCCGCTGCTCCACGAGGAAATCAGCCAGTATATCAANGAGGCCATTTTAACCGGAGAATTGAAGCCGGGGGACCGGATCGTGGAAACCCGGCTGGCCCAGGAGCTGGGCGTGTCCCAGGCNCCGGTGCGGGAGGCCATCCGGGAGCTGGAATTCAGCGGACTGGTGGAGCAGAAACCCTTTTCCGGCACCTACGTGAAGCAGATCGCGGTGCAGGAGATGCGGCAGTTCTACGAGGTCCGTGGCGCGCTGGAAAAGCTGGGCGCGGAGTGCGCCGTCCGCCACATGACCGCGCGGGAGTACGAGGAGCTGGAGACGGTGATCTTCGCCATGGAGCGGGCCGCCCAGGAGCACAACGTACAGGAGTACATCAAATGCGACGCCCGCTTCCACGACCAGATTGTGGAGGCGGCTCACAATGAGCTGCTGGGCAAGCTCTGGGAGCTGTGCAACATCCGCTCCTGGCTGTGCGTGGGCACCTCCCTGACCGGGCGGGACCTTCCGGAGCTGGCCAGCCGGCACAGAAGCATTTTCGAGGCGCTGCAATCGGGCGACCTGGAGCGGCTGCGCTCCGCCATCGAGGCCCACTTGATCGATCTGCTGGACATGATGATGGAGCGGGAGGCGGAGGAGCCCGTCCTGTAGCCGCCCTTCGGCCCGCCCGCCGAACGCCGCCGTGAGCGGACGCCCGGAGGGGGCGGGTCCTATTGGAGAAAGGAACGAAATTTGATGAAAAAAGAAAAAATCGCCGTTATCGGCACCGGCATGATGGGCATGAGCCTGGCGGCGCTGTTTACGGGAAACGGATATGACACCACGGTTCTGGCCACCAAGGAGGCCTCCATACAGCGGGGCCGGGACAGCTACGGGGAGATCTACCGCCTTTTGCGGGACCGGGGACTGGTGACGGAGGCGCAGGCGGCGCTTTGCGGGAAAAATCTCCACTTTACCCTGGAATACCAGGATCTGGCCGGGTGCGCGGTGTTTTTCGAGTGCGCCGTGGAGGACAAGGCGGTAAAGCACAGTATTTACCGCCAGATTGAGGCCGCCTGCCCCAATTGCAAGGTCATCGCCTCCACCAGCTCCGCCATGGCGCCGGAGGATCTCTGCGGGGCTATGGCCCATCCGGAGAAGCTGGTGGTGGCCCATCCGTTCAATCCGCCCCACCTGGTGCCCTTTGTGGAGATGGTGAAGAGCCCCCACACCAGCCAGGAGGCGGCTCAGACGGCCTACGATATGTTGGAGGACTGCGGCCGGAAGGTCTGCGTCATGAAAAAGAGCGCCCCCGGCTTCATCGCCAACCGCTTGCAGCACGCCCTGCTGCGGGAGGCCATTTACATGGTGGAAGAGGGCTTGGCGGAGCCCCGGGACATCGACAAGGCCCTGATGTACAGCTTTATGCCCCGCTACACCTCCGTGGGCCTGTTCGAGCATCAGGACGCGGCGGGGCTGGATATGGTGCAGAGCATTGAAAACTACCTGTTCCCCTCCCTCAGCGACCGGAAGACCGCCTTCGACTTTGTGGACCAGCGGGTTTTCGGGAAAAAGCGGGGCCAGAAGGACGGCCAGGGCACTTACCAGTGGGACGCGGCCTCCATTGCGGACTTCAAGGTCCGGGCCTCGGAGCCCTACTGGCAGTATTTCAACTGGAAGCTGCCGGAGGCGTAAAAAAGAAAAACCGCCCCTATTTGGGCGGAAAAGAGAAAAGGGCGGAAGCCCTTTTCTCTTTTTATCATCAATAAACCGGAAAAGCGTCCAAGACGCTTTTCCACGGCGGAAACCGNCGGGGCCGCTGAAAGCGGACAGTTTATNTNANTTCNTNGGNCTGTAAACGTGCGCTTCGCNNACTGGCGGANCTGTGNTCCGCCAANTGAAACATGNTGTTTNGCCATGTTTCAATTTTACTGGCTATATTTCTGACNAGCCTCCGCGGCGCAGTCCGCCGGGNNNCCGGANAGCATCTTTAAGCCGTGGGNCAGGGCGGGAAGCACCGCNTCCAGATTNTCCTGGGCCGCCTTGGGGGANCCNGGNAGGTTGACAATCAGCGTTCCGCCCCGGATGCCCGCCTGGGCCCGGGACAGCATGGCCCTGGGGGTGATTTTGGCGGAGGCGGCCCGCATGGCCTCCGGGATTCCCGGCGTCAGGCGCTCACAGACTGCCAGCGTGGCCTCCGGCGTTACGTCGCGGGGGGCGAAGCCGGTGCCTCCGGTGGTAACAATCAGCTGGACTCCCGCCTGGTCCGCCAGGCGGCGAAGGGCCTCCTCGATCAGGGGCTGTTCGTCNGGCGNCANAGCGGTTTCCGTAACCCGGTATCCGGCCTCTCTCAGCAGCTCCGCCACACGGGGGCCGGCCTCGTCGGGGCGCTCACCCCGGAANGAACGGTCNCTGACGGTGATGACCGCGGCGTTATACATGACTGGGACCTCCTTGTGAAATGAATTTTTTCAGGGGTTTTCCTGGGAAAACAGCAGAATATCCGCCGGAGCTATGGCCGCGGTGAGGCGGGCCTTGTCCGGAACCGCCTGCCAGACGGCCTTGTCCAGCTCCATCCGCAGAAGGGGCGCACCCTCCCGGGCCGTCTCCGGCCGCAGAAGGACCACGGTGGAGCCGATATCCTCCAAAACCCGGACCACGGCGCAGGGGACGGCGTTCTTTGCNCCGGCCTCCGCCAAACGGACATGGNNGGCCCGGATGCCAACAAGGCTGGCGTCCGGNGGCACGGCTCCGCCGCAGTCCAGCGTCANGCCCCAGTCCGNGAGAAGCACGCCGCTTTCCGCCGGGACCGCCCGGAGAAAATTCTCACACCCGGAGAGCCGGGCGGCGGCGGGCGTGTCCGGGTGGGCGAANAGGTCCNCNATNGNCCCCGCCGTNTGGGAGAGGCCCCGGTCCAGNACGCACACCNGGNGGCAGTTCCGAAAGGCCTCCCCCCGGTCNTGGGTGACCCAGATTACCGTGCCGGGGAAGGCCTCCAGCACCTCCGCCAGCTCCGTTTCCAGCTGCTGGCGGAGAAAGCTGTCCAGAGCGGAGAGGGGTTCGTCCAGCAGAATGGCCNTGGGCTCCGCCGCCAGCATACGGGCCAGGGCGGTCCGCTGCCGCTGTCCGCCGGAGATCTGCCGGGGGAGAAGGTCCGCCGCGTCCTCCAGGCNAAACCGCCGGACCAGCTTCGCCGCTTCCTCCCGCCGCCGGGTCCGGTCCGCGATGGCGGCGGCGATGTTCTGCCGGACNGTCATGTGNGGGAAGAGGGCGTACTCCTGGAAGAGATAGCCCACCCGCCGCTTCTGGGGCGGCAGGTTGACGCGTTGGGCGCTGTCGTAGAGGACTGTGCCGTCCAGCACGATTTTCCCCTGATCCGGCGTTAAAATCCCGGCGATACACCGCAGAGTGACGGATTTCCCGCAGCCGGAGGCCCCCAGCAGGGCCATGGCCCCATTTTCCGCCTCAAACCGCACCCGGAGCGAAAACTCCCCCAGCCGCTTTTGGATATCCACCAGAAGAGACATCACGCCGCCCCCTTTCGGCTCTGCCGCTTTTCCAGCAGGCTCAGCGCCAGGAGAAACACGGCGGANATAGCGATATTCACCAGCACCCACCGAAAGGCCCCGGCGGTATCNTCNGTCCGCCAAAGCTGGTAAACGGTGGTGGAGATGGTGGCCGTCCGGCCGGGGGTGTAGCCCGCCACCATGGAGGTGGCCCCGTACTCCCCCAAGGCCCTGGCAAAGGCCAGCACCGCNCCCGCCAGAATGCCGGGGCGGCAGCAGGGCATCCGCACCCGCCAGAAAATCCAGGCGTTGGACCGGCCCAGGGTCTTCCCNGCCTCCGCCAGCGTCTCGTCAAAGGCCTCGAAGGCCCCGCGGGCGGCCCGGTACATGAGGGGAAAGGCCACCACGGCGGCGGCGAAAATAGCGGACTGCCAGGTCATCACCAGCCGGAGACCGAAGGNCTNCNGCGCCCACGCCCCCAGNGGCCGCTTTGGCCCCAGAAGCAGAAGCAGNAGCCAGCCCGTCACCGTAGGCGGCAGCACCAGGGGNAGGGTCAGCGCCGTGTCCAGCAGTCCCTTGACCAGCCGGGGCAGGCGGGCGATGTANTAGGCCGCGGCCAGCCCCAGAAGGAAGACGGCNGCGGTGGCGATGGCCGCGATGCGGAGGGAATTGATCAGGGGATACCAGTCCATAAAATACCTTCCTTGCGTGTCAGGCCAGGGGCGTGAAGCCGATGTCCTCAAAAACGGCTTTGGCCCCNCCGGAGGAGAGGAAATCCAGNAAGGCCTTGGCCTCGCCGGCGTGCTGGCTGTTCCCCAGTACGGCGGCGGGGTAAATGACCTGTCCGCACATTTCCGCCGTGGCGCTGTCNGCCACCGTCAATCCGGCGGAGGAGGCGTCGGTGGCGTAAATGATGCCGCAGTCCACCGCNGCCTCGGAAACCTGGGTGGTGACCTCCTTCACGTTGGACCCGTAGGTCAGCACGCCGGAGGCGGCCAGGGCGGCTTCATCCAGGCCGTAAAACTCAAAAATCTTTTGGGTGTACTGCCCCACAGGCACGTCGCTGTTGCCCATAGCCAGNAGNACGTNCCCGNTTTCCAGCCGCTCCGCCAGTTGATCAAANGCCGCAANGCCCGCCGGATTGCCGTCAGGCACCGTCAGCACCACCTTGTTTTCCAGCAGGTCCAGCCGTGTGCCCTCCAGNAGGGCGCTTTGCTCGTCNAGGGCGTTCATCTGCTTGGGGGCGGCGGAAATGAAGAGGTCGCACTCCGCCCCCTCCTGGATTTGGGTCAGCAGGGTGCCGGAGGAGTCGTAGGTGGGGACGATGGTCACGCCGGAGGCCTCGTCCTGGTACAGNGNGATGATCTGGTCCAGGGATTCCGTCAGGGAGGCGGCGGCGAAGACGTGGAGCTCCACAGGCGCGGNNTTCTTCCCGCCGCAGGCGGCGAGAGAGAGGGTCAGGCACAGGGCCAGAAGCAGGGTGGTCAGTTTTTTCATAAGAATCCATTCCTTTCTGATTATACTATGGTTTGCCCGCGCAGGCAAGCCGGGATCACAATACGTAATATTCAACCGAGAATAACGGTTTGGAAAAGAAATAGGCGNAAATCACGCCTGTTTCTTCTTTTGCCAAGGGGNAGNGNAANTTNAAATTTCGCGGTGGNCGGGCGGAGATTATTTCCCAAAGGGACANNGGGGNTAGGTGCAGNTTCCGCACCCTAAACACAGNCCGCCCTCGCCCATGGCGGCAATTTCCCGGCGGGTGATCTCCACTCCCGCCGCGATNCGGGGCAGAAGCAGGTCGAAAATCGTGGCCTTGGCGTACATGACGCACCCCGGCAGGCCCAGAATTGGCGTACCGTCCTCAAAATAGCCCAGCAGCAGCATGGCTCCGGGGAGAACCGGCGCGCCGTAGGAGACGATTTCCGCGCCGCTGGCCCGGATGCCGCCGGGGGTGTTGTCGTCCGGGTCCACGCTCATGCCCCCGGTGCAGACGATGATCTCCGCCCCGGTTTTCCGGGCCCCGGCGATGGCGTTTGCCACATTTTTCACCCCGTCGCCGGAGTAGGAGACGGAGATGGTTTCGATGCCGAAGCCCGCCAGCTTGTCCCGCACCACCGGGGTGAAAGCGTCCTGAATCAGACCCTTCTTTACCTCGTTTCCGGTGGCGATGATAGCGGCGGTTTTCCGCTTCCAGGGCAGCAGCTCCAAAAGAGGCTGGTCCCCGGCGGCGCGTTCCGCGGCCCGCAAGGTCTCCTCCGGGATCACCAGGGGGATGACCCGGGTCCCCGCCAGCTTGTCCCCCCGGTGAACGGCGGTATTGCCATGGCGGGTGGCGATCATGATGTTTTCAATGGAATTGACGGCGATCAGGGCCTCGGATCGGACCCGAAACAGGCCGTCACAGGCGGCGGTCAGCTCGATTTTGCCCTCCTTGACCTCGCCTCGATCCATATGCTCATTCCGGCACAGGGCGCAGAGCCGTTCCGCCGCGTCGTTCTCGTGGACCATGCCGGGGTCCATCTCCCAGACGTACAGGTGTTCCTTGCCCATGGACAGCAGGACGGGAATGTCCTCCTCCGCCACCACATGGCCCTTCCGGAAGCGGGGGCCCTTGAACTCATCCTTGATGATCTGGGTCAGGTCGTGGCAGAGGACATGGCCCACGGCGTCTACGGTGTTAATGTATTTCACTTGTCAGCCCTCCAAGCATGTAATCTCGTCTCCGGGGCGGACGACGCCCTCCTGGACTACCACGGCAAAAATTCCCTCTGTGGGCATGACGCACCGGCCCACGGCCTTTTTGATGGCGCAGTCGTTGTGGCACTCCTTGCCGATTTGCGTAACCTCCACTTCCGTTTCGCCGATTTGGAGCCGGGTCCCCACAGGCAGGGCTTTCAGGTCGATGCCGGTGGTGTTGATATTCTCCGCGAAGACCCCGGCGTTCAGCTCCACCGGGCAGGCGGATCGCATGGCGTCCACGCTTTCCTCCGCCAGAAGGGAGATCTGCCGGTGCCAGTCTCCGGCGTGGGCGTCCCCCACGATGCCGTGGCGGAGCTTTAGATGGATCTCCGGGACGGGCCGCTTCTGCTGGCCCTTCTTTTCGCTGATGTTGACCGATACAACCTTTGCCATTATGTTTCCTCCAGGCGAAAATCTCCGCTCTTGCCGCCGGATTTTTCCAGCAGGCGGATATTGGTGATCCGCATATCCTTCTGGACGGCCTTGCACATGTCGTAGATGGTCAGCGCCGCCGCCGAAACGGCGGTCAGGGCCTCCATCTCCACCCCGGTAACGCCGGTGCAGGCGACGGCGGCGGAGATCTCCACCATGCAGGGCTCTTCCGACAGGTGAAAGGTAATATCTATCCCCGTCAGGGGCAGGGGATGGCACATGGGGATCAGCTCCCAGGTGTGCTTCGCCGCCTGAATGCCCGCCACCTGGGCCACAGCCAGCACGTCGCCCTTTTTCATAGAGCCGCTTTTGATGCGGGCCATGGTGTCGGGAGAGACGTGGATCTCCCCGGCGGCCACGGCCCTCCGGTGGGTGACGGCCTTTTCCGTCACGTCCACCATTTTCGCCCGGCCCTGTTCGTTGAAATGGGTCAGATCCGGCATGGGATCAACCTCCAATCTGGTTCATATTTCGGGGGGTGTCGCTGGGGCGGTCGCTGAGGTGGTGCCGCTCCGGCTTATGGGCGGCGCACTGCCGGATGGCCTCCTCCAAATCAGCCCCGTGGAGGCCCCGGAGGGGGATCTCCTCCCGGCTGTGGAGGCATCCCTTCAAATGCCCGTCCGCCGTCACCCGAATCCGGCGGCACACGCCGCAGAAATCGTGGCTCAGGGGGGAGATCAGGCCCACCGTCCCTTTGGCCCCCGGCAGGCGGAACCGCCGGGCCACTCCCTGGGCGGCGGTAGGCTCCAGGTCCGGATACCGGGCCGGCACCGTCTCTCCGGGGAGGAAACAGGCCTTGTCCCAGGCGGCGCAGGGACCCATGGGCATCAGCTCAATGAACCGGATCTCCCAGGGGTGGTCCAGGGTCAGATGGATAAAATCTCCAATTTCATCGCCGTTAAATCCGCCGATCAGCACGGTATCCAGCTTCAACGGGGAAAACCCCGCCTCCTCTGCCACCCGGATGCCGGACAGCACGTCCTCCAGCCGCCCCATCCGGGTCATGGCGGCGAACCGCTCTGGCCGGAGGGTGTCCAAGCTGATGTTCAGCCGGTCCACCCCCGCCTCCCGCAGAGGCTTTGCCAGCCGGGGCAGGAGGCTGCCGTTGGTGGTGAGGCACAGCTTCTCAAGCCCCGCAATGGCCCGCAGACCGCGGCAGATATCCAGAATCCCCCGCCGGACCAAGGGCTCTCCTCCGGTGAGGCGGATTTTTTTCACGCCGCACCGGACCGCCGCCTGGGCGATCTCCACGCACTCCTCCACCGACAAAATGTCCCCGTGGGGCCGCTTGGCGATTCCCCCGGCTGGCATACAATACTGGCAGCGGTAGTTGCAGAGGTCGGTCACCGACAGCCGCAGATAGTCGATTTGCCGTCCATAAGCATCTTTCACAGATTATCCCTCCGCCATGGGGCACGGGGCACCGGAGTCCCTCTCCCGGCGCTCCGCCCGGACCAGGATCATTTCCGCCGCGATGCTGACGGCAATTTCCTCCGGGGTGGCCGACTTGATGGGGAGGCCGATGGGCGCGTGGAGCCGTTCCAAATCCGCCTGGGTGAAGCCGCAGTCCAGCAGACGCTGGTTCACGGCGGCGGTTTTCGTCTTGGAGCCGATAGCGCCGATATAGGCCAGCTCATGGCCCAGGGCCTGCCGCTCCACGGCGAAATCGTGGCGGTGGCCTTCGGTGACGACCACCACGTAGTCCTCCGGCCCCAGGGCCAGGTAATCGCCGATGCGCTCATAATCCCCGTGGATGGTCTCCGCCATGGGAAACCGGGCCGGGCCGCTGAACTCCGCCCGGTCGTCAAAGACCGTGACCCGGAAGCCCACGCTGTTCAGCAGAGGGGCCAGCGCCAGGGCGATGTGGCCTCCGCCGAAGAGGATGGCCCGGTGAAGCGTTGGCAGAGGAATGGCCGCGCCCTGGGGCGGGGCGCTTCCATCCGCGAGGGTAGGGAGATCGCCGCCCAGCACCATATATCCCGGCTGGCCCGTCTCTATCCGGCGCAGAACCGCCTCCGCCAGCCGGAGGGAAGCCTCTTGCGCGGAAAAATACTGGAAAAACACCGTCACACTACCGCCGCAGACCATGCCGATGTCCTCTTGGCGGTTTTGGTGGAGACAGTATTCATGGGTCCCGGAGGTTCCGGAGGCCAGGAGTCTTTGCGCCTCCGCCTGGGCGTTTTGCTCCACCGCGCCGCCGCCGATGGTCCCGGCCAGCCGCCCGGAGGAGCCCACCAGCATCACGCTGCCCGCCTCCCGGGGGGAGGAGCCCTCATGGGAGACGATAGCCGCCAGCATGGCGCTCCGCCCCGCCCGCAGCTCGCGGATCAGCGCGGGAAAAACTGTGGTCATAAAGAGGGTCCTCCTTTAATCGATTATCAATTATTTGAAACTGCTTTTCTCTAGCGTACCATTTTTTTGGAAAAAGTCAAGCTAAAAAAATCTTTTCGGCTGTTTGCACACTTTTCGGTTATCCTTATTGGAGAATAAGGACATAGCTGGACCGCCGGGGAAGAAAACTGGGAGGCAATTTTGCGGCGAATAGAGAGGCCGGGACGGCGCGGATACCCTCATTACCGCCAGCACCAACCAGTGCTGCCACAACAGCATGACGGCGCTGCTGGCGGCCAGGGAGGGCATGGCCTGCCGGGTGATTATGGAGTCCTGGGGGGACGTCCGCTACCGCTACGAGACCGCCGGAAACCACGCCATGATGGAGCTCTGCGGACCGGAGGAGACCGCCGTGGTGACAGATCCGCCCTCGGGGCCTGTGGAGGACATGCCGGAGGCCCGCCGGATGGCGGAGGAGGCGCGGGCCTCCGGGAAAACGCCCTGGTTTCTCTCCCGGGGCGGCTCCGGTCCTCTTGGGGCCTTGGGCTATGTCCGCTGCGCCGGGGAGCTGGTGGATCAGTGGGGAGAGGATCTGCCGGAGGCGGTGGTCTGCCCCTGCGGCATCGGCGGGACCCAGGCGGGGCTGCGGCTGCTGGGTTGTCCGGTTCCGGTGGTAGGTATCGGCGTCACCGGAAAGAGCGGGGCGGATATGGAGCGTTTCGTCCGGAGCCAGTGCCGGGAGCTGACGGATTTTCTGGAAACGGACCCGATACCGGAGGAGGCGGTCCGCTGTTTGGACAGCTGCGCCGGAGGCGGCTACGGAAAGCCCTGCCGGGAGCAGATAGAGTGGATGCGCGCCTTGGCTTCCTCCCAGGGGATTCTGACGGACCCTGTGTACTCCGGAAAAGCCCTCTACGGCCTCTGCGGCCTGGCCGCCAAGGGGGAGTACGCCGGGCCAGGCGGGCTGGTGTTCCTCCACACCGGAGGCTTGCAGTTGTTTTACGATTTTTCTTCCCTAGCGGAGGTGTGATATGGATCAAAAAGGCTTTATACGGGCGGACGTCCGGGAAAAGGTGACGGGCCAGGCCCGCTATGGGGACGATCTCCTCTTCCCCCGGATGCTGTACGCCAGGGCGGTTCACTGTCCCCACCCGCGGGCGCGGATTCTGCGCATTGACGGCGGAAAGGCCATGGAGGTCCCCGGCGTGGTGGGGGTCTACACCGCCAAGGACGTTCCGGGGCTGAACCAGGGACCCCAGGACAAGCCTATGCTGGCGGCGGATATTGCCAACTCCGCCGGGGACGGCGTGGCGGTGGTTGCGGCGGAGACCCAGGCGGCGGCGGATCAGGGCGCGGCGCTGGTGGAGGTATCCTATGAGGTCCTTCCCGCCGTGCTGGACCCGGAGGAGGCGCTGTCCTCCCAGCCGCCGGTGGTCCTCTATCAGGAGGACGGCCTGACGGACAACGTGGTCTGCCAGCACCGGGTGGTAAAGGGGGACGTGGAAAAGGGCTTTCAGGAGGCGGAGGTCATCCTGGAGCGCACCTACCAGACCCAGCGGATACAGCACTCCGCCATTGAGGCGGACACGGCGGTGGCGGTGCCGGAAAAGGACGGTACAGGCAGTGCCCAGTCCATTGAGGCACGTCAATATACCGCCCATATTCGTCCCGGAGGTGAGGAGCGCAAAGAAATAGAGCGCAACC
>JAAVHG010000019.1 GCA_014799855.1 Oscillibacter sp.
CAATGATACAGACCATGCCGGTGTCATAGACCCGGGCGTCCTGATAGACCTCCATGCAGGAGGTGGCGATATACTTGGCGGCGGAGGCAAAGCCGGGGCAGTGGTCCGTGCCGAAGAGGTCGTTGTCGATGGTCTTGGGTACGCCCATGACACGGCATTCATAGCCAACCTTCTGCATATACTTGCTGATCTTGTTGCAGGTGTCCATGGAGTCGTTGCCGCCGTTGTAGAAGAAATAGCGGACGTCATACTTCTTGAAGATCTCCAGAATCCGCTTATAGTCGGTGTCGTCCACATCCGGGTCCGCGATCTTGTAGCGGCAGGAGCCCAGAGCGGAGGAGGGGGTGTATTTCAGCAGCTCCAGCTCCGCCGGATCCTCCTGGCCCATATCAAACAGGCGGTCGTTCAACACACCCTTGATGCCGTGCTCCGCGCCCAGGACGCGGGTGATGTTGGGGTTTTTCAGCGCAGTGGCGATCACGCCGTAGGCGCTGGCGTTGATGACGGAAGTGGGGCCGCCGGATTGGCCGAAGATGCAGGCGCCTTTCAATTCACTCATGGGAATAACCTCCTAAAATATAAATCAAAAATCCTCCGCCGGAAAAGCGGTGGTGCCAAACAATGACCGTAATCATCATAACATTGAAAAAAACAAATGTAAATACTTGCATTTTATTTTTTTTGTGATATTATCGTAGGTGCAGAAATGTTTTCGCTTTTTTGNCGGATTTTCCCATCCGGCGAAGGGGCGGGCAAATCAAGTTAAAGGAGTTGTTTACTATGCCACTGGTCACTACTACGGAGATGTTTAAGAAGGCCTACAACGGCGGCTANGCCATCGGCGCCTTCAACGTCAACAACATGGAGATTGTGCAGGGCATCACTGAGGCCGCGAAAGAGGTCAACGCTCCCCTGATTCTCCAGGTTTCCAAGGGCGCCCGCGCCTATGCCAACCACACCTATCTGGTCAANCTGGTGGAATCCGCCATCATCGAGACCGGCCTTCCCATCTGCCTGCACCTGGATCACGGCGACAGCTTTGAAACCTGCAAGTCCTGCGTGGACGGCGGCTTTACCTCCGTCATGATCGACGCCAGCTCCAAGCCCTTCGCGGAGAANATCGAGATCACNAANAAGGTCGTCGAGTACGCCCATGACCACGGCGTGGTGGTAGAGGCCGAGCTGGGCAGCCTGGCCGGCGTGGAGGACGAGGTTCAGGTTTCCGCCGAGGATTCCTCCTANACCCGTCCCGAAGAGGTGGAGGAGTTCGTCTCCAAGACCGGCTGCGACTCCCTGGCCATCGCCATCGGCACCAGCCACGGCGCTTACAAGTTCACCGCCGCCCAGTGCACCCGCAACGAGAAGGGCGAACTGGTTCCCCCGCCCCTGCGCTTCGATATTCTGGACGANGTGGTCAAGCGTCTTCCCGGATTCCCCATCGTGCTCCACGGCTCCTCCAGCGTGCCCCAGGAGTATGTGCGGATGATCAATGAAAACGGCGGNAAGATGCCCGACGCCGTGGGTATTCCCGAGGAGCAGCTCCGTCAGGCCGCCCGCAGCGCCGTCTGCAAGATCAACATCGACTCCGATCTGCGTCTGGCCATGACCGGCACCATCCGTCAGTTCATGGCGGAGCATCCCGACAANTTCGACCCCCGCGANTATCTGAAGCCCGCCCGGGCCAACATCAAGGCGCTGGTCAAGCACAAGCTGATCGACGTTCTGGGCTGCGACGGCAAGGCCTGAAATCCAACCGCATAGAGAAGGGGAGACGCGCCAGCGTCTCCCTTTTTTGTGCCCNTCTNCGGCCGGAAGCATAGAATGAAGGGAAGAGGAGGGGAGACTATGCGTTTTTCAGTAAGCTATGACCGGCGGGCGGCAGTGCTGTACGCCCACCAGTGGGCCTATGGCCGGAATCCCCGGTTTTATGACTATGAAAATCTGGGGGGAGACTGCACGAATTTTGCNTCCCAGTGTATTTTTGCNGGCAGCGGTGTGATGAATTTCACCCCGGACTACGGCTGGTACTACATCGACGCCAATCAAAAGGCCCCCGCCTGGACCGGCGTGCCCTATCTCTGGAATTTNCTCACCCGGGGGAAGCCNTCTCCNGGGCCNGTAGGCGTGCCCTGCCAGATAGAGGATCTGCGGCCGGGNGACTTNATTCAGTTGTCCTTCAAGGGAGAGACTTTTCANCATTCGCCNATTGTGGTNGCCGTAGGGCGGATTCCCACGCCGGAAAACATCCTGATTGCCGCCCACAGCTACGATGCCGACAACCGGCCCCTGTCTACCTANGAATACCGGGAGATCCGGTTTCTCCATATTGCCGGGGTGACGCGCCCTTGANCTGTTGNATGAAAAAAGCCGCCCGNTGGGCGGCTTTTTTCATTCGGAATCTCTNTTTTTTCCTTTATTTTTAATNCGTGACAAGGGATTTGCCTTTGCGGCAACNCGCAGAGCCTCGTTGTCGATATGGGTATAAATTTCNGTNGTNTTGAGATGGTCGTGGCCCAAAACCTCCTGTACAGCCCGAACGTCTACACCGTTTTGCAGCATCAGCGTAGCGGCGGTGTGGCGGAGCTTGTGGGAGGAATATTGGCTGGAATCCAGGCCGGACTCGCCCAGGCGCTTTTTCACCATGGCGTGGACAGTGGACCGGCTGACCCGCTTGTTTTGGGAGGAAAGNAACAGGGCTTGGCGGTCCGAGCCTTGAATGGGCCGCCGGATGGCTAAATACCGCCGAAGAGCGTCNTGGCAGGCGTCATTGAGGAANATCATCCGCACNTTGTTGCCTTTGCCCAGCACCCGGAGNGTTTCTCCCTGNATNTCCTGNAGGTTCAGNCCTACCAACTCCGAAATCCGGAGGCCGCAATTGAGNAATAAAGTGAGNATACANTAGTCCCGCTCCTGATTTTTTCCGTCTACGGAGTCNAAAAGGTTCACGGATTCCTCTAAAGTGAGGAATTTCGGCAGGGATTTGCGGAGCTTGGGCGANTCAATATCTTTGACAGGATTTTCACGAAGTTGATGGGTCTTGTTGGTTAGGTAATTATAAAAGGACCGGATAGTGGCGATTTTTCTGGCCCGGGATGCGGCGGTCAGGCCGTAGGTCGGGCTGCGGCTCTGCTGGTTCTGGACCCGGTCCCGGCTGAGATAGGTCATGTAGCCGTAGATATCCGTCAGGGTTACGGAAGCCACAAAATCCAGATCCACGTCCATAATATTGATTTCGTCTAAGGCCAGACCCGCCAGAGACGGATTCCGAGTTTGCTTGAGATAGCGGAAGAAATTCCGCAGATCCAAAAAATATTCGTCCACTGTGCGTTTGGAATGGGATTTAATAGTCTCATGATACGCCAGAAACTCTTGGAGAATCGGCGGGGACTCCGTTCGATAATCTGTCATTGGCTTGCTTATTGAAGGCGTTGTCAGGGGTAAATCCGGCTTTTTGCCGTGTTGCCCTCCCCTTAACTGAACAAAATTTTTATTTTGTTCAGTTAAGTATCCGCCTCTAAAACCTCCTCCCTTGGGATTTCTCTTTTGAAATGGATGAATCAAATCCGCTTCCGCGGGCCATGATACAAGTAACCTATGAGAAACGGATGATGTCAAATGAGTTTGATTCCCTGTACCAGCGACTGCGTCTACCAATCCGACGGCGTATGCACCCTGGACAGTGCCGCGGCCGCCGGTGTGCCGTCCTTAGGCGGCGCCTGCGTGCATTTCATTCCGTCGGACGCAAAGCGGCTCGGATCGCCTCACCGATATTTCGAGCCGGCAACAGCTGAAGGCCTGGAAACTCGCCCAGGCTTTCGGCCCGGTGAGCCGGAATCACACATGTTTTAAAGCCCAGCCGCCGGGCTTCGCTGACCCGCTGGGCCAGCTGGCCCACGGTCCGCAGCTCTCCCGTCAGGCCCACCTCCCCAATGGCAACCAGGCCGTTGGGGACGGGCCTGTCCAAATAGCTGGAGGCCAGCGCCACCACCGCCGCCAGATCCGCGGCGGGCTCGTCCAGCCAGAGTCCGCCTATGATATTCAAATAGGCGTCGCAGGCGGACACCCGAAGGCCGCCCCGCTTTTCCAAAACCGCCAGCAGCATAGCCGCCCGGTTGTAGTCAAAGCCGTTGCTGGTCCGCCGGGGGCTGCCTCCGGCGGAGGTAACCACCAAGGCCTGAATCTCCGCCAGCACCGGACGTACTCCCTCCATCACACAGGTGACGCAGGTGCCGGGAGCATCGTCGGGACGGCCGGAGAGCAGCATCTCCGAGGGATTCTCCACCTGGGACAGCCCTTCGTCCCGCATCTCAAAAACGCCGATCTCGTTGGTTGCTCCAAAGCGGTTTTTTGCCGCCCGGAGAATCCGGTGGGAGGTGTGCTGATCCCCCTCAAAGTACAATACGCAGTCCACCATGTGCTCCAGGACCTTGGGTCCGGCGATGGAGCCCTCCTTGTTCACATGGCCGATGACAAAGACCGTAATCCCCTGCCCCTTGGCCAGCTGCATCAGGGCCATGGTGCAGTCCTTCACCTGGCTGACGCTGCCCGCCGGGGAATCCAGGCCGTCGTTATAGAGGGTCTGGATGGAGTCCACAATCAAAATATCCGGCTGTTCCGTCGTCACGGATTCCAGCACGTCCCCCAGGTTCGTCTCGGAAATGACGTAAAGGCTGCCGCTCTCCACCCGGAGCCGCTTGGCCCGCAGCTTTAGCTGATGCTCCGACTCCTCGCCGGATACATACAATACTTTGGAATTTTCGCACAATTTACTGCATATTTGCAGCATCAATGTGGATTTTCCAATACCAGGAGCGCCGCCCACCAGCACCAGGGACCCTTTCACGGCCCCACCGCCCAGTACCCGGTCCAGCTCGCCCATGCCGGTGGGAAACCGGATTTCCTCATCACTTTCCAGCTCCGTTACTGGGCAGGCCTTCCGGGTGGCGAGTCCCCGCTGCTTGACGGTCTTCCCCGCTCCCCTGCCGGCGGTTCTGGGTGCCTCCGGCTGCTCCACTATGGTGTTCCACGCGCCGCAGGCGGGACACTTTCCCGCCCATTTCGGCGTCTCATTGCCGCAGGCGGTGCAGTAAAAGAGCGTCTTTTGTTTCATGGTTTCTCCTCCGTATTATGAGGCCTCCGCCGTCAGCCGGAGATATCCGGCGGCAATGGCGGCGGCCAGCCGCGTCTGATAGGCCGGCTCCCGCAGTTTCTGGGCCTCCTGGGGATTGGACAAAAAGCCGCACTCCACAATAACGCCGGGAGCCGTGATGTTTTTCATCAAATAAATGGTGGCGGGAATCCGGGCCGCTTGTTTCTCGTTTCCCTGGTTGATGCTCTCGTTCAAGGATTCCTGAATCCCGTCCGCCAGCTCCTCCGCTCCCTCCTGCCGGTTCCAGAACACCTGTGCGCCGTGGGTGGTGGTGGAGGACGGCAGGCTGTTTTGGTGGACGCTGATCAAAAGGGCGCCTTCCGTCCCGTTGACCAGGGCCACCCGGTTGCGCATGTCCGAGGCCTTCTTGGCCCGGATGGTCTCCCCCTCCGTGTAGATGGACACGTCCTCCGTCCGGGTCATCAGAGTGTTCTGGCCGGCGAAGCGGAGGAGATCGTTCAGCCGCAGAGCCACGGCCAGGTTGATATCCGCCTCCTCCACGCCGTCAGACGACACCGCGCCGCCGTCCACGCCGCCATGGCCAGGGTCAATGATGACCGTCGCCTGCGCGTCCTCCGACGGAGAGAAAACCGGAGCGACGGCGTTTTTTCCGCCGTACCACAGCACAGCGCCTAATCCCGCCACGAAACAGATAAACAGTCCCGCCAGCAAAAATACCCGTTTATGTATGACAAAAATCATCAGCGGCACCCCCTCAAGGGAGCCTATGCCCTATGGCTTATCCATTATACCGGCTTTGTCCGCTAAAAGCAACCGGAAATTTCCCCCTTTCCCCCCCCCCCCCCCCCCCCCAAAAAAGGTGGAG
>JAAVHG010000020.1:0-2445 GCA_014799855.1 Oscillibacter sp.
GATATGGAACAAAATATGGTTCCACAGGTCCGCTGATGTTGTATCATGTTGAAATTTCAATATACATTATAAAAAGATTGTGGTATGCTGATGCCAGAAAGTCAAGGGAAAAACCCTGCCTTTCAAACAGGAACGGAGGAAACAACATGATTCGAAGGATTATCCGGATCAACGAGGAAGCGTGTACAGGCTGCGGCGCTTGCGCCGCGGCCTGCCATGAAGGCGCGATCACGATGATTGACGGCAAGGCGAGGCTCACACGGGAGGACTACTGCGACGGCCTGGGCGACTGCCTACCCGCCTGCCCCGCAGATGCCATCACCTTTGAAGAGCGGGAAGCGCCAGCCTATGACGAGGCGGCGGTCCGGGCCGCAAAGGCGGAAAAGGCCGCTTCCCAACCGGTTCACAGATGTCCCGGTTCACGGACGCGCATAATGGAGCGGGAGGAAAGGTTTGATGCCAAAAGCGATGCCGCCATGCAGAGCCAGCTTGCGCAATGGCCGGTGCAGATAAAGCTTGTCCCGGTAAACGCGCCCTATTTTGCCGGCGCTGATTTGCTGATCGCCGCTGACTGCACCGCCTATGCCTATGGCGATTTCCACAATGCGTTTATTCGCGGCCGCGTAACCCTCATTGGCTGTCCTAAGCTCGACGCAACAGACTATTCGGAAAAGCTGACACAGATTCTTACGGATAACCCGGTGAAAAGCGTTACCATCGTCCGCATGGAGGTTCCCTGCTGCGGCGGGCTGGAGCAGGCGGTAAAGCGCGCCATACAGACCAGCGGAAAAAGCATTCCTGACGGCGTCGTGGTTATCTCCACAGACGGGAAGAGATTGAACGGATAGAAGTTCGTGAAAGTGGATCTTCGCTCTATGGCTTTGCCGGACAGATACAATATGGAGGTATGGAATATGGCATATATCAGGAATATTGAGCATGAAAAGGTTCTGCCGTTGGCGGAGGAGGTCTCCGTGCAGCCGGGACAGATCGTCAGCAAAACCCTGGCGCAAAACAAGGCGGTAAGCGTCACCCTGTTTGCCTTCTCCAAAGGAGAGGAGATCAGCACGCACGACTCGGAAGGCGACGCTATGGTCCACGTGCTGTCGGGCAGCGGAAGGTTTACTGTTGGAGGAAAGGCGCATATCTGTAAAGCGGGAGATGTACTGGTTATGCCGGCAAAGATCCCTCACGCCGTCTATGCGGAGGTGGATTTTAAATGGATCTTGACCGTCGTTTTTCCTCTTGACAAAGAAAGCCGCCAATGATAGTTGAACGCAGGCAGGAGTATTGAACAGTTAAATGAGACTGTCCAATACTCCTGCCCGCGTCTTATCGTCCAGTAAATGTGCGCTGCGCGCACGCAGGCCTATGTTGAAAAACAGCAACTTGCTGTTTTTCAACTTCACTGACTATATCGAAAAAGGCCTTGTGCCACGGTGTTACTGCCGCCTTGTGCCTGTCCGGAGCTTCCCCTTTCTCCACGCCACTCCCCCGGTCACGTATCAATGGCCGTATCTGCCGGAGCCAGGGGCAGGGCGCAAAGTCCCTCCTCCCCGGTCAAAGCCGTCAGCTTTTCGGTTTCCGGGTCGAAAATATCCGTGAAACGGTTTCCCTCCGCGGTTTCGCCCCGGATTGCCAGAAGCCCGTCGGTCCGCCACTCCAGCTCTGTAATGGACGCCTCCACGCCGTCCCAGTCCTGGAGGTCATAGACGCCGCCGGCAGAGCCCTCTTCGGGCCGCTGCCAGGAGACGGAAAATTGCGTTGGAGACTCGCCGCTGAGCAAGGAGGCACACCAGACGCCGTCGCCGCTCCAAAGCTTATAGCGGTTGGAGTTGAATTCCAGCCGCTCCGCCGTCCTGTCCAGCACCATCTGGACCAGCTCCTCCCCGGCCAGAGTCTCCGGCAGAAGGAAGGCTTTACCGCTCTTGTATGCCAGGGTATTCTCCCAGTCCGCGCCGTTGGAGAGATAGATATCCGTTCCGTCGGAGACGATGTAGGAATAGCGGCGCTCCTCCATATAGCCCCTGTGGCGCATCCGCCAGAGATAGTGCCCGTTTTCACGGATGACGTCGATGATCATGGGCTCGTTCTGGCCGTAGTCCTGGACGGTGCGCAGTTGGCAGGGGACGCCCAGAAAGGCTTCCTGCAAAAATACCTTGGCGCTTTCCAGATTCACCACCCGCCTGCCGGAGACGCAGACCGCCGCCGTGTCCGCCGCGTCCACGGGGCCGTAATCCTCCGGAAGCTCCTCCAGGGGGCCGAAGCCGTAGGGGGTATCGGCGGTGTAGATGCTGTCCCCCAGGTAGAACCGCGCGGTTATCTNGNTTCCNTNNCNCAGATCCTTCACCAGCAGATACTCCCCCGGCTCCGGGGNCTCCTCGTACNTGTCCAGGGTGCAGGTCANNGCCNTGGTCTNNCCCGGNNCCANNANGNNGCCGATGG
>JAAVHG010000020.1:2450-7390 GCA_014799855.1 Oscillibacter sp.
AAAGTCCCAGNNCTCCNTGGGCGTCAGNTCCTGATANCCCTCCTCCGTCCAGCGCNGAATCCGGTAGGGCTCCCCGAATNCTATNNTCTCNTCCCCGTGGTTGACCACNAANTAGGTAAAGGTGGTCAGGGAGGGNTCGTAAACCTNCCGCTCCATNANGATGNNCANGCCCTCATGGCCCGGTTCCNACGNCAGCATACCGCAGACGGTTCCATNGNCNTCCNCCTCCGGGTCANNCNGNNCCTCCNGNGNCTCCGTGNCGGCAGGACTNCCGCACCCCGCCAGNANCAGCAGGGCCAGCAGGCCAATCCAAAATCGTTTCANCGGTAACACCTCCATCAAAATCGCAAAANGGGCAGACTGCCNNTGTTATGNTCGTTTGGACGGCATCCGCCGGGAAAAGGTTCCCGGNTTTCTGGCAGTTTTCACAAAAAGCCCCGGTTTTTTTCTCAGCGCCCCTGCTTGCATTTTAACAAAAATTTCAGTACAATACAAGAGTAAATCCCCTTTGGGGAAGGCTGTAACGGAGTGCTTCGCGCACGGGCTGGCGCCTGCTTGGCAGGCTTCGGCAGGTGCGTCCGAAGGCCCCGTTTCTTTTTATTCAAAACCCATTGAAAAAGGAGGCATTTCCATGATTCTTTTGGCAAACGGCAAAGTGATCACCCGGGACCCGGCGGGGACCGGCTACCTCCCCGACGGCGGCGTGGCCACCGACGGCGGGAAAATCGTCGAGGTAGGCGAAACCGCCGCCCTGCGGGCCAAATACCCCCAGGCGGAATTTGTGGACGCNAAGGGCGGCGTGATCATGCCGGGACTCATCAACGCCCACACCCACATCTACTCCGCCCTGGCCCGGGGCCTCAGCATCGACGGCTACGCCCCCACCAACTTCTACGAGGTGCTGGACGGCCAATGGTGGTACATTGACCGGAACCTGGACCTGGCGGCCACCAAGGCCTCCGCCCAGGCGCTGGTNATGGACTCCATCAAGCAGGGCGTCACCACCATTTTCGACCATCACGCCTCCTTCCGCGAAATCCCCGGCTCCCTGATGGAGATCGCCAACGTCACCCGGGACATGGGGATGCGGGCCTGCCTCTGCTATGAGGTCAGNGACCGGGACGGGGCNGANAANTCCCGGCAGTCNGTCCAGGAGAACAAGGATTTCATCGACTACTGCGAAAAGAACCCCAGCGGTATGCTGAAAGCCATGTTCGGCGGCCACGCCCTCTTCACCATCTCCGACGAAACCTTCGACGCCATGAACGACGCCAACGGGGGCCGGGTAGGNTANCATATCCACGTGTCNGAGGGCATGAACGACGTGTACGACTCCCTGCAAAAGTACGGCCGCCGCCCGGTGCAGAGATTGCAGGACCACGGGATTCTGGGNCCCAAGACCATCCTGGGCCACTGTATCCACGTNAACACGGCGGAGNTGGACATCATCAAGGCCACNGATACCATGTGCGTCAACAACCCGGAGAGCAACATGGGCAACGCCGTNGGCTGTTCCCCGGTTTTGCAGCTNTTCCAAAAGGGCATTCTGGTNGGCCTGGGCACCGACGCCTACACCAACGACATGCTGGAGAGCATCAAAGCCGCNCTGACCATCCAGCGGCACAACGCCTGCCTCCCCGGCGTGGGCTGGGGNGAAGTAACGGCCATGNTGTTCCANAACAACGCCAAAATGGCGGCGCGGTGCGGCTTCCCGGAGCTGGGCGTGCTGAAGCCCGGNGCGGCGGCGGATGTGATTGTCATGGACTACAAGCCCTTCACCCCCTTCTCCGANGCCAACATCGACGGCCACATGCTCTTCGGCATGACGGGCCGCCAGTGCCAGACCACNATGATNAACGGCAGAGTTTTNATGCGCGACCGGGTGTTCACGGAGATCGACGAGGAGGCNGTCAACGCNCAGATTCTGGAGGTTTCCAAAAAGCTGTGGGGCAGGCTGAANCATAGAGAATACTAAATTTTATTCACCATAAAGGAGGACCATATGTCTGAACTCATGACNCCCATCCCNTTCCGGGAANTGATGACCTGGNTCACCACCGANTACCNGCAGGCCGGGACCGTGTTCGGCGTTCACCGCCCCTATAAGGCCGGCACAAAGACCCTGCCCATCTTTGGAGAGAAAATCGAGACTCCCTTCGGCCCCGCCGCCGGACCCAATACCCAGCTTGCCCAGAACATCGTCGCCTCTTACTTTGCCGGGGCCCGGTTTTTCGAGCTGAAAACCGTCCAGAAGATGGACGGCGCGGAGCTGGCCGCCTGCATCAACCGCCCCTGCATTCTGGCGGAGGACGAGTGCTACAACTGCGAGTGGTCCACGGAGCTGTATGTCCAGCAGGCCTTTGAGGAATACGTGAAGGCCTGGTGCGCCTGTAAAATCATGGCAAAGGTCTACGGCCTGGGGGACCCGGACGCTTTCGTCTTCAACATGTCCGTGGGCTACGATCTGGCCGGAATCCAGGGGGAGAAGATCGACGCTTTTCTGAACGGCATGACCAACGCCTCCCAGACTCCCGTGTTCCAGGAGTGCCTCCGGGTTCTGCGGGAGTTCTTCCCCGGCGAGACGGCTTTTATCAACGCCATCACCCCCCGCGTCTCTGGAAGCGTCACCGTCTCCACCCTCCACGGCTGTCCGCCGGACGAGATCGAGCGGATTGCCAGCTATCTGATCGAGAAAAAACACCTCCACACCTTCGTCAAGTGCAACCCCACCATTCTGGGCTACGATACTGCCCGGTCTATTTTGGACAGCATGGGCTACGACTATATCGCCTTTGACGACCACCACTTCAAGGAGGATTTGCAGTATGGCGACGCGGTGCCCATGTTCCGGCGGCTCCAGGCCCTGGCGGACAAGTGCGGCGTGGAGTTCGGCCTCAAGCTGTCCAATACCTTCCCGGTGGACGTGAAGGCCGGGGAGCTGCCCAGCGGGGAAATGTATATGGCGGGAAAGTCCCTGTTCCCCCTGACCACCGCCATGGCCGCCCGGATTTCCGAGGACTTCCAGGGCAAGCTGCGGATCAGCTACGCCGGGGGCGCGGACGCTTTCAATGTGGACAAGCTGTTTGCCCTGGGCATCTGGCCCATCACCATGGCTACTACCGAGCTGAAGCCCGGCGGCTACCAGCGGTTCAAGCAGATCGGCGACAAGCTGGACGCACTGGACTTCACCCCCTTTACCGGGGTGGACGTGGCCGGAATCGAGGCCCTGGCCCTGGCGGCCCGGTCCGACAAGTACCATGTGAAGGCCGTGAAGCCCCTTCCCCGGCGGAAGCTCTACGAGAAGGTGCCTCTGCTGGACTGCTTCACCGCCCCCTGCAAGGGCGGGTGCCCCATCCAGCAGGATATCCCCGAGTATATCGAGCTGTGCCGGAAGGGGGAATACGAGGCGGCCCTCCGGCTTATCACGGAGAAAAACCCCCTGCCCTTTATCACGGGCACCATCTGCGCCCACCGCTGTCAGACCAAGTGCACCCGGAATTTCTACGACCAGTCCGTCCAGATCCGGGCGGCTAAGCTGGTGGCGGCGGAAAGAGGCTATACGGCCCTGACCGCCGGGCTGAAAACGCCCGCGCCCGCCAAGTCAAACGCCAAGGCGGCCATTCTGGGCGGCGGGCCTACGGGCCTGGCGGCGGCCTATTTCCTGGGCCGGGCGGGGATTCCCGTGACGATTTTTGAAAAATCCGACAAACTGGGCGGCATTGTCCGGCAGGTGATCCCCCAGTTCCGCATCTCCGGCGAGGCCATCGACAAGGACGTGGATCTGGTGCTCCGCATGGGCGCGGAGGTCCGGCTGAACACCCCCGCCCCCTCTGTGGCCGAATTGAAGGCCCAGGGGTACACCCACATTTTCTTTGCCGTGGGCGCATGGAAGGCGGGGCGGCTGGACATCCCCGGCAACGTGATCCCCGTTATCGGCTGGCTGAAGGATTTGAAGGCCGGGAAGGACGTGTCCCTGGGCCATGTGGCCGTGGTAGGCGGCGGCAATACCGCCATGGACGCCGCCAGAGCGGCCCTCCGGGCGGGAGCGGCCTCCTCCACTCTGGTGTACCGCCGGACCCGGAAATATATGCCCGCCGACGCGGAGGAGTTGGAGCTGGCCATGGCCGACGGGGTGAAGTTCCTGGAGCTGGCGGCCCCTGTGGAGCAGAAGGACGGAACGCTGGTCTGCAAAAAGATGAAGCTGGGAGACCCGGACGCCTCCGGCCGCCGCACTCCGGTGGACACCGGAGAAACGGTGGAGATCCCCTGCGACACAGTGATCTCCGCCGTGGGCGAGAAGGTGGACAGCGGGATTTTCACCGCCAACGGCATTGAGGTGGACGATAAGGGCATCCCCAATTTTAAAACCAACATCGAGGGCGTATACGCCGGCGGCGACGCCATGCGGGGCCCCGCCACGGTGGTGGAGGGCATCGCCGACGCCCAGTATTTTGCCAACGCGGTCATTGGCGAGGCCCACAAGTTTGCTATTCCCGCCGGGGCCAAGGCCTCCCGCGCCGAGGCCATCGCCAAGAAGGGCGTTCTCTGCGAGTCCGCCAAGTGCGAGGGTGACCGCTGTCTCAGCTGCAATGTTGTGTGCCAAGTGTGCGCCGACGTGTGCCCCAACCGGGCCAACGTGGTGGTGGAGCTGCCCGACGGGCGGCAAGAAATCCTGCATGTGGACCGGATGTGCAACGAGTGCGGCAACTGCGCCATCTTCTGCCCCTACGACTCCGCCCCCTACCGGGACAAGTTCACCCTCTTCGCCACCCGCGAGGGCTTTGACGAGAGCGTCAACAACCAGGGCTTCCTGCCCCTGGGCGGCAGCAAGGTTCTGGTACGGCTGAACGGCGAGGTCAAGGAAGTCGATCTGGACGAGACCAACGACCTGCCCGCCGAGATCGAGATCCTGATCTATACCGTGCTGACACGGTATCGTT
>JAAVHG010000021.1 GCA_014799855.1 Oscillibacter sp.
TCTGAATTGACTTAATATAATTACCTGTGGATTTTCCGAAGTCTGTACTTCCGATAATCGGAAGTCTGGGCGGTGGTTCCTGTTCCGGTTCCGGGGGTGAGGGAGGTACGGCCCTGGTGGTAAACCGCTTGACATAGACTTTCGCGGGCTTGCCCTGCCCCTGCTTGACACGCTCAATCAGACTGAAGCCCTTGCCGGTGTCCAGTTCGGAAAGTAGCTTGACCGCTTTATTGTGACCGCAGTTCAGACCCTCTTGTATCTCGTATAGTGTGTAGTAGATATAGACGCGGCCCAGGTCGTCATACCAGCCATTTTGGGCAGACAGGCCCATGCGGTCCAGTAGCAGGCCATCTAGCAGCTTGGCGTCAGTGGACAGCCGCTTAAACTGTTTGCCGGTAATAAGCTGGCGGGGGATATGATAAATCGAAAACTGGCTGCTTTCGTTGCCGTAATAGTAGTCAAAAGTTGTGGTATCGCTCATTTCACCATCTCCTGAACATAAAAAAAGCGCCCCCTTGAACGGGAGCGCATGGGTGTGGGCAATCGCCCGGATTATTTCTTTTTCAGCATGATTTTCAATTTAGGCAGGTGAATTGCAGGCAAAGAGATTGCATAGAAAGATTTTGAGAGGGGTGATTATAGATGGCCCTTTGGTGTTGTTTTTCACTGGCTGCCACATACCACCATTCGGTTTTACGCGTTTTTTCCTGACATAATACCGCTGGATTCCCCTCTTTTTTTATATCATGGAAGTGTACCGGTTGGTTATCCGCAGGAGATTCGGAAAATCATATACACGACCAATATCATCGAGGGTCTCAACCGCCAGTTTCGTCAGATCACCAAGAATAAGCCCAGCTTTACCAACGATGACTCCCTGCGTAAAATGCTCTATCTCGCCAGCAGGAAAATTGTCGAACACTGGACCGCCAGATGTCGAAATTGGGATATCGTTCTGGCGCAGCTCCAACTCATGTTCCCGGACCGAAAGTCCGCCTGACCTGCCTCTCCCAGACTCCTTGTGGTCAAGCTGGGTTCAGAAGGGCTATGCCAGGCATCCCTCGCATTGTTGATATCCATTTTTCCTCGACTGTGGGATTTCTCCTTTTACACAACATTTTCTGCCCTGCCAATTTTGGATGTGTGTCTTTTCTGCGTGGATGGGCTGAAGGGCTTCGTGGAAGCCGCGTATCCCCAGAGTCAGGCGCAGCGCTGTATCATCCACCAGATTCGCTCCCCCGCATCGTGATTATCCCGCTTTCCTTGATTGTTAGATTCCTCTACACAGCATTTTCTGTCCTACCGTTCAAATTCCACTTTTCTGGCCAACGCGGCTAAACTATTGATTAACACTTTAGCCGTGTTATCTGGCAATCTTTCAGCTTCCTGCAAAATTGCTTGTATCAGGGCATTTTCGGTATAGGGTTCTTCTTTTTTTGATAAGCCGCTACTAATGGCCTACACGTAACGCCGGAGGGCGTCTTTTTTAATCGTTGACGCTGAGCATTAAATTGCAGGAGATGTACAGTTCCTTGTTTGATCTTGTTCGATAAAGTCATATCGGTTTTTGGACATACGCCGCAGCTCCGAACGGGCGGATCCAGATTTTACAAATGTGATGCTTACGCCGGAAGAAGCGGCTTCCTGGTAACAGCCCCTGTATTCATTTCTTTTGGGAGATTAGGAATAATGGAAAAAAGAACGACGCATTTTCTAAATATAAGCCTGATATTGGTATCACTTTTCTGTGTCGTAATATTCATCGCCCAGGCGCTCTGTATCAATCTCATGGGAGAAAACGCCATCCGGCGGCTGGGCGTCTTTTACATGTCGGGAATCAGCGAACAGGTGACGTCCCATTTTGGAACAATCATCGAGCTTCGGCTGTCTCAGGTGGAGTCGCTGGTCAATTCCGTTCCGCCCGAACGCACTACAGGGGAAAAGTCCATGCGGATTGGACTGACATACAATGCCCGCTCCGCGGGATTTGAATATCTGGCATTTTATACGGATGACGGAGATTTCAATATGATCTACGGTTCCCAGGTGACGGCAGACGTGCCGGAGGCGCTGCGCCGCTCGGTTCAGGGAGGCCGATATAATGTCTGCGCGGGAAAGGATGAGACGGGGACTCCGCTTGTATTGTTCGGGGCGCCGGCGATGTATCCTATAGGCGACGAAAATACGAGTATTGCGCTGGTGGCCGGACTGCCGACCAGTTACCTTAGCGATACCTTAAAAAACGATATCCAAAGCAGCATCATAGAATATTCCATTATCCGTAATGACGGCAGTTACATTTTACATAACAGCATCGCCGCGGGAACCAATTACTTTGAACGGGTGGAGAACCAGTATGAGCCCTTCGGCGGAAAAGACCCGGCCCAGTACGCGGAGGAGCTCCGCAACGCGCTGGAGTCCGACATCGACTATACCAGCGAGGTTCTGATTTCCGGCGAACGCTGGAACGTCTATTGTACCAATCTTCCCAATTCAGACTGGCACCTGCTTTTGAAGATCTCCCATAATACGCTGGATGAAACCATCAATCTGCTCCAAAAAATATGGTCCTATATCTCCATTGGCGGCTGCTGCCTGATTATCTTTGCGCTGCTGCTTGTCTTTGCCGGATATTACCGTTTGACAAAAAAGCAAATGTACGCGCTGGACGACGCCAGAAAGACCGCCGAACAGGCGCAGTTGTTCGCGGAGCGTTCCAACAGGGCGAAAAATGAATTCCTCTCCAATATGAGCCACGATATCCGCACGCCGATGAACGGCATTATGGGCATGACGTCCATTGCCATCAGCAGTATGGATAACCCGTCCCGGGTGCGTTCCTGCCTAAAGAAAATCCATGTGTCCAGCCGGCATCTGCTGGGACTGATCAACGATATGCTGGACATGTCCAAAATTGAGAGCGGAAACCTGACATTAAATCTGGAGCCGCTTTCCCTGCGCGAGATTATGCAGAACATTACCACCATCATCCAGCCGCAGGTTCAGGAGAAAAATCAACAGTTTCATATTTATGTGCATGATATCTATCATGAAAATGTCTGCTCGGACCGGGTCCGGTTAAGTCAAATCCTGTTAAATATTCTGGGAAACGCGGTAAAGTTCACCCCGGAAGGCGGCGTGATTGAAATCGATTTGTATGAGGAGCCCTCTCCGAAGGGGGACGACTATATCCGTTCCCACCTGCATGTCAAAGATAACGGCATCGGCATGTCCACGGAATTCCAGGGCAGGATATTTGATGCCTTTGCAAGAGAAGACAACGCCCGTGTGGATAAAACGGCCGGAGCCGGAATGGGCATGGCGATTACCAAGTATATTGTAGACGCTATGGGCGGCGTTATCACCGTGGAAAGCGAACAGGGCAAGGGGAGCCATTTCCACGTTACGGTAGACATGGAAACCACCATGCGCCAGGAGAAGGAACTGCGGCTGCCGGCCCGGAGGGTTCTGGTCCTGGAAGCCGACGAAACCGAGGGCCGTCTGGCTGTCTCCGCTCTGGAGTCCATCGGACTGCGGGCGGACTATGCGGCGGATATACGGCAGGCTGTCCGGATGATAGAAGATCGCGGCGGCAGACATGAGCCCTATCACATCCTCCTGCTGGACCAGGATATACAGGAGCGGGACGAGAGCTTGACCGCCCGGGAGCTGTTCAACCGCTTTGGCGCGGAACTGCCCGTCGTGCTTCTCACCAACGGCGAATGGGATGAAGCCGAGGTCAGAGTCCAACAGGCCGGCATCCGCGGTTTTATTGCAAAGCCGCTGTTTCGGTCCGGGCTATACTATGGCCTGCGCCCATTCACAGAGGNGGAAGCGCCGCGGCAGAAACAGGAGGCGGAATCTGACGNCAGCCTGNCCGGCAGGCGGCTCCTTCTGGCGGAAGACAACGAATTGAACTGGGAAATNGCCAATGAGCTCCTTTGTGAATTTGGACTGGAAGTGGAGTGGGCGGAAAACGGCCAAATCTGCGTGGAAAAATTTGAGGCGTCCGCGCCGGGATGGTATGACGCCATACTCATGGATCTTCGTATGCCNGTTATGACCGGCNTGGAAGCGGCNGCGGCCATCCGGAGCCTGAAGCGAAAGGATGGGCAGACCATTCCCATTATCGCCATCAGCGCGGACGCTTTTCAGGATGATATTCAAAAATGCCTTGACTGCGGGATGAACGCCCATACGCCAAAGCCTTTGGACCCGGAGAAGGTTCTCTCCGTGTTAAAGCAGTATTTTCATTGATNCCANTTACCACCGAAGGGGAATGGAGCATGNCAGCCATGAAAAAAGCCATGATTTTGCTATGCCTTCTGCTGTCCGCCGGCCTTTTGTCCTCCTGCGGCGGTACAAACGCGGCGGCCGGCCCGGATGACGNCGGCGGCCCGGAAGATGTGGAATTGACCCTGTGGACCTTTCCCGTCGGCAACTGGGGCAATCCCACCGCCGTATCCAGCATACTGANCAGCTTTCATAAGGAATATCCCAATATTCATATTTCCGTGGAATTTTTGAACTACGACCATGGCGATGAAAGGGTCAATCAAGCCGTTTCCGACGGCTGTCCCCCGGATCTGATTCTGGAAGGNCCGGAACGCCTTGTGGCAAACTGGGGCGCACAGGGATGGATGGTGGATCTCTCNGATCTATGGGAGTCCGAGCAGGCCGGAACGGTCTATGAAANNATCANGAACGCCTGCCGGGANANNGNCGGGGCGTATTATGAATTTCCCATCTGCATGACCGCCCACTGCATGGCCATCAATTACGATATGTTCCGGGACGCGGACGCCCTCCNGTANATTGACGAAGAGNCCCACACCTGGACCACCGATGGGTTTATCCAGGCGGTTCNNGCTTTGACCGCCCACGGGCAGGAAAAAGCGGGCGTCGTATACTGNAAAANCCAAAGCGGCGACCAGGGGACGCGCGCCCTNGTCAACAATTTGTATGGCGGGACTTTTACCAATGANNCGCACACCGCTTATACCGTTGACAGCGAAGAGAACCGGAACGCCTTGCGGCTTCTCTATGATTTGGAGGGCATTACCTTTGATTCGGCCCTCTCCTCCGCGGANGCCATCAATCTGTTCTGCCAAAAGGAAACCGCCATGTGCTTTTGCTGGAACGCGTCCATAGAGGTTCAGCAGACCCTCAACAACCCGGATTTGGATTTTGAGGTTTTCCCCATGGCNTTTCCCACCAACGGGGACGCGCCGAAGCTCCAGGGCGGNATCTGGGGGTTTGGCATTTTCAACANTGACAGCGGCGGGCGGATCGAAGCCGCGAAAACCTTTATCCGCTATATCACNGAAAATGACGCCCCATACACAAGGGCGGTCCGGACTTCCTCCTATTGGCCCGTCAGGAATATGGGNAACATCTATGAAAACGACATGCTGATGATGGAATACAGCATGTTTATGCCATANATGGACGACTATTACCAGATCACCCCCGGATGGGCGGAGGCCCGCGCCGCGTGGTGGAAAATGCTGGGAAACATTGGGGCGGGAGCGGATATCGCGGAGGCGGTAAAGGATTTTCCTGCCCCGGNTGANNGAATGGCCGTTGCCTAATGGGAACCTATGTGGTATGATATAGTCACCGCAGTTGAAAAGGAGTCATGACTCCNTTTCAACGGACGGACCCNNGGGTCCGTCCGTGCGCAAAGCGCNCGTGNGGTTCCTATGAAGTCGAGCGCAGAAAACCGCGGATGCGGGTCGAAACGCCGCATAGCGGCGTTTCGTTGAAAAGAATCCAACAGGATTCTTTTCAACTGCGCTGACTATAGGNTATCGGCNATACAGTAATGCTATCATCGAAAGGAGATGAGGAGCATGGAAAAAAGACGAAGAATTCGACTGTCAACTACGCGCGGCGCGAAACGGATGTACACGCTATTGCTGTGCCTTCTGGCGCTTTTGACNANCCTTACCACGGCAAANGCGGCGCAGCCGGCCAATAATANAACGGTAAAAGCGGGCGTTTTCTATTTTGACGGCTACCATATGGACGACGGAAACGGCGGCCTTACCGGGTACGGCGTGGAATTTCTAAANCTCGTNTCCCAATATTCGCANNTGAACTTTACGTTCGTCGGATATGANCAGTCCTGGGAAGATATGCTCACNATGCTGGATCAAGGCGAAATTGACGTGGTAACGTCCGCCAGGAAAAACCCCGAGCGGGAAGAAAAATANGCGTTCTCCCTTCCTATCGGAAGAAACAGCACCGTTTTATCCGTTCAGGCCGGCAANACCAGCCNGTTNTCCGGCAATTATGACACCTATGACGGNATNACGATAGGNGTTGTGCCCGGAAGCAGCCAGAACCAGAGCCTGGCGGAGTTCGCGCNNGAAAANGGCTTTTCCTACCGGGCTAAGGAGTATTCGGATACCANCCAGATGGCNNTNGATCTGCAGAACGGNACGATTGACGCCATNCTTTCCAGCAATCTGCGAAGNACAGAANATGAAAAAACGCTGGATACCATTGAAACAGANTATTTTTACGCCATTGTCCGAAAAGACGATACGGAGCTGATGGCGGAGATCAATTATGCCATTGACCAGATGAACATCAACGAGGGAGACTGGTCCAATGTTCTGTATTACGAATATTACGGAAGCACCCGCCCCTCCGAGCTCTCCTTTACCGAACGGGAGCAGGCCTATATTCAGGACGTGGCTTCTGGAAAAAAGCGGATTACCGTCACCTCCATGGGGGANCGAAAGCCCTANTCCTATGTGGAGGACGGCGAGCTGAAAGGCATCCTGCCGGANTATTTCGCCGGGATCATGGAGATGGCCGGACTGTCCTATGAGATCGTNGTTCNCAATGACCGGGCGGAGTANTACGATCTTTTGAATCACGACGGGGTGGATGTGGTCGTTGACTGGCGGCAGTCCCACTCAACGGCGGGAGAACACCTGCACAGCGGGTTTTATACGGACGCCTATATGAATACAGGCGTTGCCCTGGTGACCAGGAAAGATTTCAGCGGCGAAATCTCCACCCTGGCGGTGGCGGATATGCAGGGCGACGCCCCCATTGAGCAGGACATGATCGGCGACGCCCAGATTCTGAACTGCCTGACCAGGGAAAGCGCGCTTCAANCCGTTCTGGATGGAAAAGCGGACGCCGCCTATGTGTATACCTATACGGCGCAGTCCTTTGTCAACAACGATCCCACGTCCTCGCTGCAGTTCAGTGTGATAAACTCCCTGCGCTTCGATTTCAAAATGTACGTCAGAAGCAGCTGTGACCACGAGCTCATNACCATACTGAACAAGTGCATCCAGCATACGCCGGACGACTCGATGAACCATCTCATCACAAAGTANACCGCCAACACGGNCGAAAANATGTCNTTCAGCCAGTATATGCGGGCGCATCCGGGAGTCATGGCCATATCCGCGCTGCTGGCCGCCGCGGCCATCGGCGTGATCATCGCCCTCTACCTGCGGTGGCGGTGGAACAAAAAGCTCCTCCATGCCACCGAACGCGCCAATCAGGAGCTGGAGGAACAGCTGGCCATTGTCAATACCCTGAGCCGGGATTATATCAACGTCTATGCGGTTGACTCCAAAANGGCCACCGTCAAACCCGTGAAAATAACGGGCTACGCGGCCGCCGGACTGGAACAGGATTCCCCGAAAGAGGCCCTTTACAGCGACCTTATGACGGATTATATCCGNTACCGCGTCCTCCCNGAGGACCGGCAGTATCTGTCGGAGGCCCTGGCGCTGGACACCGTAATCGAAAAGCTGAAGACCGGCNCGGAATATTCCGGNAGCTTCCGGGCGCTGGTTGACGGCACAGTACATACCTATCAGTACGTCTGCGCGGCGCATCTGGAAGTAAACGGGGACGCCCAGGAGCAGGACGGCTTTATCCTCGTTGGATTCCGAAATATCGACAAGATCGTTCTCATGGAACAGGAGCAGAAGGCGGTCCTGGAGGCGGCTTTGGCGGATGCGCAGCGGGCCAGCGCCGCNAAGACCACCTTCCTGAACAATATGTCCCATGATATTCGGACGCCCATGAACGCCATCATCGGCTTTACGTCCCTGGCCGTATCCCATCTTACGAACCGGGAGCAGGTGAACAGCTATCTCGGAAAGATNCTCACCTCCAGCAAGCACCTGCTGAGCCTGATTAACGATATTCTGGATATGAGCCGCATNGAAAGCGGCAAGGTNAAGANNGAGGAAAACGAGGCCAGCCTGCCGGAGATCATGCACGANTTGAANACCATCGTGCAGGCCGACGTGAAGTCNAAGCAGCTCTCNTTCCATGTGGATACGNTGGANGTCACCAATGAGACNATTATCTGCGATAAGCTCCGNCTGAACCAGGTGNTGCTGAACATCCTGAGCAACGCCATGAAATACACCGGGCCCGGCGGGACGGTNAGCCTCCACATCATCCAGANGGANGACGCGCCGGAGGGATACGCGTCCTATGAGTTCCGGGTCAAGGATACCGGCATCGGGATGAGCAAGGAATTCCTGNCGCACATATTCGAGCCNTTTGANCGGGAACATACCTCCACGGTCAGCGGGATTCAGGGNACGGGCTTGGGACTTGCCATTACCAAGAATATCGTTGATATGATGAACGGGACNATTACCGTGACCAGCGAGGAGGGNAAAGGATCGGAATTNGTGGTATCCTTCCAGTTCCGGGTCAAAGACGGTATGGACGACGCGGAGTATGTGGAGAAGCTGGCNGGCCTGCGGGCGCTGGTGGTGGATGACGATACCCATACCTGTACCAGCGTAAGCAANATGCTCTCCTCCCTNGGAATGCGCCCCGACTGGACAACGCGGGGAGAGGAGGGCGTCATCCGGGCAGAGTTTGCCCTGGAGCAGAACGATCCCTTCCGCGTGATCCTGCTGGATTGGCTGCTCCCGGATCTNAACGGCGTTGAGACNGCGCGGCGGCTGCGCAGGATCGTTGGTGAGAAGGCCATTATNATTCTCCTCACCGCCTATGACTGGACNGACATNGAGNCNGANGCAANAGAGGCGGGAGTCACGGCCTTNTGTTCCAAGCCGCTGTTTCTGTCGGAGCTTCTGGACATCCTGACGGCNCCGTACAAAGAGATNGAGGAGGCNGAAGAACAGGATACTTCCGCGCAGTTCCTTCTCGGCAAAAAGATACTCCTGGTGGAAGACAACGAACTCAACCAGGAAATTGCCAGGACGGTTCTGGAGGAGGCCGGACTGGTCATNGATACGGCGGATGACGGGACCGAGGCTGTCGAAGCCATCAAAACAGCGCAGCCCGGCGCCTACGANCTGATCCTGATGGACATTCANATGCCGGTAATGGACGGCTATACGGCCGCCCGGGCCATCCGCGCCATGGATGACCCCGCAAAAGCCAATATTCCCATTGTGGCTATGACGGCCAACGCGTTTGAGGAGGACCGGCAGCTGGCATTCGATGCAGGCATGGACGGTCATATACCGAAGCCGCTGGACATCCCAAAGCTGATGGAAACGTTNAAGATAATCTTAAATGAATAGGGAGTAAGCCCCGCTTTTTGAATCGTTTNATCGAAAAGCGGGGCTCNTCTTTTGACCAATCCTTTGCCATATCTGAGATTCTCCGGCTTAGCCGGAGGCTNTGCCTTCTGCGCTCCCGGATGTTTCCGGACANTTTTAAACTGCACTCTAAGCCTATTCTGAGTNCGGNNGNGGGANAAATCGCAAACACCCNTTGGAGTGAATCCNCGGCAAAGAAACNNCCCTCATGCCNTCNCAATATTNTACTCCTNCAAANCNGGCNNCAAGAAATAGAAATTTTGATTGACTTTTTGCCGCTTATTATGTTAAAATACTAACACTGNAAATCGAATATTGCATAAACGACACATGTGGCGCTTTAAGCGCGTAAATCTGATCACGGAACAGAGATTTACCGCCTAAATGCTGCCGCATGTTTTTTATGCAAAAATGAAAGAGAGGTATATTCCCATGCCCAAAAATCAATTTCAGCGAATGATCTTTGCCCTTCTGACCGTTATCGTCACAGTCCACGGCTACGTATTCTACAGCCTCTATGTTGTCAACGGCGGCACGCTGATGGCCGTCACCGGCGCTCCNAGCGTNCTGGAAGCCATCCGGCAGCAGGGCGGTGTGTCCATGCTGGGNCGTGCCGCCCCCATNTGGGCNGTGGTTTTGGTGGAATTCTGTCTGGCCTATCTGCTGGAAGTCGNTCTTGGAAGTCCGCTGTCCTTCCGGCTGGCCTGCAGGGTTTTTGATCTGAAAACGACGCACCATATGCTNTTTGAAACCGCNGTTATCTGTGCTACGGTTGGCCTGATGTGCCCGGTTATGAGNTTCCTGGCCGCTATCCTGTATTATCCGTACTACGCTGGATTNAACTTCCTAACCTTCCTGGCAAACTGGNTCAAACTGGTCTGCCTCAATTTTCCCTTTGCCTANTTCAGCCAGCTTTTCTTTATCCAGCCCCTGGTACGCACCGTGTTCAAATTCCTATTCTGCCGGGACGAGGCTATGCAGGAGGCGTAACCAGCCNCANCANNGAAAAGGCCAGCTTATGCTGGCCTTTTGCGTCATTTATTGCGAAATCTATACTTGTAGATGAACTCTAAGTTGTCCAAGTTTACCTGGGTATGATAGAGTCAAAATTATGCTTCCGGGGACGAGAGGCCGCTCCATATCCAAATGATGTTCATAGAAAAACTTCCTTTTATTTTGAAGCCTGATAGTTGACAAAGAGAGCTGACCTGTAATACTATTCACATCAAATAATTTTGATGTGAGGAAACACAATGGATAATGTGTACCAAGAACATGCCAAAGTCTTTAGGGCTCTGTGTGATCCAAAGCGGCTGGCGATTCTCTCGCTTCTTCGGGGCGGTGAGAAGTGCGTCTAATTGGGAATGGCGCAATCCACTGTTTCCTACCACATGAAGATTCTGTGCGAATCGGGTATTGTCGTGAGCCGTCAAGATGGGAAATGGACCTATTACAGCCTGAGCAGTACAGGCGGCAGGGCTGCTGCCGAGT
>JAAVHG010000022.1 GCA_014799855.1 Oscillibacter sp.
GGGTTTTGTGCGGAATCCGAATCTTAGTACATGCCGCCCATATCCGGCGCGGCAGGCGCGGGAGCGGGGGGCTCGGGCTTGTCGGTTACCAGGGACTCAGTGGTCAGCACCATGGCGGAGACGCTGGCGGCGTTCTCCAGAGCGCTGCGGGTCACCTTGGCGGGATCGATGATGCCGCAGGNCACCATGTCGCAGTACTCCTCCTTGTAAGCGTCAAAGCCGTAGCCGTTCTTGCCGGAGGAGCGGACCTTCTCCAGAATCACGGAGCCNTCCAGNCCCGCGTTAGCGGCGATCTGACGGATGGGGGCCTCCAGNGCCTTGGCGACAATCTGCACGCCGGTCTTCTCGTCNCCCTCCACGTCGGCCAGCAGCTTNTCCACAGCGGGAACCACGTTGACNTAGATGGTGCCGCCGCCGGCCACAACGCCCTCTTCCACAGCGGCGCGGGTGGCGTTCAGCGCGTCCTCAATGCGGAGCTTCTTCTCCTTCATCTCAGTCTCGGTAGCCGCGCCGACCTTGATGACGGCCACGCCGCCGGACAGCTTCGCCAGCCGCTCCTGGAGCTTTTCCTTGTCGTAATCGCTGGTGGTGACGGCGATCTGGGAGCGGATCTGGCCGATCCGGTCCTGAATGGCCTGCTTCTCGCCGGCGCCGTCCACGATGGTGGTGTTCTCCTTGGTGACCTTCACCTGGCGGGCCTGGCCCAGGACGGAGATATCGGCGGTCTTCAGCTCAAGGCCGACCTCCTCGGACACCACGGTGCCGCCGGTGAGGATGGCGATATCCTGGAGCATCTCCTTGCGGCGGTCGCCGAAGCCGGGGGCCTTGACGCACACCACGTTCAGGGTGCCGCGGAGGCGGTTGACAATCAGGGTGTTCAGGGCCTCGCCCTCCACGTCCTCGGCCACGATGACCAGCTTCTTGCCGGACTGAACCATCTGCTCCAGGATGGGCAGAATGTCGGCGATGACGGAGATCTTCTTGTCGGTGATCAGGATATACGCGTCGTCAATAATGGCCTCCATCTTCTCCATGTCGGTGGCCATGTAGGGGGTGATATAGCCCCGGTCGAACTGCATGCCCTCCACGACCTCGCTGTAGGTCTCGGCGGTCTTGGACTCCTCGATGGTGATTACGCCGTCGGAGGAAACCTTTTCCATAGCGTCGGCGATCAGCTTGCCGATCTCGTCGTCGCCGGAGGAGACAGCGCCCACGCGGGCGATATCCTTGGAGCCGTCCACACTCTTGGACTGGTTCTTAATCTCGGCCACGGCGGCCTCCACGGCCTTGGCCATGCCCTTCTTCACGATGATGGGGTTCGCGCCGGCGGCCAGATTCTTCAGGCCCTCCTGGATCATGGCCTGGGCCAGCAGGGTAGCGGTGGTGGTGCCGTCGCCGGCCACATCGTTGGTCTTGGTGGAGACTTCCTTCACCAGCTGGGCGCCCATGTTCTCGAAGGGATCGTCCAGCTCAATCTCCTTGGCGATGGTCACGCCGTCGTTGGTGATGAGGGGAGAGCCGTACTTCTTGTCGAGAACGACATTGCGGCCCTTGGGGCCCAGGGTGATCTTAACGGTATCGGCCAGGGAATTGACGCCGGCCTCGAGAGCCTTCCGGGCCTCGTCGCCGCGCTTAATAAGCTTAGACATATCGCATTACCTCCAAATATATTTGCGTTTTTCATGGCGGGAAGTGGAAATATTGAAATTTCTTTCTCCGCATTGCGGAGAAACTAGGGGGACGCGTCCCCCTTAGAACCCCCGCGCTGGTGGTTATATGGGCGTTTTCGGAATTTCGGACCTCAATTGGGGCAAGTCTCTGCTGGGGCCTCGCCCTTTAGTCCTTTGAGTTCGGGTTTCTTTCCGCAGGGGCTCTGCCCCTGCACCCCGCCAGGGGCGCGTCGCCCCTGGACCCTACTCCTATTTTGCTTTGACCTTTGGATTACTCGACGATGGCCAGGATGTCGTTCTGGCGGACGACCACATACTCGACTTCCTCGAGAGTCACCTTAGTGCCCGCATACTGGCTGGTGATCACCTTATCGCCGGGCTTTACGGTCATAGTGACTTCCTTCCCGTCCACGGTGCCGCCGGGGCCCACGTAGATGACTTCCGCCACAGAGGGCTTTTCCTTGGCGCTGCCGGTCAGGATGATGCCGCCCTTGGTGGTCTCCTCGGCCTCTACCATCTTCAAAATCACACGATCTGCAAGGGGAGTGAGTTTCATGTTGAGTTGCCTCCTTAACATATTAAAATGTAAAATACAAACGTACACCGTTAGCACTCAATCTTCCCGAGTGCTAACGGTGCTATCTTAACGCAGTCCGACCCATTTGTAAAGGGGGTTTTTGGCAAAAGTTATGAAGAAATTGTAAATGATCGCAAATCGGCCTCCGTTAGACCGGAGAAATAGATTCAAATCATTTTCGCCGCGGCCTCGCCGTCGGAAGAAATTCCGCTCTGCGGACTTGGGCGCTGGGCTCCAGCGGGGGCCCCTCACTGGTGGGGAAATCTGCTGCGCGGCCGTTGGCGGCTTTGCCGCTTACGANNGCGGCGNNCCNTTTACGGGGANAGGGGNGACNCAGCNCCCTCTTTACAAGTNGCGTTGGGGCTGCAGCCCTTNGGCCCGAAGAAATTCACCCGCTTNTCCGACAGCCGCATCACCACCTCCCGGCTCCGGCGGCACTCCCCGTCCACGCAGGTNACAATCTCCTCNGCCGACTGTATCCGCACCACCTTCGCCCGGTACACTTTGGCGACCTCCGGAAACCGCGCCGCCTCCCCNCGGGAGTACGCGCCGAANAGCCTGGCGAACGCCGNCCGGCTGACGGACTTNACCACCATGGTNTCCAAAATNCCGTCGTCCATCCGGGCCTCCGGCACCGGTGTGGACCCGCCGCCGTAGTACCGCCCGTTGCACATGGCCGCTAGGGCAAACTCCCCCTCCAGCTTCTCCTCGTCCAGCCAAATGGTCCACTTTTGGCCGATGCCCCGAAAGAGGAAATTCACCGCCACGGAGGCCAGGTAGGTTCCCCGCCCGCGGATCAGCGGCACGGAGGAGAAGTCGTGGACGCTCTCCGCCACTCTCGCGTCGATGCCGCTGCAGGCAATGGTCAGCCCCAGGCGGCTGTTGCAGTCGATGAGGTCCAGGGGAAACGCGTCCCCATCCCAGAGATTTTCCGCGTCGGAGAATTTCCCCATCATCTCCGGCCCAAAATTTTTCAGCAGATCGTTCCCCGTCCCGATAGGCACGCAGGTCATGGCGGCGTTGGCAAACCCCGCTATGCCGTTGGCCGTCTCCGAGGCGGTGCCGTCCCCGCCGCAGGCGTAAATCCGCACGGCCTCCCCAGTCAGGGCGATTTTCCGGGCCATATCCTCCGCCCCGCCGGGCCGCTCCGTCAGCATACAGGCGCAGTCCAGGCCGTGCCGGGTCCGCAGTCCCTCCGCCATCTCGTAAATCCGGGAAGTCTGGTCCCGTTTCCCCGCGCGGGGGTTAATAATAAAGATATGCCGCACCGCTCCGCCTCCCTTTCATATGTTTTTACCAATACTATACCGCATTTACACCAAAAAGGAAAGATGTCCCACTTATTTTTTACCCAAAAAAAGGACTCCCAGTAAAGAAACTGGGAGTCCTTTTCTCAGCGGTCTACCGTGCCGGTTCCGGCGCAGGTGTCACACTGTCCGCCATCGTTGGGATCATATCCNGTCCCGCCACATTCCGGACAGTCCCTTTCATCCGGCTGATAGGAAATACGGGGGAATNCAAATCCTTTCATGTATATCGCTCCTTTCTATAGATTGGGGAATGAAATTCCCTATATGCCAAAGTATATATCTTTTAATTATCTGTGNCAAGAAAAATAGAGAATTTANTTCCCTATAATTTGAGATATAAAGAATATAATAAANTTGGTGATGAATATGTATGAGAACCTCCTGCGGTCACGGTTGACTCAGCTGAGATTGGAAAAGGGCGTTTCCGCCAGAGATATGAGTCTGTCCTTGGGACAGAGNGAGAGCTACATCAATAAAATTGAAAATGGCAAAGCGCTTCCCTCTATGGAGTCCTTTTTTTATATTTGTGAATACTTCGGAATTCACCCACGAGACTTTTTTTCCGCTGACTGCGGAACATTGCTAGAGGTAGATACGCTGATTCGCCAGATAGCGTCTTTAGATGAAGGAAGCATTCCCCATCTGCGGTGGCTGATCGAGAAGCTCTCTCAACAGAAAACATAAAACCACGCCTTACTGTGAGTATACAGCAAGGCGTGGCCTTTTTGTGCATGGANTTAGACCTTATGNTAAAATGGCAAAATACCCAACGGCAAGGGGATACCNGAGAAGGCCAAANTCCAAGNAATACTGGGCGTATTTCAAAAAGTTTAAGGCAGTATGGCGGCAAAAGATCCGCCCCTTGGACATTTTGCCATTTTTCAATCAAGGCTTAAGAATACAGGAACGCGNCNCATTTCAGCATTCCNTTATAGAGCTTCCGCTTCTTGTCNGCCGTCCGGCCAAAGGCCCGCTCAAACTCCGTGTGGGAGGANATNATCACCATCCGCCACTGGGGCGGCAGNTCCCGGACCGCCTGTCCGAAGCGGCGGTANATCTCCTCCGCNTCCTGATGCTCCAAAAGCCGCTCGCCNTAGGGNGGATTGGTCACCAGCTGGCCGTACTGGCTGTCCCGGTGGAATTTNCCCGCGTCCGCCGTCTCAAAGCGCACGCAGTNCTCCACCCCGGCCAGCTCCGCGTTNTGCNGGGCCAGCTCCACAGCCGCCGGGTCGATATCCCCGCCCCAGATGTCATAGCTGCCGTGAAACTCCTTGTCCTGAGCCTCGTCGGCGGCGTCCATCCAGAATTTTCCGTCCATCCCCTTCCACCGCTGGGCGGCNAACCNCCGGTCCAGGCCGGGAGCCCGGTTCTTGGCNATGAGGGCCGCCTCAATGGGAATGGTGCCGCTGCCGCAGAAGGGATCGCAGAAGGGGTCCCGCCCCCGGTAGCGGGAGAGNGNCACCAGNGCCGCCGCCAGCGTCTCCCGCAGAGGCGCGCCCATATTCCGGGCCCGGTAGCCCCGCTTGTACAGCCCCTCGCCGGAGGTGTCCAGATACANCGAGGCCCGGTNCTTGAAAATAGCGAATTGAATCTGATACCGGCTTCCCGTCTCCGGCAGAGTCTCNCAGCCGTAGGCGTTCCCCAGCCGCCGCGCCGCCGCCTTTTTCACAATGGCCTGNCAGGCGGGCACGGAGTGGAGGGTGGAATTGATGGAGTANCCCTTCACGGGAAACTCCCCGTCCCTGGGGATGTAGTCCTCCCANGGCAGCGCCAGCACTCCCTGGAACAGCGCCTCNAAATCCGNGGCCTGGAAGGAGCCCAGCTCCATCAGCACGCGGGCTCCGCANCGGAGATTGATATTCAGCCGCGCGATATCCGCCANGGTCCCGTCNCAGTGAACCCGGCCGTTTTCCGCCCGGACGNTTTTCAGATCCAGCCGCCGCATCTCTCCGGCCACCANNCTTTCCAGCCCCAGCAGGCAGGGCACNGTCAGCACCATGGAAAACTCCTCCTCTCCCGGCGGTTTTTCCCGCAAAACGCCGAAAAAGCCGCCTCAACCGCCCAATTGGCGGCGATCTCGTTTAGTATACCAGGAAATACCACCNCGCGCAACAGATTTGTTACCAAATTGAAATGATATCCGTCAACAAACTGTGGTATAATCCTTAACAATATAGTCAGCGCACTTGAAAATCGGCTCTGCCGATTTTCAACCAGCGGTTATTACCGCTGGACGGGCAAAGCCCNTGTGCGCCAACTATGAAGGAGACACATGGGCCGCTAAATCGGCCACCTGCGGCGTAAGCCGCAGGNTTGAAAAGAAGTTTTACTTCTTTTCAAGTGTGTCGACTATAAGTCATGGACTGCGGAAGAAGGAGGGTTATGGATGAACATCATGATCTGGATCTGGCTGGCCGCNGTCGCCGCCTTCGGNATCGTGGAGCTGATGACGGAGGGCCTGGTGTCCGTGTGGTTCGCCGTAGGCTCCGTAGGGGCNCTNCTGGCCACGCTGGCGGGCTTTGGCCTGACGGTGCAGCTGGTGGTCTTCGCGGTGGTGTCCGCCGCGGCGCTGGCCATCGGCCTGCCCANGGTGCGGAACTGGGCGGACCGCCGCCGGGGNCCCACTCCTACCAATCTGGACCGGGTCCTGGGCGGNACNGGCCGGGTGACGGAGGTCATTGACAACGAAATCGCCTCCGGCGCCGTATACGTGGACGGCAAAACCTGGACGGCCCGCAGCGCCGCCGGGGAGATNATTCCCCAGGGGACGCGGGTGCGGATTGCGCGCATGGAGGGCGTCAAGCTCTTTGTGGAGATAGAACAAAAAGAAAACGCGGAGGTAACGGTATGATCAATTTCCAAATCATCGCAATTGTNGTTTTGCTGTTGTTGATTCTCGTCCTGATCGTCACCAACGTCCACTTTGTGCCCCAGTCCCGGGCCTATGTGGTNGTGCGTATGGGCGTGTTCCACGCGGTATGGAACGAGGGNCCCCACTTNACCATNCCCTTCATCATGAGCATCGCCAANAAGGTCTCCCTGAAGGAGCAGGTGGCGGACTTCCCGCCCCAGCCGGTCATCACCAANGANAACGTCACCATGCAGATCGACACGGTAATTTACTTCCAGATTACGGACCCCAAGCTGTACACCTACGGCGTGGAGCACCCCATGAACGCCATCGAGAACCTGACGGCCACCACTCTTCGGAACATCATCGGCGACATGGACCTGGAGCAGTCCCTCACCAGCCGGGACATCATCAACTCCCAGATGCGCTCCATTCTGGACGAGGCCACGGACCCCTGGGGCATCAAGGTCAACCGTGTGGAGCTGAAAAACATCATCCCGCCCAAGGACATCCAGAGCGCCATGGAGAAGCAGATGAAGGCGGAGCGGGAGCGCCGCGAGGCGGTCCTCCAGGCCAAGGGCCAGAAGGAATCCCAGGTGCTGGTGGCCGAGGGCGAGAAGCAGGCGGCGATTTTGAAGGCTACCGCCGCCAAGGAAGCCGCCATTTTGAAGGCGGAGGGCGAGAAAGAGGCCCGGATCATGGCCGCCGAGGCGGAGGCCCAGGCTATCGAGCGGGTGCAGCTGGCCCTGGCCCAGTCCTTGAAGCTGCTGAACGAGGCCTCCCCCAACGACCAGGTGCTGAAGCTGAAAGCCCTGGAGGCCATGCAGAAGATTGCCGACGGCAAGGCCACCAAGATCATCATCCCCAGCGAATTGCAGGGACTGGCGGGCTTGGCCGCCAGCGCGAAAACGGTCTTTGACACCGAGGACCCCCAGAAATAAATTCGGCGAAGTTGAAAATCGGCAAATGCTGGTTTTCAATTGGTGAGCGTTTCGCTCACCGCCGCGCAGGGCGCGTGTCTGCCGTCTATGAAGTCAAACAAACTGGCCGCGGCCAGAGGCCACGCCGGATTCTGACGTGGAAAAGCATCTTTGATACTTCTTTTCCGGTTTGTGGGCTATAAAAAGCGGTAAGCGGATAGAAAAGCGGCGGGCTTGGCCCGCCGCTTTTTTTACGCTTAGTTATCCGGTGTTATTTTACAATCAGCGTCTTGCCGTCCATTTCTTCGGGGCAGGCCAGACCCATCACGTCCAAAATGGTGGGGGCGATATCCGCCAGCCGCCCGTCCTTCCGCAGTTCGCTGCCCGCGCCGCAGAGGATGAAGGGCACCAGATTGGTAGTGTGGGCAGTCATGGGACTGCCGTCCGACTCCACCATCTGCTCGGCGTTGCCGTGGTCGGCGGTAATCATGGCGATGCCGCCCATCTTGAGGGTTGCGTCCACCACCTTGCCCACGCACTCGTCCACGGTTTCCACGGCCTTTACGGCCGCGTCAAAAATGCCGGTGTGGCCCACCATGTCGCAGTTGGCGAAGTTGAGGATCACCACGTCGTAAGAGCCGGATTCAATCCGCTCCACGCACTGGCGGCAGACCTCGCGGGCGCTCATCTCCGGCTGGAGGTCGTAGGTGGCCACCTTGGGAGAGGGCACCAGCACCCGGTCCTCGCCGGGGAACACAGTCTCGGAGCCGCCGTTGAAGAAGAAGGTTACATGGGCGTATTTCTCAGTCTCGGCGATGCGCAGCTGGGTCAGGCCCATCTGGCTCAGGTACTCGCCCAGGCCGTTGCGGACGGTGGTCCGGGGGTAAGCCACCTCCACGTTGGGCATGGTGGCGTCGTACTCGGTGTTGCAGATAAAGGTGACGGGGAAAATCTGGCGGGTAAAGCCGTCGAAATCCGGGTCCACCAGAGTGCGGGTGATCTCCCGCGCCCGGTCGGGGCGGAAGTTGAAGAAGATCACGCTGTCGTTGTCGGAAATGGTGCCGTCCCGGTCGCAGACCACCGGCTCCACAAACTCGTCGGTCACGTCCTTGGCGTAGGAGGCCTTGATGGCGGCCACCGGGTCGGGATTGAAGGTCTCGCTCTCGCCGTAGACCATGGCGTCGTAGGCCTGCTCCACCCGGTCCCAGCGCTTGTCCCGGTCCATGGCGTAGTAGCGGCCCATAACGGTGGCCACCTTGCCCACGCCGATCTCGGCGCACTTGTCCACCACCTGCTGCACAAAGCCCGCGCCGGAGGTGGGAGACACGTCCCGCCCGTCCAGGAAGCAGTGGATGTAAACCCGGCTGAGCCCCTTGTCCTTGGCCAGCTTCAGCAGGGCGAACAGGTGGGTCAGGTGGGAGTGAACGCCGCCGTCGGACATGAGGCCCATCAGGTGCAGGGCGGTGTTCTTTTCCAGGCACGCGTCCATAGCGTGGTTATAGGCGGGGTTGGTGAAAAAGTCCCCGTCGGCGATGGATTTGGTGATCCGGGGCAGGTCCTGGAAAACCACCCGGCCGCCGCCGATGTTGGTATGGCCTACCTCGCTGTTGCCCATCTGCCCGTCGGGGAGACCCACGTCCAGCCCGGAGGCGGACAGCTCCGTGTGGGCAAACTCCCGGAAGAACTTGTCCAGGCAGGGAGTCTTGGCGGCGTGAACGGCGTTGCCGGTATCACTGCCGGAGAGGCCAAAGCCATCCATAATGATCAATGTCGTCGGTGTTTTATTCATTTAATAAAACCTCGTTTCTCCTGTCATTTGAGAAGGCGGAGGCCCCAAAAGGCCCCCGCCGGCGGCCTTGTTATTCCTTCACCCGGCCCAGATACTCGCCGGTGCGGGTGTCCACCTGAATCTTCTCGCCCTCGTTGATGAACAGGGGCACCTGGATCACGGCGCCGGTCTCCAGGGTAGCCTTCTTGGTGACGTTGGTGGCGGTGTCGCCCTTCACGCCGGGCTCGGTCTCGGTAACTTCCAGATCCATGAAATTGGGCACTTCCACGGTGAACACGCTGCCCTTGTAGCTGACCAGCTTGCACACGGTGTTCTCCTTGACGAACTTGAACCCGTCGCCCAGCACGTCCTTGTTCAGGGGGGTCATGTCGTAGGTCTCGGGGTCCATGAAGTAGTAGAGGTCGCCGTCATTGTAGCTGTACTCGCCGTCCTTGCGGTCCACGCTGCCCTGCTCGAACTTGGCGGTGGGGTTGAAGGACTCCTCGCGGATGGCCCCGGTGATGACGTTCTTGTACTTGGTCCGCACGAAGGCGGCGCCCTTTCCGGGCTTCACATGCTGGAAGTCCACCACCAGCATGGGCTTGCCCTCCATCTCGAAGATCATACCCTTCCGGAAATCGCCGGCAGAAATAGTTGGCATAGTCATATCCTCCTCATAAATCTATGAGAAAACAACCGTGTTCAATCGCTTTCTCTGGTGTTTAACCGCGCATGAAGATATTTTATCCTATATCCCCCTCTATTGCAAGTATTTTTTTGCCACTCGCCGCCCGCAAAGCCGGCCCAATGATAATTTTGTTGCATTTTGTCAAAAAAGGCCGTATGCTGTTAACAGGAAAGAAAAATCTTTCAGCGCTGCCTCGTCGTCGCAAAGTCCACTAAGCTCCGCCCCCGCCTTCGGCGAGGTCTCCGCTTGCTCCCTTGCTCCTCCTCTCCCCACCGGACCCGCTGCGCTGGGCTCCGGCGGGGACCCCATAGAATGTAGGCGGTTGGCCTCTCCATATTCTGGAGGGGAACTTCTTGCACCCCTCCGAACGGGAGGGGGTGGTGATATGATAACATATATGGAATTCTTTACATTCTGTTTAGTAGTTATTGGAATCATCAATCTGTTTCTACAGATAAAAAAGAAGTAACCGCCCGGCCACCAACCTGCGGTTACTTCTTTAAGTAATTGAGGGAGGCCAACCGTCTATCGGCAGCGCCCTTTCTATTTCTCAGTATATCTCCTCTGTCCCCGCTTGTCAAGTCCCCGCTCTCCGCTTAAACGGCCCCTGCAAAGCGTGCAGCACCTTCTGCCAGGCAGTCACCGCCCCCCCGGCGGGCTCCACCATGAGGGCCAGCACTCCCGCCCGGTTGGCGGCCAGCATATCCGTCAGCAGCTTGTCTCCCAGCATGGCGGTGCAGGCCGGTCCCGCCCCCGCCCGTTCCATAGCGGCTCGAAGCCCCTTGGTGGATGGCTTCCCCGCCCGCCCCTGGTAGGGTACGCCCAAATCCGCGCAGAAGGCGGAGACCCGCTTTCCGGAGCGGTTGTTGGACACGATCATAAACCCGATCCCCTCCGCCGCCAGAGCGGCAATCCAGTCCCGGAGGGCCTGATCCGGATGGGGCACAGACTTGGGAGCCAGGGTAAAATCCAAATCGCTGAGGAGCAGGGTAATTCCCCGCTCCTTTAAAAATTGGGGCGTCACTTCCCGGTAGGTGTCAAAAACGCGGCTGGGAATCAGGGAGATAGGCATAGGCGGCTCCTTTTTCGCATACGGTTTAGGGTCAGGCAATTTGTGATTACTATATCATCTTCGGGAGCTTCCCGCAAGAGGGAGGGATTGGTTTTGCGGACCTATCTGGCGGTGTCGCCGGGAGAGGCCCAGGAGGCTGGCCGGTACGGCCAGGGACTGGCCCACGTGGCCTACCGCATCGGCCCAGGGTCAACGCTGCTGCGGCAGAATCTGCTGCTGGAAACCCGAGGGGGACTGCTGTCCGTCAGCGACCGGGACGCGCCGCTGGTCGAGGACCCCCAGGCCCTGGCGGCGGCGGTGCTGCGGGAGTGCGGCCGCCGGGGCTACAGCGGCGCGGTGCTGGATTTCGAGGAGCGCCCCCGCCGGGACCGCGCGGCCTTTGTGGAGCAGCTGGGAAAGGTCCTGGGCTCCAGCCGCCGCCAGCTCTATCTGCCGGAGGCCTACGCCGGGGCCGCGCCGGGAGGCATCACCCTGCTTTGCACCGCCCTTTCCGGCGGCAGTTTCGCGGAGTATCTGCAAGAGCAGGCCAACGCCCACGGAGGCGCGGGCCGGCTGGCCCTGGACGTCCAGCGTCTGCGGATGGACTTCCGCCTTCCGGCCCCCTCCGGCGAGGGCCGCCCTCTGACCCAGGAGGAGCTGGACGCGCTTTTAGCGGAGGAGGGCCGCACCGTCTTCTTCTCCCACGACCTCTGCGCCCGGTATTTCACGTACACCCGCCATGGGGAGGCCCACTTCGTCCTTTTCGACGACGGGGACACGCTTCGTCAGAAGCTGCAAACAGGCCAAAAAATAGGCTTCGCCGCCGCCTTCCTTATGTGGCCGGAAATCCAGGATGTAATCGCAAAGATCTTTCCCCACCCCCCCGCCAACCGCCGTCAGCATAAATAGGGGAAGAAGCATCCTCAAGCACCAGAAAGCGGCAGCGCAAACAGAGAGAAGCGGCATCGTCAACCACCAACCTCCGCCCCCGCAAAAGGGGCCCGCCCCATAATGCGTACACGCCAAAAAACGCCCTGATCACAAGGATCAGGGCGTTTTCTGC
>JAAVHG010000023.1 GCA_014799855.1 Oscillibacter sp.
CGTTACGGGGTGGACGCCCTGCGGTTCTTCGTGCTACGGACGTTCCCCTTCGGCAGTGACGGCAACTTCACCAACGAGCTGCTGATCCAGACCATCAACGTGGACCTGGCCAACGACCTGGGCAACCTGCTCTCCCGCACCACCGCCATGGCGGGCAAGTATTTCGGCGGAACTCTGCCCAAGGACCGCCGGGCCGACGAGGCCATGGACGGCGATCTTATCGCCATGGCTTCCGGCCTCCGGGACCAGTGCGCCGCCGCCATGGACGCATTCGCCCCTCACAAGGCTTTGGAGGACGTGTTCAAGGTCATCCAGCGGGCCAACAAGTATATTGACGAGAACGCCCCCTGGGTGCTGGCCAAGGACATGGAGGCCAACGGGGCCCGTCTGGCCCAGGTGCTGTACAATCTGCTGGAAACCACCCGGATCTGCGGTATTCTGCTGACCCCCTTCATGCCGGAGAGCATGGAAAAGCTCTTTACCCAGATCGGCGCGGGGAAGGACGTTCAGACCTGGGACAGCGCCGCCAAGTGGGGCCTCCTGCCGGAGGCCGCCGCTGTTACCAAGGGGGAGAACCTGTTCCCCCGTGTGGACATGGAAAAGGCGTTGGAGTCCCTGGACAATGCCGCCGAGGCGGCAAAGAAGGCGGCCCTGCCGGATATTGAACTTGAGCCTCAGCTCACCGAACAGGTGGATTTCGACACCTTCTGCAAGTCCGATTTCCGGGCAGTGAAGGTGAAGGCCTGCGAGGCGGTGAAAAAGAGCGCCAAGCTCCTCCGCTTCACCCTGGACGACGGCACCGGCACGGACCGGCAGATTCTCTCTGGGATTCACCAGTGGTACGAGCCGGAGGATCTGGTGGGGAAGACTCTGATTGCCATTGTGAACCTGCCGCCCCGGAAGATGATGGGCCTGGAGAGCTGCGGTATGCTGATCTCCGCCGTCCACACGGAAAAAGGGGAGGAGTGCCTGCACCTGATCATGGTGGACGACGCTATCCCCGCCGGGGCCAAGCTCTGCTGAGATAAGAGGAAAGAGGAACAGATTATGCGTCTGCAAAGCGCGATTTTTGATATGGACGGCACTCTGCTGGACTCCATGGGCATGTGGCGGAAGCTGGGTCCCTCCATGCTCCGCCGCCTGGGTGTGGAGCCCAGCGCGGAGGACGAGATATCCCTGCGGGACAAGGGTATCCGCCAAAAGGCGGAATACTGCAAAGCCTTGTACGGCCTCTCCCAGACGGAGGAGGAGATCATGGCCCTGGGCCGGGTTGTGGTAGAGGAATTCTACCGCAATGAGGTCCAGGCCAAGCCGGGAGTCCAGGAGTTTTTGTCCCTGCTGAAAATGGAGGGGGTGTGGATGTACATTGCCACAGCCACGGACCGGCCTCTGGTGGAAATCGCCCTGGCGAAAACCGGCCTCCGGGACTATTTCAAGGGGATGGTCACCGCCGCCGAAGCGGGAAGCAAGGAGCACCCGGAGATCTTTGAACGGGCCATGGCCCGGCTCCAGTCCAACAAAAAGGACACGGTGATTTTTGAGGACTCCCTCTACGCCATCCGCACCGCCAAGGCCGCCGGCTTCCGGGTAGCGGGGGTCTACGACGAGTCCGCCAAGGCGGATCAGGAGGAGATCCAGCGTCTGGCCGACTACTACATCCGCTCCTACAAGGAGATGTATCATCAAAACACGCTNGATGGATAAAACGAAACCNCATAGCATGGCCCCGCCTTTTGGCGGGGCTATTTTTTGTAAATGCANGCNCTACCTATCCCATAGATCNCCNTNCCAANCGGGGNNAAAAAATTTTCTGACAAAACCCCTTGACGTTTCCGGGAAGTTGTGCTACTGTATTAGTAGTCTAATACAAANACAAAGGAGGTGCGCCATGGTTTGGCAATTTTCCAACGACGCTCCCATTTACGCGCAGTTGATCTGGCAGATCAAGGTGGGTATCGTCTCCGGCGCCTTTCCGCCTGGGGAACGNTTGCCGTCGGTGCGGGATCTGGCNACGGAGGCCGGCGTGAATCCCAACACCATGCAGCGGGCCATGACGGAGCTGGAACGGGACGGCCTGGTCTACAGCCAGAGNACCGCGGGGAGATTCGTGACGGAGGATANGGCCATGATTGAGTCTGCGAAGCGCTCCCTGGCGGAGCGGCACATCAAGACCTTTTTGGAGGCTATGATCCGCCTGGGCTACCGCCAGGAGGACGTGCTGAGCCTGCTGCGGCAGGAGCTCGGCGGAGAGGAGGAAGGAAATGACCGTCTTATCGTGCTATGACCTTTGCAAAAGCTACGGCAGGGCCAGCGCCCTGGACAATGTNAGCCTGAACATNGANCCGGGCCGGATTGTGGGCCTTCTGGGCCCCAACGGCAGCGGCAAAACCACNCTGATTAAGCTGGCCAACGGACTGCTGACCCCCAGCGCCGGGGCNATCGCCATCTGCGGCGCGGCTCCGGGCCGGGAGACCCACGGCCTGGTCAGCTACCTGCCGGAGCGGACCTGTATNCCNATNTGGATGTCCGCCAGNCAGCTGCTGGACTTCTACGGGGACTTCTACCAGGACTTCCGCCGGGACGCGGCGGAGGAAATGCTGGCCCATCTGAACATCCCGCCGGACCAGACAGTGAAGCAGATGTCCAAGGGCACCAGGGAAAAAGTACAGCTGATTATGGTGATGAGCCGGGCGGCAAAGCTGTATCTGCTGGATGAGCCCATCGGCGGCGTGGACCCGGCCACGCGGGATTACATCCTCTCCACCATTATCGGCAACTACAACCCCGAGGGCGCCGTGGTGATCTCCACCCACCTGATCGCCGACGTGGAAAAGGTGCTGGACGAGGTAATCTTCCTGAACCGGGGCCAGGTGGTGCTGCAATCCACCGTGGACCAGATCCGGGAGGAGCGGGGCATGAGCGTAGACGCGCTGTTTCGGGAGGTGTTCAAATGTTAGGAAAACTGATCAAGCACGAATTTCGGGCCACCCGGCGGATTATGCTGCCGCTGTATCTGATCCTGCTGGCGACGGCGATAGCGGCCAACTTCTCCACCCGGGGACTGATGGAAACCAGCTACTGGATGCTGGACGTTTTGGGCGGACTGCTGATTGTGGCCTTTTTTGTGGCCATTATAGGCGTTTGCGTCATGTCCTTTGTGCTGATGGTCCAGCGGTTTTACAAGAACCTTTTGCAGGACGAGGGGTATGTGATGCTGACTCTGCCCGTCTCTATCCACCAGCACATCTGGGCAAAGCTCATCGTCTCCGCCGTTTGGTTTGTGCTGACGCTGATAGCGGTGTTTTGGGCCGTCTGCATCATGGCCTTCGATCTCCACATCATCGGGGACATTTTCCAGGGTTTTGGAGCGATGTTCCAGGAGCTTCGGCAGCTTGAGGCAAAATATGCCTTTAACGGCGCGGGATATCTGGCAGAAATGGCGGTGCTGTGCTTTGTGGGCATCGTGGCCATGTGTGTGCAGTTTTACGCCGCCCTGGCGATCGGCCACAGCGCCGCCAACCATAAAATGGCCTGCTCCGTGGCGGCTTTCTTCGGATTGCAGTTCGTAATACAGATGCTGAGCGGCATCGGCATTCAGGTGCTGATCCATTCCGATTGGGACTTCTTCCATATTAACGTTAACCATTTTGCCGCCATTCATATTGGGATGCTGATCATGATTGCCATAGCCGCGGCTTACGGTGCCATATTCTATCTTATCACTGTCTATTTCCTCCGCCGCCATCTGAATCTGGAGTAAAGCATAGGGAGGACTTTTGAGATGAAACGGATTTTAGTTTTGCTGCCGGCTCTGCTGGCCCTGTCCATTTTGGCAGGCTGTATGTCAACGGTAGTCATATCCACCACCGACGAGGAGCTCCGGGAAGATTTGAACGAGGCCTGGGATGAAGTGCGGAAGGATCTGCAAGAGGACCTGTCCGACATGGAAACAGACGGCGAGGATTTTGATGACGTTTGGGACGGAATCTTTGGCAATCTGGAGGATGATTGGAGCGCCAAGGCCCACCGCTGGCAGATTCTGGACGCTCAGGGAGAAGAGATTCTCACCATTTCCTCGGAGGACGGCGTGGCCGCCATTGACGCCCTTCTGCAAGACGATGGCTGGGCCTATGCCAGCGGGGAATCCGGCGAACCGCTGTACACCTACGTATTCTGGCAACAAAAGACCCTTCTGGCCGGCCAGGCGGCGGACGCGGAACGGGAGTATGAGGAGCTGATCCGCTTCACCGTCCCGGTGGATGGGGAAGTTGTGACGATGAATGTGCTTCCCCAGTCCCTCAGCGGCATGGAGATCGCGGGGCTGGACCTGGGCGAACTGCTGACCGTCTCCGGCAAGGTCCCGGCGGAAACGGCGGAGGCCCTGCGGAACCCGGAGCAGTGGAACAAATAATCAGAAAGAACCGCCTTTCGGCGGTTCTTTTCCTTTACTCCCTCTCCTCCAGCTCCAGCACCACGGGACAGTGGTCGCTTCCGGTTATCTCGCTCCAAATATCCGCGTTCCGGACGCGGTCCGTCAGCCGCTGGGAGACGATAAAATAGTCGATGCGCCATCCGGCGTTGTTCTGCCGGGCGTGAAAGCGGTAGCTCCACCAGCTGTAGGCTCCGGTTTTGTCCGGGTAGAGATAGCGGAAGGTATCCACAAAGCCGCTGTCCAGAAGCTGGGTCATTTTAGCCCGCTCCTCGTCGGAAAACCCGGGGTTCATCCGGTTGGTCTTGGGATTTTTCAGGTCGATTTCCTGGTGGGCCACGTTCAAATCCCCGCAGTACACCACCGGCTTTACCATGTCCAGGTCCATCAGGTACTCCCGGATATCGTCCTCCCACTCCATCCGGTAGGGGAGGCGGGCCAGCTGGTCCTTGGAGTTGGGNGTATAACAGCAGACCNGATAGAANTCCGGAAANTCCGCCGTNATGACCCGGCCCTCGTGNTGGTGGCAGTCCTTGCCGCCNAAGTTNTANGNCACNCTCANGGGCTCCCGGCGGGTAAAAATGGCGGTGCCGGAGTATCCGGCCTTGTCGGCGCAGTTCCAGAAGCGGCTGTAGCCGGGGAGNTCGAAATCCGCCTGNTCCGGCCGCATTTTCGTCTCCTGCAAGCAGATAACATCCGCGTCGGCAAAGGCGCAGAAATCCAGAAAACCCTTCCCTAAACAGGCCCGAAGGCCGTTGACATTCCAAGAAACCAGTTTCATGGCCGTCCCTCCCAAAATTCCNTATGTGTNATCTCTGNNCCATTTTACCGGATTTTNCCCCAGNGGTCAAGGCGTCTTGACTTTCCTATGNGGCAAATCTATAATAAAAGCAGAAACGTCCAGAAGGGAGGCCGGCTTTATGACGGCGGNTATCATCAAGGGAACCATTGTCTCCGCCGTGTCCCCGGACCGGCTGGATGTCACGGAAAACGGGTATCTCGTGGCGGAGGAGGGCCGGATTGCCGGGGTCTTCCCCGTCCTGCCGGAGCGGTACGCCGGGGCGGCGGTGGAGNACTGGGGAAACGCCCTGATTGTCCAGGCCTTCTGCGACATGCACCTCCACGCCCCCCANTACCCNATGGTNGGCATGGGGATGGANCTGCCTCTTCTGGACTGGCTCAACGCNTACGCCTTTCCCACAGAGAGCCNCTTCTCNGANCCGGACTATGCCAGGACCGTGTACCGCCGTNTGGCCCGGGAACTGGCGGAGGGGGGCACCACACGGGTTTGTATGTTCTCNTCCCTCCACCGGGAGGCCACNCTGATTTTAATGGAAGAGCTGGAACGGGCCGGGGTTACCGGGTATGTGGGCAAGGTGAANATGGACCGCAACAGCGTNCCGGCCCTNCAGGAGACCACGGAGGAATCCATGGAGGANACCCTCCGCTGGCTGGAGGAGTGCGGCCGCTTTACCAGGGTAAAGCCCATACTGACCCCCCGGTTCACCCCCTCCTGCACCGACGANCTGATGGCCTTTTTGGGAAAGACNGCGGCGGAGCGGAANCTCCCCATTCAGTCCCACCTGTCGGAGAANACCGGGGAANTGGACTGGGTGGCGGAGCTTCANCCGGACTGNGGGCAGTATTGGGAAACCTATCAAAAATTCGGCCTCTGGACCGGGCGTACCCTCATGGCNCACTGCGTATGGAGCGATGAGCNGGAGCGGCGGGCCATGGCGGANACCGGAGTCACNGCCGTCCACTGTCCGGATTCCAATCAAAACATCTGCTCCGGCNTNGCNCCGGTGCGTGCCATGCTGAAAGAGGGNGTCAAGGTAGCCCTGGGCAGCGACATCGCCGGANGNGACCGGATACATATGCTGGACGTGATGGCCTCCGCCATTCGGGCCTCCAAGGCCCGGCGGGTGCTGGACNGCTGGCAGACGGAGTTNCTTACCGTGCCGGANGCNTGGTATCTGGGCACCTCCGCCGGAGCGGCCTTTTTCGGGGAGAAACCCGGCTTCGCTCCGGGGAACAGCCTCCACGCCGTGGCTGTCGCGGACGACGCCCTTCCCAGCCCCCATCCNNTGACCGCTCTGGAGCGGNTGGAGCGNTGCCTTTACCGGAGGCAGAAGGNNGCCATTCGGGCGGTNTGGAGCGGNGGACGAAAGATTTTTTCCGCTGAACAATGAAACCTGAAAACTTAACGCGGCACAGCGGAAAATCCCCCGCNCAGACAGCATTTTNNNTNATAAATACNGNTTNTANGACAGCAGGGCGTTGATCTCCTCGATNTCCAAATCCTGNAAGGCCCAGTTGATCCCATAGCCCACTACCTTGGACAGGTCCCGNACCTGCTGGTCGATGTCCCTNGGGGTCACCATCATTCCCTGGCGGTCCTTTTCCAGCGCCTCCGGGGNGATGTGCTCNACGCCGGACTCCTCCAAAAGATCCGCCGCCAGGGTGGCGGCGTCCACCACCGTGGGCACGCCGATNGAGAAGACCGGAACGCCCAGGGTCTCCCGGTTCAGNGCCGCCCGGTGGTTTCCCACGCCGGAGCCGGGGATGATGCCGGAGTCGCTGAGCTGCACCGTGGCGCAGACCCGGCCCACCCGCCGGGAGGCCAGCGCGTCNATGGCGATGACCANGGAGGGGCGGATCTCCTCCACCAGGCCCCGGACCGCCTCGGCGGANTCNACGCCGGTGGTGCCCAGCACGCCCGTGCGGAACACGGCCACAGGCCGGAAGCCAGAGAAGTGCCGGGGCATGGCGGCGATAAGGTGCCGGGTCACCAGCACGCTGTCCGCCGCCAGGGGNCCTACNGCGTCGGGAGTCATGGCGTCGTTGCCCAGGCCGATGACCAGCGCCGATCCCTCCTCNGGCAAAAGCTCCTTTAACTGGGACCCCACCGCCCGGACGGCCCGCTCGAAAAAGCCGCTTTTCCTCTGCCAAAAGGCGGTCAGGTCAATGGTCAGATAGCTGCCCTGGGGCTTGCCCAGGGCCTCCTCTCCCCGGCGGTCCAGAATGTCCACACGGGTCACGGGATAGCCCTCCCGCTTGGTTTTCGTGGCCTTCACGCCGGAGAGGCGGGTGGTCCGCTCCGCCGACTCCTGCCATATTTCCCTGGCCTCCAGGGCCAGATCCGTCCGTTTCATATACATCGATACGCGCCTCCACACACAAAATCTTGTAGCNGTACCCCTAGATTTTGCGTTACGAAGCACAATATGCAAAAATTACGAGGAAATCGTAAAAAAAGACTTGCTTTTTTGTGGATTCCCTGCTAAAATATCATTCTGCACGGTGGGAAATCTTATCCCGCCAAGAAAATTCTGCCAAAGGGAGGTGTTTGGTTTGCCGAATATCAAGTCTGCCAAGAAGCGTGTGTTGATCGGAAAGGCGAGAAACGCCCGCAACAAGGCCACAAAGTCTGAACTGAAGACCGCTATCAAGAAATTCGAGGCGGCTGCCGCGGAAGGCAATCGCACCGAGGCCGATGGCGCGTATAAGGTCGCCGTGAAGAAAGTCGATCAGGCTGTCAGCAAGGGCGTTCTCCACAAGAACACGGCCGCTCACCGCAAGAGCGCCATGACNCTGAAGCTCAACCAGATGGGCTGATTCTGGATTGGTTGATGGAAAGGACATCCCTTCGGATGTCCTTTTTTCATCCTTTCAGCCATGGGGAAAGGACGGATTATCCATGGAAAACACCATNGCGCCTAAGCCCAACATCCGCTTTGACAAGGCGGCGGANCGGCTNTATATTCTGGACCAGACGCTTCTTCCGGGNGAGGAGCGGGAGATTTCCCCCGGCACGGAGGAGGAACTGCTGNCCGCCATNAANACCCTGCAAATNCGGGGCGCTCCGGCTATCGGCATTTTCGCCGCCTACGGNATGTATCTGCTGGCCCGGTCCATTCCGGAAGNGGAGGANTTTCTTNCCCGCCTCCGGCGGTACGGGGATTCCCTGAAAAGCGCNCGGCCCACGGCGGTGAANCTCTCCTGGGCGGTGGANNCCATGNTNAANACGGCGGAGACTACGGNGGGGGAGGGCCGGGANGCGGTTNTGACNGCCCTCTGGCGGAAGGCCGACGCGATCCACCGGGACGATATGGACAAATGCGCCGCNATTTCCGCCTTGGGCCTCAGCCTGTTAAAGGACGGGGACGGCCTCCTGACCCACTGCAACGCCGGACCCCTGGCCACCTCCCGGTACGGCACCGCNCTGGGCCCNATCCTCCTGGGNACGGAGCGGGGAATGAAATTCCGGGTTTTCGCCGACGAGACCCGGCCTCTGCTCCAGGGGGCCCGCCTNACCAGCTATGAACTGCATCAGGCGGGGGTGGACGTGACNCTCATCTGNGACAACATGGCCTCNATGGTNATGAAAAACGGCTGGGTGCAGGCCTGCCTNGTAGGTTGNGACCGGGTAGCCGCCAACGGNGACGCGGCTAANAAAATCGGCACCTCCGGCGTGGCNATTCTGGCCANGCACTANGGNATTCCCTTCTATGTGCTGGGCCCCACCTCNACCATNGACATGGCCTGTCCCTCCGGAGAGGACATCCCCATTGAGCTGCGGAGNCCGGAGGAGATTTCCACTCTCTGGTACGAAAAGCCCATGGCCCCCCAGGGGGTGAGGTGCTGGAATCCCGCCTTCGACGTGACGGACCACAGCCTCATTACCGCCATTGTCACGGAGAAGGGTATCTGNCGCCCGCCNTACANNGAGAGTCTGGCGGCGCTGTTTTCGNAAAAGGATTAAATGGGAAAAATTTGGCGGAGGNTTCCGCCAAATTTTTTTCTCCTTGGTTGTAACGTTTCGCCGCNCCAGGNNACATATAGAGGAAAGCGCCGGAGAAAGGAGGGGTTTTGTGGAGGANATGGACGCTATCTACCGCCAGCACGCCCAGACGGTCTACCGCTTTCTGCTGGCCCAGACCCAAGATCCCGTCCTTTCGGAGGATNTGACCCAGGAGACCTTCTANCAGGCNGTCCGCACCATCGGCCAGTTTANGGGCCAGTGCAAAATCTCCGTNTGGCTGTGCCAGATTGCCAAGCACCTCTGGTTCCAGCACCTGCGGAAGCACGGCCGGGANTCCCCCGCCCCGGAGGANTGGCCGGAAACGCCCGTCCCCTCGGCGGAGGAGGGGCTTTTGGNCCAGGAGGNCCGGATGGACCTGCTNCGGCGGATTCACGGCCTCTCCCCGGAGGGGCGGGAGGTGGTGTACCTCCGGGCCTTCGGNGGCCTCAGCTTCCGGGAGATTGGGGANGTGTGCGGNCGGACGGAAACCTGGGCCCGGGTGACCTTTTACCGGTGCAAGGAACGTTTGCGAAACGGAGGTATGGACGATGAAAAATGATTTAACCTGCGGTGTGGTGGGGGATCTTCTGCCCAGCTATGTGGAAAACCTTCTGGGGGAGGAGTCCCGCCAGGCGGTGGACCGCCATGTGGCGGGCTGCGCCCCATGCGCCGCCAAGCTGANGGCCATGACGGCCCCGGCGGTGGAGCCNCCGGANGAGACGGTCAAGGAGGTNNACTACCTCAAGCGGATCAAACGGAGGAACCGCCTCCGGGTGGGTTTGGCAGCCCTGCTGGCGGCGGCGGTGATTGTGTCGGGTTTTGCCGTCAANGTGTTTCTGATCGGCACGCCCATCCAGNCCCAGAGCGTTGTGGTGACACACTGCACCATCACGGAGGAGGGCAATTTGATCCTGCTGGTGAACTCCCCGGAATCCGCTACGGCTTTTTTCNGTTGGAACATCGAAACCGAGGATGGCGTGGTCAGCATCTANGGACGGTCGGTACTGGTCTCCTCCTTCCACAACACCGCAGTTAAGCGGCTGGATATTCCCCTGGAGGGAGTGAAGGAGGTTCGCCTCTGCGGGGAGCTGGTCTACCAGGACGGGATGAAGATCCGCCCTGAGGATTTGGCACTGTACAACGCCCNGACCCCCTATGTGGGGGACGCGCCGGCTCTGGGAAAGATCGTGGACGCGCTGGGAATCCGGGAGAACGCGGGCGGATATTCNACAGAGCTGACCACCAGCCAGCGGCCNTACCGCTGGACGCTGAATTTCCATTCGGTCCGTCCCGGATACGCCCTNTGCTTTGATATGACCGCCTATAAAGGCCCGCTGATGCTGGCTNTGGTGGAAAATCTGGACGANGTAGGCTGGACGTATANGGAACAAAAATGGACGTACACGGGCACCATAGAGATAGAGCACAACCATGTTCTGACACTGGAGGAGGTCAATCAGCGGCTTNCGGAGCTGGTGGAGCAGTACAACGCGGAAAACGGGACAGACTGGCCGGTCCGGGAGAGCATAAAGGATTATGCCGAATCCCCGGCGGAAATCGTCCGNCTGGAAGCACTTTTGTCCATGGGGGTCTCTCAGATCCCGCTTCCCTGCGAGGGTTGAGGATAACAAGAGAACCNCCCGGGAGGAACATTCCTCCCGGGTGGTNTTTTCCCATATTACTGCCCGATGGGGAANACNACGCCGCCTACGCTGATAGAAGCCATGTCTTCCAGAGGNATGATCTCNTCCAGCACCTGGCCCTTGGTNCAGTGGGACACGTTGGCGTCATAGTCCGGAGAGATGCCGCCGCCGGCGCCGCTGAGGTCAANNACNGTNCCGTCGGTTTTCGTNAGGAGAATTTCNANNTTNTCCAAATACCNCTGGCGTCTGNCGGGCGTNCTCNGNNNTNTNCCNTCCGCTGNTCNCTGTTNTCCCANACNACCGCCAGNTCNGCCGTATAGGCCGNCCGCACGGCNANGGGNGAAACNGTCACCTCGTCNATGGTAAAGGTAATGNCNTCCTGNNAAACCGTCTCGCCGCCGCCCAGNTGAANNGAGCNGTCCTCNTANTNNACNTCAAAGCGGANNTTCCANTTNCCCTCGTACANNNGNGCNTCANGCTCTGNGCCTNTACGTCCCAATANCNNANATCCNNGAATTNCGCCNTGGCNGTTCCNTTGGTCAGGGNNACNTCGGANGTTACGGTTTCCACATACTGAACCCGGTTGTCATNCGGATCGTCATCCACGAACCAAGCCGTTGCCNTGNGNNCCGCCTCTGANCCCAGCTGGNNCCGCCNAANCCNCCNANCATCAGNTNNGNGCTGGNCTANANNNTTANCCTCCGGCAAAAACCGCTCGCCGTCGTCCCGGCTGATGGTGTANACGATNACNGCGTTATACTCGTCGCCCATAATNGCGTCNGCNGTNATGGTNATNCCGTTATCCGTGTCGCTGGCCCCNATGGGATGNCCAATCTTGTCGATGACNTCNGTCTGGGCAACCGTTCCGCCNAACAGGGGGCCGAACACCTCCGCGGGGCTGGGCAGAATNCCCGCNGCGCTGGCTCCCACCGCCAGCACTACCGTCAGGCAGGCGGCGATAACCGCCATTTTTCCCAAGGGGCGGCGGGTNCGGCNCCGGNTCTTTCCGGNNNCCTGGGCTGCCCGCGCCGCCTGGGCCGCCANGGCGGATTTCTGCTNCTGNGTGAAGGTCAGGCCGTCCANNGCCTGGTGGTACTCATAATCAAACTGTCTGTTCATCATACATTCCTCCCAAAANTCCTCTGAGTTTTTCCCGTCCACGAGCCAGCCGGGTATGGACGGTGCCGNTGGGAACGCCGAGAATCTGGCCGATCTCCGCCGCCTGATACCCTTCGTAATAGTAGAGGTAGATCACNGCCCGGTAGTGNGGNGGAAGCTGGTTNACCGCCGCCAGGACGGAGCCGTCCCCNTCCTCCGGGNCGGGAACCTCCACGCAGGNNTCCAGNCCNCAGGTCCGCTTCCGCCACGGGCTTTTCAGCAGNTCTTTGCAGGCGTTGGCGGCCATCCGCAGGATGTAGGCCCGCTCATGCTCCGCGGTATCAAATTCCCGGGGCTCNGTCANAAGCTTCACAAAGACCGTCTGGCACACGTCCTGNGCGTCCTGGNTGTTTTTCAAATAGGTGTAGCTGAGGCGGAGAATCGCGTCGGCGTAGCAGCCGNCCAGCCGTTCCGCCTGACTCTGGATATCTTTCATGCTGTTCAACTCCTTTTGAGCGCGCTCAATAAGGATACGATTGGCGGGAGGAAATACTTTCAGAATAGGGAAAATTTTTTTGAAACAGAGAAAAAGGAGAGGTCCCGCCATAAGCGGGACCTCTTTAAACTGAATCATGGGAATCCGGCAGGCGGCTTATTCCTCCTCCTGGGAGGCCTCCGGGGTTCCAGACTCCGCCGTCTCCGGGACTGCCTCCGCGGCGGGGTCCTCCGCCAAGTCCATGGGGGTCTCCTGAGACGCGTTCCGCTCCGCCAGAGCCAGAGAAATGACCTGATCCCCCTCCTCCTTGAAGCGCATGACGATAACTCCCTGGGTGGCCCGACTGGTGGTGAGCTTCACATGCTCCACGGGAGTGCGGATCAGAATGCCCGCCTGGGTGACCAGCAGCAGATCCTCGCTGCCGTCTACCACCTTAACGCCAACTACTCTTCCGGTTTTCTCGGTAATGAGGTAATTTTTGATGCCAAGGCCGCCCCGGTTGGTGATCCGGTACTCCTCCACCGGAGTCCGCTTGCCATAGCCCCGCTCGGTAATGGACAGCACGGCAAAGCCCGGTTTCGCCCTGGCCGCGCCGATGACATAGTCCCCCTCCCGGAGGCGGATGCCCCGAACACCCATAGACTGCCGCCCGGTGGGCCGGATCTGGGTCTCATCGAAGCAAACCGCCATGCCGTCGTGGGTGGCAATCAGGATTCGCTGGTTTCCGTCGGTTTCCCGAACGGTAATCAGGCGGTCGCCCTCCTCCATGGTGAGGGCCCGGATACCGTTATTTCGGAGATTTTTCAGGGTATTTCCCGGCAGGCGCTTCACGGTGCCGTTCCGGGTGACCATCACCAGGAAGCGGCCGTCGTCCTCAATGGAGCGGGTATGGAGCATGGTCTGAATCCGCTCGCCCTGCTCCACCTGCAAAATGTTCACCACATTGGTGCCCTTGGCGGCCTTGCCGGAAACGGGGATCTGGTAACCCTTCTTCCGGTAAACTTTTCCGGTGTCGGTGAAGAAGAGAATATAGTCGTGGGTGGANGCGGTAAACACATCCGCCACGGCGTCCTCGTCCCGNGTNGTGATACCCTTGCGGCCCTGGCCGCCCTTGGACTGGGCNGCNTACTCGCTGACGGGNGTCCGNTTNATATAGCCCGCNTGNGTCAGGGTGAAGACGCANTGTTCCTCNGCAATGAGGTCCTCCACGTCGATCTCGTCCTCCACGTCNTGGATCTCCGTCACCCGGTCGTCGCCGTACTTGTCCCGGATCTCCAGAAGCTCGTCCTTCAATACGCCGCGAAGCATGGTCTCGGAGGCCANAAGCTGGTTNAANTAGGNAATTTTTTCCTCAATCTCCTTATANTCTGTGTCCAGCTTCTCCCGGTTNAANCCNTGGAGGGCAATCAGCCGCATNTCGCAGATGGCCTGNGCCTGGATATCGTCCAGTCCGAAACGCTCCATCAAGCGTTCCTTAGCGTCGTTATAACTGGAACGGATGATGCGGATAACCTCGTCNATGTTGTCCTGGGCAATNANCAGGCCTTCCAACAGGTGGGCCCGCTCCTGAGCCTTTTTCAGGTCGTATTTGGTCCGGCGGACGATAACCTCCTCCTGGAAGGNGATATACTCGTCCAGAATGTGCCGGAGGGAGAGAATTTTCGGCTGCTTCTGGTTATCCACCAGNGCCAGCATNATCACNGAGAANTTGGACTGCATGGCGGTNTGCTTGAAGAGNTTNTTCAGCACCACCTGGGGATTGGCNTCCTTTTTCANTTCGATGACAATCCGCATACCGTTCCGGTCNGTCTCGTCCCGNAGGTCGGANATNCCCTCCAGCCGCTTGTCCTTCACCTGCTCCGCCATGTTTTTGATGAGCTGGCGCTTGTTCACCTGATAGGGCAGCTCGGAGACGATAATCCGGGTNCGGTCNTTGCCGAATTCCTCAAACTCNGTNCTGGCCCGGATGGTNATCCGGCCCCGGCCTGTGGCNTAGGCGGCCCGGATACCGGAGCGGCCCATGATGATGCCCTTAGTGGGGAAGTCCGGNCCNTTGATGTGCTCCATCANGTCGCTGAGCTGGGCCTCCGGGTTGTCCAGTACGCAGACGGTGGCGTCGATNACCTCCCGCAGATTGTGAGGGGGAATGTTGGTGGCCATGCCCACGGCGATACCGGAGGAACCGTTGACCAGAAGGTTCGGGAAGCGGGANGGNAGNACCCGGGGCTCCTTCCGGGTNTCGTCAAAGTTNGGGTCCCAGTCCACGGTATCCTTGTCNATATCCCGCAGAACCTCATTGGCAATTTTGGACATGCGGGCCTCGGTGTAACGGTAGGCCGCCGGGGGGTCTCCGTCAATATTGCCGAAGTTGCCGTGGCCGTCCACCAGAGTATAGCGCATGGAAAATTTCTGGGCCAGNCGGACCATAGCGTCGTATACGCTGCTGTCGCCGTGGGGATGGTAGTGGCCCAGCACGTCGCCCACGCAGGTGACGGATTTTTTGAAGGGCTTATCGCTGGTGAGCCCGCCCTCGTACATGGTNTAGAGGATACGNCGGTGNACNGGNTTCANNCCGTCNCGCACNTCCGGCAGNGCGCGNCCNACGATGACGCTCATGGCGTACTGCTTATAGCTNTCCTCCATTTCGCTGACCAGCTCGGATTCCGTAATGACCTGGTTGGGGAAGGCGATATCCTCCGGCTTGTAATTTCGGTTATGTGCCATAACGTCGCCTCCTTAGTAGTCCAGATTCAGGGCGTATTTGGCGTTGCGCTCGATCCACTCTTTCCGGGGNTCCACCGCTTCGCCCATGAGGACGGTGAAGATCTGGTCGGCGGCCACCGCGTCCTCCAGAGTGATCCGCCGGAGGGTGCGGCGCTCCGGGTCCATGGTGGTCTCCCACAGCTCATGNGGNTCCATCTCNCCCAGGCCCTTGAAGCGGCTGATATCCACCTTTACNTTGGGGTTGCCNCCCCGCATTTCGGCGGATATAGCGTCCCGTTCCTCGTCGGANTANGCCACCCGCTGCGTCTTTCCNCGGGTCAGCTTATAGAGNGGCGGCACNGCGGAATAGACATANCCCCGCTCGATCAAGGGCCGCATATAGCGGAAGAAGAAGGTCAGCAGCAGCGTCCGGATATGGGCTCCATCCACGTCGGCATCGGACATAATGATGATCTTGTGATAGCGGAGCTTATCCAGATTAAATTCCTCGCCGATTCCCGCGCCAAGGCCCAGAACCAGGGGATAGAGCTTGTCGTTGCCGTANATTTTNTCGGCTCTGGCCTTCTCCACGTTNAGCATCTTGCCCCACATGGCCAGAATGGCCTGGAACCGGGAATCCCGCCCGTCGATGGCGGAACCCGCGGCNGAATCNCCCTCCACGATGTAGAGCTCGCAGAGGGAGGGGTCCCGCTCGTTGCAGTCCTGGAGNTTATCNGGCATCTGGCCNGATTCCAGCCCNGTCTTCCGCCGGACGGATTCACGGGCCTTTTTGGCGGCCTCACGGGCCCGGCTGGCGGTGAGAGCCTTNTCCAGNATCATCCGGCCCACCTGGGGATTCTCCTCCAGGAANGTGTCCAGCTTGTCGGTCATGATGTTGTTGACCAGNGTCCGGATCTCGCTGTTACCCAGCTTAGCCTTGGTCTGGCCCTCAAACTGGGCCTCCGTCAGCTTCACGGAAATGACGCAGGTCAGGCCCTCCCGGCAGTCCTCGCCGGAGACCTTCTCGTCGTCCTTCAGCATCTTATATTTGTGGCCGTAGTTGTTCAGCACGTTGGTCAGGGCCCGCTTGAAGCCCTCCTCGTGCATGCCGCCCTCCGGGGTATGGACGTTATTGGCAAAGGAGAGGATCATTTCGCTGTAGCCGTCGTTGTACTGCATGGCTACCTCCGCCATGGAGTCCTCCTTCTGTCCGGCCACGTAGATCACGCCCTCGTGGAGAAGGGTTTTGCTCTTGTTCAGCCAGGTGACAAACTCCCGGATGCCCCCCTCGTAGCACATATCGTCCTCCTGCTCCTGGCCGGGGCGAAGATCTACGGTGCGGATGCGGAGGCCCGCGTTGAGGAAGGCCTCCTCCCGCATACGGGTGTGGAGGGTGTCATAATTATATACGGTGTCCTCAAACATTTCCGGGTCCGGCTTGAAGGAGACGGTGGTCCCGGTATGGTCCGTGTCGCCGACGATGGTCATCTCCTGGGTTACGTGCCCGCGGGAAAACTTCATTTCGTAGATATGGCCGTCCCGGTGTACCTGGACCTCCATCCACTCGCTGAGCGCGTTGACCACAGAGCCGCCCACGCCATGGAGGCCGCCGGAAACCTTATAGCCTCCGCCGCCGAACTTGCCGCCGGCGTGGAGAACGGTATAGACTACCTCCAGGGCNGGCTTTCCCGTCTGGGCCTGGATGTCCACGGGGATACCCCGGCCGTTGTCCACAACGGTGATCACGTCCCCTTCCTTAATCTGCACGAGTATTTCCGTGCAGTACCCCGCCAGGGCCTCGTCAATGGCGTTGTCCACGATCTCATAGACCAGATGGTGGAGGCCGGAGGTGGAGGTAGACCCGATATACATGCCGGGGCGCTTCCGCACCGCCTCTAAACCCTCCAAAACCTGGATTTCCGAGGCGTCATACTCGTTTTCCGCGTCTACCGCGGTGGAATTTAAGGTTAAATTTTCGTTTTCTGCCATAGTAACTCCTTTCCAGGGAGGCTTTTTCCGCTCCTCCCCGCCTCAAGGCAAAGGGAACCGGACCGGCCATTATCCGGCCCGTTTCTCTTTGCCCTGCCGATTGGGAAATAAACCGCTTTTCAGCGGAACTTCTGCTTTGTTTTACTCCATGCTGTTCTTTTCCATCCGGTTAGCCAGCGTCGCCGGATTCAGCTGGCTGAGATACACAATCTGCCGGTGATAGGGATGGTCACACACCACAAAGGATCTGGGCAGATCCCCGGATACGTTCAGCACTACGCCCTCCCGCTCCGCGGCGGCCAGATAATCGCGGGTCCGCTTTTCAGCGGAGCAGGTGTCCAAATCAAAAATGCCAATGACCCGGCGGTCCGGCACAATCTGGTTTTGTCCAAGATGCAGGTACATGGCTCCTCCTGAAACTCACTCTTTAACCGTGCCGTTTTTCACATGGAACACCCTGCCTCCCAGCAGATTGGGGAGGCGGTCGTCCTCGCAGCAGGTGATAAAGACCTGTCCCCCGGCAATGCGGTTCAGCACGAACTCCTGCCGCCTGGGGTCCAGNTCGCTGAGAACGTCGTCCAGGAGAAGCACTGGGTATTCTCCGGTGACGTTTTTATAAATCTCCCGCTCCGCCAGCTTCAAGGACAAAGCGGCGGTCCGCACNTGTCCCTGGGAGGCAAACTGCTTAGCCTCCCGGCCATCAATGGAGACAAGNAAATCGTCCTTGTGGGGCCCGGAGAGGCACAGCCGGGANGCCCGTTCCGCCGCCTGGTGAGTCTCCATATGCTCCCGCAGCTGTTCCGTGATGACGGCGATCTCCGCCGCGGGGTCCGTGACGGTTTTCACGGTNGAATATTCCACTTCCAGCCGCTCNTTTCCGCCGGAGCATTCCCAATGGTGGATGGCGGCGTATTGGCCGAGCTTCTCCGCAAACTGGCGGCGGTAGTGGATAATGACCGCCCCGAANCGAATCAGCCGTTCGTTGAACTCCGGCAGGGTTTCCANCAGGCCGGGATGCTCCTCCCAGTCCCGGAGAATCCGGGTTTTATGGTCATAGGCCCGGTGATACTCCGCCAAGGCGGCGGCGTAACGGGGCCGGAGCTGGCACAACGCGGCGTCNCAGAAGCGGCGGCGGGCGGCGGCTCCCTCCCGGATGAGAAACAGGTCTTCCGGGCAGAAAAATACCGTCTGATACACATCGCTGAGGGCCGCGGCGGTCTTGGCCGATACCTGGTTGACGCTCATTTTCCGCCGCCGGTCACGGTACAGNTCCACCCGGATCTGGAAGTCCCGGCCGCGGGCGAATACCTCCGTCTTTAAAGCGGCATCCTGGGACTGGAAACCAATCATCTCCCTGTCCGTTCTGGCCCNGGGGGATTTTCCCCGGGAGAGGTAGACNATTGCCTCTAATAAATTTGTCTTGCCCTGGGCGTTCTCCCCNAAAATCACGTTGCAGTCCGGATCAAAGGAAACCGTCTGGCGGTCATAGTTGCGGAAATGCTCCAATTCCAGCGTGTTAATCCGCATAGGCGACTGTATANACCTCTTTGCCNAAGAAAACCTGGTCTCCNGGGCGNATCTTCTTTCCCCGCTGGGTNCAGGTTTCCCCNTTGACGGAGACNCCGCNGCCCTGGATNATCTCCTTGGCTTCTCCTCCGGTCTCCACCAGATTGGCGAATTTCAGCAGATCCTGNAGCTTGATATACTCTGTGTGAATNACAACCGTTTTCATCTCTTACTCCGACGCTTTCAGCCGTACCGGCAGGACCATATAGAGGAAATTCTCCTCCTCTCCAATGGGGACGATGATGGCGGGGGAAACTCCGGTATTCAGCTCNATTTTCACTGTGTCCGCCGGNGCNTANCGGAGGGCCTCCATAANATAGCGGTTGTTAAACCCAATTTCCAGGGACTGGCCGTCTCCCTCCATAGGACACACGTCCTTGGCCTCGCCGTTGGCGGTNTTNGCGGAGAAGAAAATTTTATTGTGGTCAAANACGCACCGGACNGGGCTTTTCAGCTTNTCGGAGATCACCACNGACACCCGGTCNATGCTCTCAATCAGGGATTTGGTCTCNCCNGTGACNGTAATGGGATTTTTCCGGGGAATGGCNTTCTTATAATCCAGGAATTCTCCNTCCAGGCGGCGGCAGATCAGCTCCGTGTCCCCNACCTCAAAGAGGATGTGGCGCTTTCCCAGAGTGACGGAGGCCGGATCCTCCACGTCGCCGCAGATGCTCTTTACCTCGTTCAAGGCGGAGCCGGGGGCCACAAAGGANAACTCTCCCCTGGACGGTTTTTCCAATTTNTCCCGGCGGACAGCCAGCCGGAANCCNTCCACGGCCACCATGGTCAANTCCTGGCCGCCGATCTCAAAGAGCGCTCCCGTGTGGACNGGGCGGCTCTCGTTGGTNGAAACGGCAAAGGCGGTTTCCTCAATCATGGCCCGGAGNGTCTTTTGCGGAAGGGANACNCCATACTCGTCCTCTACCTCCGGCAGGTCCGGGTAATCGTCGGCGGAGATACCGGAAATATCAAATTTCGCGTCGCCGCAGCTGAGGTGGACGATTTTCCNCTCNTCCACGCTGAAGGACACCACGTCGTCAGGCATACGGCGGATAATGTCNCCGAAGAGGCGGGCGGGGAGNACAATGTCACCNGNTTCCGCGATTCCGGCGGAGAGCTTCGTCCGGATTCCGGTCTGCATGTTATAGCCGGAGATAGTCAGCTGTGCGTCCGCGTGGAGCAGCAGNCCCTCCAGGGCGGGAATNGAGCTTTTNGGNGCTACGGCGCGGCTGGTNANGGCGATAGCGTTTTGCAGCANGGCTTTTTCACAGGAAAATTTCATCATGGCAGGCTTTCCTTTCTATAGAGGATCGGTTTTCCGATCCGGCGGGAAAAGCGGTTTCCCGTCTCTTTCAGAAAAATAAAGAAAGTAGATTTAGAAATAGTAGCCGTAGAGCGGAAACTTGTGGAAAAATGGAGACAACTCCTTACAGGACAAGGATTTGCCCTTNCTGTCGAGGTGTGGAGAAAACAGGCGGGTTTTCCACAGAACCGGATTTCAGAAATTTTTTCCACAGAGACGTTTTCCTTATCCACANCAAAAAGTGGAAACCGCCTCAGTTCTGGGAGGTGATATTGGTTTTGATATCCTTGATGCTCTCGGCAAAGGCCGGGTCCTTTTTCATCTTCTTCTCCACCTGCTGGATGGAGTAAAGGACGGTAGAGTGGTCCCGGTTATCGAACTCCTTGCCGATATCGTCCAGGGACAGGTGGGACATGCTGCGNATCAAATACATGGCCACCTGCCGGGCGGTGACGGCGTTGCGGATGCGCTGCTGGCCCCGNATGACCTCTACCTCAATGCCGTAATACTTGCCGATATAGGAGAGAATGCTCTGGGGGGTGGGGGAGGCCACNGCCCGGTTGATGATGTCCTGCATGGCCTGCTGNACGGTNTCCTCGTTGGCCTTGCTGCCNAGAAGGTCCTTATAGGCCAAGAGCTTATTGACAATGCCCTCCAGCTGGCGGACGTTGGCGGTAACTTGCTCGGCGATGGTAAAGGCGATTTTATCCGGCATTTCCATACCCAGAAGAGCCGCCTTGTTTTTTACGATAGCCACACGGGTCTCNAAATCCGGCGGCGTCACGTCCGCCAGTANGCCCCACTCGAACCGGGTGCGGAGGCGGTCGTCCAGAAGAGTCATTTCAGAGGGGGGGCGGTCGGAGGTCAGCACAATCTGCCGCCCCGTCTCGTAGAGGCTGTTAAAGGTGTGGAAGAANTCGTTTTGAACCTGNTCNTTGCCNGCCACGAACTGNACGTCGTCCACCAGAAGGAGATCCGCCTCCCGGTATTTNGAGCGGAATTCCCCGCCCCGGCCCGCCCGGACCAGCTCGATAAATTCGTTAATAAANTCGTCGCCCTTGATATANACGATTTTNGTGGAGGAGTCCCGGCGGCGGATGACGTTGGCAATGGAGTAGAGNAGATGAGTCTTNCCNAGGCCGGAATTGCCGTAGATCAGCAGGGGNTTGTAATNCTGGGCCGGNTGCTCCGCCACCGCCCTGGAGGCGGAATAGGCCAGCTTATTGGAGGAACCCACNACGAAGGTATCNAAGGTAAACTCGTCGGAGGTGAAACGGTCCCTGGGCTGNTTCTGGGANCCGCTGCGCATGGCGGCGAAGGAGGAGTCATCCAGAATCACCACCTCGAAGTCGGTGGAAAAAATTTCCTTCAGGGCGGCTTTGATGTTTTTCATAAAGAGGGATTCCACGTATCCCTTTTTAAAATCGTTGGTACAGTGGAGCCTGAGGGTATTTCCCTGGATATCCACCGCCTCCAGCTCATCAAACCAGGTGTTGATGGTGGTTTCCGAGAGATCGTTTTTCATATAGTTCAAAACGTTTATCCAAACGTCTTTCACGGAATTCAATTGGGACGCACCTCCTTTTTTGGATAAGGCGGGCCGCCGGAGGGGAAGATCCGGCCAGGGAAAACCGGGCGGTCCGCGCCCCGCCGCGTGGTTTTTCAGCGGGGCTTAGGAAAAATTGACAAAAGAATCCGGGAATATTATAGCAAAAAAGCGAAGATTAAGCAATACCTATTCTAATATAAAGCATAAAAAATCCGCCGGATTCCCCCGGTATGTATGGTCTTTTTCCCACAAAAAAATACAAGATGTGGAAAGTTTAGAGGAAATCGGAGAAAACAGGCCTTTTTTCGGGAAATCACAAGTTATTCTTGACACCTTTTGAAAAAACCTGTATACTATTTTCTGCTTGAAAAAGCGATGAAACGGTTTACTGCGTCCTCTCGTCAAGAGAGGCGTCGAGTAAGCGCCGCCATCATACGGCGGCTGGAATTACCGCGTCCGCCCAGCGGACCGCAAACAGGAGGTGTCTCAGCATGGCAACCAAGCGTACCTATCAGCCGAAGAAGCTTCACGGTCAGAAGGTTCACGGGTTCCGCAAGCGGATGGCGACTGCCAACGGCCGGAAGGTTCTGTCCCGCCGCCGGGCAAAGGGCCGCGCGCGCCTGTCCTACTAAGTGAGGCGGAGACACTTGAACATCGTCTTCAGGGGCGGTTGGAATTTTTTAAGATTCCTCCGTCCCTAAAAGAGTTTTTTGTTCGAGTGCCGAAAACGGAGGGGGTTTCATGAAACGAGCGGTGACGCTGAAAGAAAATCACGAGTTCCGCAGGGTGTATCAAAAGGGACGCTCGGCGGTAAGCGGCGGCATGGTGGTTTACTGCCGAAAAAATAAGCGGGGGACCAACCGCCTTGGCATCACCGCCTCGGTTAAGCTGGGAAACGCGGTATTCCGGAACAGGGCCCGCCGCCGTCTGCGGGAGGTGTACCGCCTCCACGGGGACAAGCTCCGGAAGGGGTACGACGTGATTCTGGTGGCCCGGGGCCGTACAGGCTCCATGCCATGGCCGGAGCTGAACAGCACCTTTCTGCGCCTCTGCCGGAAGCTGGATCTTTTAGAGGACAAGCCATGAAGCGGTTATTCATTTTTCTGATCCGGTTTTACCAAAAGGCCATATCGCCCTACCGCCCCCGCTGCTGCAACTACATTCCCACCTGTTCCCAGTACGCTGTGGAGGCCATAGAGAAATACGGCGCTCTCAAGGGCGGCTGGCTGGCCTTCCGGCGGATTCTCCGCTGCAACCCCTTTCATAAGGGGGGATATGACCCCGTCCCTTGACGTAAAGGGAGAGCGGGCCCCCTTTAGAACCCCCTTACCAGTGACATCAGCCGCTGGTGAATGCCGCCTTGGGCGGCTGGGTCGAGGAATTTTCGCCATGTGCAGAAGGTGAATCACTCCAAAGAGGCAAGATAAGCCCCTATGGAGGACGCCGCGGCGAAAATGATTGGAATTTATTCTCCCGCCTTGGCGGGAGAATCGGGGAAAACACAGGTTTCCCTTGAACTCCTTTTCTTGTTTGAGTTCGGTTCCGCGTTTTCCTTTGGTTCCTTGACCCTACTAATACTTGGAGGAAACGTCTATGTTTTCAACCATTGGATACCTTATCTGTATCCCTTTCGCGGCGCTGCTGCGTCTGTTTTACAGCTTGACTAATTCCTATGGCGTATCCCTGATTCTGTTTACCCTGGTGATTAAGCTCATCCTTCTGCCCTTCCAGATGAAGTCCAAGAAGAGCATGGTCCGGATGAACCGAATGAACGGCAAAATCCAGGAAATTCAGAAGAAATACGCCAACAACCAGATGAAGATGAACGAGGAGATCCAGAAGTTCTACGCCGAGGAGGGCATTAACCCCATGAGCGGGTGCCTTTGGAGCTTCCTTCCCATGCCCATCATGCTCTCCCTCTACTATATCCTCCGGGAGCCCATCGTTTACTTCATGAACTTTGGCGGCCGGGCCGCGAATCTGGAGGTTTTTGAAAAGGCCAAAGAGGTTGTATCCGCGTTAAACCTTTCCTGGACCACCAACAGCAACGGATCCGACGGTGTTTACGCCCAGATTGAGGTCTTACAGCACATCTCCTCCCACTCCGGGGACCCTGCCGTCAAGCAGTTTCTGGCGGACAACCCCAACTGGGTCAATGTGGACTATAATTTCTTAGGCATCGATCTGACCGCCCTGCCCCAGAGAGCTTTTGGCGCTCTGAAAGACGGCGTGACCTGGGCCGTGGTGGGTTTGATTCTGATTCCCATTATTTCCGCCGCGCTGAGCTTCTTACTCAGCAAGGTATCTATGGCGGGAAGCCAGACTGAGGGCACGGCGGCGGCCACCAACAAGAGCTTGATGCTGACAATGCCGCTGATGAGCTTGTGGATTGGCTTTGTCATGCCCGCCGCCCTGGGCGTGTACTGGATTGCCCAGAGTGTATTTTCCATCATTCAGGAGGCCATCCTGGGCCGGTTCTATATGAAGAAGATCCAGGCGGAGGAGGACGCCCGCTTCCAGGCCCGTGAAGCCGACCGGAAGCGCCGCCAGGAGGAGGCCAAAACCCTCCAGGAGGAACAGAAGCGGCAGACCTCCCAGAAGATGACCCTTCGGGAGAAACAGCAGGCCGCTCAGGCCGCCAAAGCCACCAAGGCCAAAAAGGCCGGCACCAGCACCACCGAGGCGGGCCGCGTGGGAGACCGTCCCTACGCCCGGGGCCGGTCCTATAAGCCGGACCGCTATGACGAGAATTGAGGAATAAGGAGCCGTTATGAGAGAGTTTATTGATGTAACGGGAAAATCGGAAGACGAGGCCATTCACAACGCGCTGGCTCAATTGAATATGGACCGGGATGACGTGTCCGTGGAGGTTTTGGAGCGGGCAAAATCCGGCTTTCTGGGCCTGGGAAGCTGTCCCGCCAAGGTCCGAGTTTACTATGGGCCGGAAGAAGAGGAGGAAATTGTCCTCTCTGTGAAGCCTGAGCCCAAGCGGGAGGAAAAGCCCGCTCCCCGTCAGCAGCAGCCCCGC
>JAAVHG010000024.1 GCA_014799855.1 Oscillibacter sp.
GGGGCCTTCTTGTCGTCCTTCTTGGCCGGTGTCTTAGCCGGAGCCTCCTCCACAGGGGCGGCGGCTTCCTCCACCGGAGCGGCTTCGGCGGGAGCCTCCTCCACAGGGGCGGCGGGGGCTTCCTCTACCGGAGCGGCCTCAGCGGGAGTCTCCTCCGTGGGCGCGGCCTCAACGGCTTCCACGGTTTCCGCGGGAACCTCTTCCACAGGCGCGGCTTCCTCAACGGAAAGCTCCACCGGCGGCCAGATCTGGCCGGTAACGTTGGAGTAAATGCGCAGATACTCCCCGGCGCTGCGGGCCCAGCTGAAATCGCATTCCATGGCCCGCTTCCGCAGACGGCCGAACACCTCGGGATAATCCTTGTACAGGTACACGGCCTCCCGGATGACGTACAGCATGTCGCCGCTGGCGTAGTTGGAGAAGGTGAAGCCGTTGCCGGCGTCCCGCCAGGCCTCGTAGGGCTGGACAGTATCCCGCAGGCCGCCGGTCTCCCGGACGATGGGCACCGTGCCGTAGCGCATGGCGATCATCTGGCTGAGGCCGCAGGGCTCGCTCTTGGAGGGCATCAGGAACAGATCCGCGCCGGCGTAGATGGCCATGGAGAGATCCTCGTTGTAGTCCAGGGTTACGGACATGCGGCCGGGGTACTGCTGGGAGGCCCAGTGGAAGAATTCCTCATACTTTTGATCGCCGGTGCCCAAAACCACCAGCTGGAGGGGCAGCTTCATCATGTCGTGAAGCACCTCGCAGATGAGGTCGAGTCCCTTGTGGGAGACCAGGCGGCTGATAATGCCGACGATGGGCACGTGGGGCTCCACCCGCAGGCCGAGGATTTTTTGCAGCTCCGCCTTGTTGGCGTCCTTGCCGCTCATTTTTTCGGCGGAGTAGTTGGTGGAGATGGCCCGGTCCGTGGCGGGGTTGTAGCGGTTCGTGTCGATGCCGTTCAGCACGCCGGAGAGCTTATACTCGCAGCGGCGCATGACGCTCTCCAGACGGTGGGCGAAATAGGACATTTTCAGCTCGTTGGCGTAGGTGGGAGAAACGGCGTTCACCGCGTCGGCGCAGAGGATGGCGGCTTTCAGCAGGTTCACGTCGCCGTCCATGAGGATGGTGCCGTCCTGGGCCCAGCCGCTGTTCAGGCCGAAGAGGTCCTCCAGAGTCTCCCTGCCGTAGCGGCCCTGATACTCTATGTTGTGGACCGTAAGAGTAGTACGGACAGAGCGGTAGCGCTCATCCCGAACGCCGTCGTCCAGCAGGTAAACGGGCACCAGGGCCGTCTGCCAGTCGTTGCAGTTGATGATGTCGGGCCAGAACTTCATGTGGTCCAGCATCTTGACAATGGCCCGGGAGAAGAAGCCGAACCGTTCGCCGTCATCCATATACCCGTAGAGATTCGGGCGGTCGAAATACTGCTCGTTATCCAGAAAATACCAGGTAACGCCGTCCCGCTCAATGGAGAACAGGCCGCAGTACACGTGCCGCCAGGCCAGATCCACGTAGTCATAGCAGAGGAAATTCAGCTCGCCGCCGAATTTTTCCTTTACCCGCCGGTACAGGGGCAGAACGACCGCCACCTCGGCACCCTCCACCGCCAGAGCGGGAGGAAGGGAACCGGCCACGTCGGCCAGGCCGCCGGTTTTACAGAAGGGAACCGCTTCACTGGTTGCGTACAAAATTTTCATCAGAAACGCTCCTTTTCATTGTGATCCTCAGGACCCCGCCGTCCCGCCGGTGGTCCGCCNCCGGAGAGGAGGCGGNGATCCGGGTNACGGCTTTCCNAAGGCCGNCTGGCGGCCNNNGGANGGGGTCAGCATCTATACCGCCTTCCGGGACGAACCCGTGAAAACGGCCTGCGAGGGGGGAGCACCGCTCCCCCCCGCGCATTCCAGATTAAACGACGCTGCTCTTGGCCAGCACCAGCGGATAGGTGGCATGGCCCATCAGCGTCCGATCCGCCAAGATCTCCACGTCCTTGTCGGCGATGACATAGGAGAGGTTGGCGCCGCGCCGGACGGTGACGTCCTGGAAGAGGACGCTGTTGCGCACCACCGCGCCGGGCTCCACGGCCACGCCGGGGAAGACGATGGAGTTTTCCACCGTGCCCTCAATGCTGCAGCCGTCGGAAATCAGGGAGTTGACGCACACGCCGTCGGGCCCCACGTAGGTGGAGGTGCGGTCGGTGCCCTTGGCCCGGATAGGCCGGGAGGGGGTGAACAGCTCCGCCCGGATGGCGGGGTCCAGCAGCTGCATGCTGCGGTCGTAGTACTCCTTCACGGAGCGCATCTGGGCGGCGAAGCCGCTCCAGGTGTAGGCGCAGAGGCTCAGGGAGCTCTTGCGGGACTGCAGAATGCTGCGCCAGCTGTAGATATCCTTGGCGGCGCACTCGTCCACCATGTCCAGCAGAAGCTCGGTGGAAAGGATGTAGACTTCCAGTCCCCGGTAGCCCCTGGGCTGATGGAGATTGTAATAGATATCCGTAACCCGGCCATCCCGGAGCTCGAAATAGGTGCCGTCGCTGGTGGCGAAGCTGTCGTTGCCGCAGACCACGGTGACGTCCGCGCTGCTCCGGATATGGGAGTCCAGAATGTCCCGCAGAGGCAGGTTGGCCACCAGATCGCCGTCCATCAGGGCCACGTAGTCCTGACGGATGGTCTCCAGATAGCTGCGCACCCCGGCCAGGGCCTCCATCTTGCCCCGGAAGGGCATGATGCCCCAGCTCTGCTGGGAGTTGAAGGGAGGCAGCATCCGCAGGCCGCCCCGCTTACGGGAGAGGTCCCAGTCCTTGCCGGTGCCCAGGTGGTCCAGCAGGCTTTGATACTGTCCGTGAAGCACGATGCCCACGTTGCTGGCTCCGGCATCCACCAGGTTGGACAGGGGGAAGTCTACCGCCCGGTACCGGCCGCCGAAGGGAATGGAGGCGGAGGAGCGGATTTCGCCCAGCTCCCGCAGCTCGCCGCGCCGCTCATAGGCAAAGATAATTCCATGCAGTCCGTTCATTATTTGGACACCTCCTCACCNTTGTGGCCCAGCATAATGCCGGGACGGGCCTCTTTGCCGTCCTCCAGCTGGCAGCCGGGCGCCAGAACCGTCAGGCCCCAGGNGCTGGGGTCCGGGGCATTNTCCGGCTTGCCGCCTACGCGGCAGTTTTTGCCCACATGGGCGCCTTCGCCCAAAATCGCGTATTCCACCACGGCGCCGGCTTCCACCGTCACGCCGGGAAGCAGCACCGAGTAGCTGACCCGGGCCCCCTCGCCAACGGTGACGTTGGAGGAGAGGACGGAGTTTTCCACCGTGCCGTTGAGAATGCTGCCCCGGTTGATGGCGCTGTGGGCCACCNGGGCGTTCTGCCCCAGGAAGGCCGGCGGCGCGTTGACGGAGCGGACNTAGATGGGCCAGGAGTCGTCCCGCAGGTCCAGGCCGGTTTCCGGAGAGAGCATATCCATATTGGCGTCCCACAGGGAATCCAGGGTGCCCACGTCCTTCCAGTAGCCGGCGAAGCGGTAAGCGGCCATCCGCTGTTTATCCGCCAGCATAGTGGGGATAATGTTCTTGCCGAAGTCNTTTTCGGAGCTGGGATCGGCNTCGTCGTCGGTGAGGTACTTCCGCAGCACCTTCCAGGAGAAGACGTANATGCCCATGGAGGCCAGGTTGCTCTTGGGCTCCTTGGGTTTTTCCGCGAACTCGGTGATCATGTCGCTGCTGTCCACGCTCATGATGCCGAAGCGGGGAGCCTCGGACCAGGGCACCTCCATGACGGAGATGGTGCAGGCGGCGTTGGATTCCTTGTGGCGCTTGACCATCTTGGAGTANTCCATCTTGTAGATATGGTCGCCGGAGAGGATGACCACGTATTCCGGATCATACATGTCGATGAAGCCGATGTTCTGGTAGATGGCGTTGGCGGTGCCCTTNTACCAGGTGCCGCCGTCGCTGCCCATATAGGGGGGCAGGATGTGGACGCCGCCGGAGGATACGTCCAGGTCCCAGGGCAGGCCGCTGCCGATGTAGCTGTTCAGCTCCAGGGGGCGGTACTGGGTCAGGACGCCTACGGTGTCAATGCCGGAGTTGGTGCAGTTGGAGAGGGGGAAGTCGATAATGCGGTACTTTCCGCCGAAGGGAACGGCGGGCTTGGCCATATCTCCTGTGAGGACATACAGCCGGCTGCCCTGGCCGCCGGCCAGCAGCATGGCGATACATTCTTTTTTCATTTTGGCAAGCTCCTTTGCTTGTTATTCACTCTGTTCGCTTTTTGCTTTCCTGGGTTTCCGAAGGAGGGGCTTTTTCTCCGCCTTAGCGGGCTTTGCCGCCGCTTTGGCGGGCCTGCCCCGGCGTTTCGGGGTCTCGGCAGNCTCCGCCGCCTTGGCGGACCTGCCCCGCCGCTTGGGCGTCTCCGCGGTTTCCGCCGTTTTGGGGGTCCGNTTCAGCAGCCGGGGCTTGGCGGGCTTCTCCGCGGGGGACTGGGGCTTTTCGGCGGNCNTTTTGGCCAGCCGCTTGGGGAAGGTTCCCTCGCCCCGGAGGAACACCGCGCCAAAGGCGGGAATGCGGATGGCGGCGGANAGNTCCTTCCCGTGGGAGGGAATGGCCTCCACCATCACCGGCTCCGTGTCGCCGAAGCCGTCGCCGCCGTAAGCGGTGTCGTCCGTGTTGAAAACCGGGATGTATTTCCGGTGGTCCGGCACGCCGAAGCGGTAGCCCTCNTAGGTGTTGGGGGAGAAGTTCACGGCGCAGAGGAGGTCCCGGCCCTTCTTGTCCTTCCGGAGGAAGACCACCACGTTATTGTGGTTGTCGTCGGGCACCAGCCACTCGAAGCCCTCCCAGCTGAAATCGATCTCCCACAGGGCCGGTTCNNTCAGATAGAGGGCGTTGATATCCTTGAAGAAGCGGTGGGTCCGCTGGTTGTCCTCCTTGTCCAGAAGATACCAGTCCAGCTGCTCCTTGTCGTTCCACTCGTGCCACTGGCCCAGCTCCGCGCCCATGAACATCAGCTTCTTGCCGGGATGGGCCAGAAGATAGGCGTANAAGCCCCGCTCACAGCGCAGCTGGTTCTGGTAGTCGCCGGGCATNTTCCCCACAACGGAGCCCTTCATATGGACCACCTCGTCGTGGCTTATGGGCAGGACGAAGTTCTCCGAAAAGGCATAGAACATAGAGAAGGTNATGTCCTTGTGGTGGTCCTGGCGGAACCAGGGGTCCATCTTCAAATAGTGGCACATGTCGTTCATCCAGCCCATGTTCCACTTGAGGTTGAAGCCAAGCCCCCCCACGTCCGCCGGACGGCTTACCAGAGGCCAGGCGGTGGATTCCTCGGCGATCATCATGACGCCGGGCTTCACCTGGAAGGCCAGGGCGTTCAGCTGGCGCAGGAAGTCGATGGCCTCCAGGTTCTCGTGCCCGCCGTACTGGTTGGGGGTCCAGGCCCCGCCCTGGCGGTCGTAGTCCAGGTAGAGCATGGAGGCCACCGCGTCCACCCGCAGGCCGTCCACGTGGCACTCCTCCAGCCAGAACCGGGCGGAGGAGAAGAGGAAGCTCCGCACCTCCGGCCGTCCGTAGTCGAAGACCCGGGTGCCCCAGGAGGCGTGCTCCCACTTGTTGGGATCGCTGTACTCATAGCAGCAGCCGCCGTCGAACTCGTAGAGGCCGTGGGCGTCCTTGCAGAAGTGGGAGGGCACCCAGTCCAGAATCACGGCGATGCCGTTTTTGTGCATATGGTCCACAAACCACATAAAGTCCTTGGGCGTGCCGTACCGGGAGGTGGCGGCGAAGTACCCGGTGCACTGATAGCCCCAGGACCCGTCGAAGGGATGCTCCAGCACCGGAAGCAGCTCCACGGCGGTGTAGCCCATGTCCTTCACGTAGGCGGCCAGCTCCCGGGCCAGATCCTTGTAATCGTAGAAGTCCCCGTTTTCCCGCTTTTTCCAGGAGCCCAGGTGGACCTCGTAGATGTTCAGGGGCGCGTCGTAAACCGGGTGCTTGGCCAGNCGGCTCAAAAAGGCGGCGTCGGTCCATTTGAAGCCCTGAATGTCATAGAGCTTGCTGGCGGTGGCGGGGCGGGTCTCGCAGTGGAACCCGTAGGGGTCCGCCTTCAGGCGGGTCTGNCCGTCGGCGCCGGTAACGGCGTACTTATAGGTGGTGTACTCGGCCANATCCGGAATAAATCCCTCCCAGATCTCGCCGTTNCGGGNCAGGCGGTTGGCCGCCTGANCCCAGCTGTTGAAGTCTCCCACAACGGAGACGCCCTGGGCGTGAGGAGCCCAGACGCGGAAGGTCCAGCCCTGCCGCCCGCCCTCTTTCGCGGGATGGGCGCCGAACCAGTGCCAGCCGTCGGTGAGCGTGCCGGCGTGGAAGCTGTCAGCTTGCTTGTTGTTGGCCATGGTAAACTCCTCCTCCCGCCTGTCCCTCCGGCGGCGGGTTCCTTGGTTTTCCTTTTTTATGATAATTTTCCAATATATANATCGTCTATTATACTTCTTTTGGAAAATACCGTCAAGAATGGCCCTGTCGAAAAACTCAAGGGGCTTTTCGTTAATTTCGCTGATTTCTTCGATTTTTTTCACAGAAAATCTGTTGACCTTTGTTAAATGCGGCAGATACCCTGGTTGTCAACTTAAATTATGAGCCGGGAGGAGTTTTTCCTTCTCTCAGCATAAACGGAAGAGGCCGCGCCCATGCGGAAAAGAAGCTGGTAATGATAACCACGCCCGCCGCTCCAAGGGCGGGAAATTCTTCCGCCCATTTTACCGCAGAATTTGACAAATTGCAAGCTGTACCGGCTGTCATCCCTGATATATGGCCGCTGGATATAGACTTCGGAAATTTCACCAATTCATATTGAATTTTCCAAATGCTTTTGATAATATTTTAAACTGGAAAATTCATAAAAATGGAGGAAATATCATGTTAAAAGAGTTTCATATTCATTTTGATGAAAAGCAATTAAATGACCTCCGGTCCCGGATCGGTTTTACAAGACTGCCGGACACATTAAAAAATGAAAAATGGGATTTAGGAACAGACGGAGATTATTTGGCAACGCTTCTCAACTACTGGTGCAATGATTACGACTGGTATCGCAAGGAACGGGAGCTTAATCGGTATTCGCAGTTTACCTGTGAACTGGATGGTTTGACAATTCACTTTTTTCACATTCGCGGTTCCCACGAGGGTGCGAAGCCGCTGCTGCTGACGCATGGATGGCCTGACAGCTTTCTGCGTTATGCGAAGGCATTCCCATTGCTCTCTGATTTTGATCTTGTAGTTCCGTCATTGCCTGGTTTTGCGTTCTCGACGCTGCCCTCGAAAGGATTCATGAACAATGCAGAGGTCGCAGAACTATGGCACCGGTTGATGACAGAGGTGTTGGGCTGCAAAGAATATGCGGCGTCAGGCGGCGATATGGGTCGCGGCGTGACCTGTTACCTTGCCGCCCGCTATCCCCAAGAGGTTAAAGGGATTCATTTGACCGATGTGGGAATGGCAGGNGATCTTCTTATCGCGCCAGATGAAAACCTGTCGCCGGACGAACTTGCCTACAAGCACAAGGCGATTGAATGGCAGCGCATGGAGGGTGCCTATATCAACATTCAAAGCACAAAACCGCAGTCATTGGCATACGCTCTGAGTGATTCGCCTGTGGGAATGGCTGCTTGGATTGTGGAGAAATACCATGCCTGGAGCGATTGGCCTCTGCTGACAATGGATGACCTTTGCGACTGCTTGACGCTTTATTGGGTAACCAACACGGCCTGTACATCGATTCGCGCTTATCACGGCAATAGCTTTACGCTGCCGCCATTGGGTAAAATCATTACGCCGACCGCTATTGCTGCTTTTCCTTGCGATGTTCTCCCTGTGCCGAAAAAGTGGGTTGAACAAAANTATCCTGTTATCATGTANACTGAAATGCCGCGCGGCGGCCATTTTACNGCTTTGGAGCAGCCAAAAGAATTTTCGGAGAACATTATACGGTTCATGAATNNAATCTTCTGATGATTATAGTTCTTTCCACAAGCGTCTCATATTTCGGTTTATCGGGCAGTTATCCNTNANGGATAACTGCCCGTTCTGGCACTTTGNCGAAGGATTTAGAAAATAGGACATCGGCANCCCCAATCTGAAAANAGACCGGCTGTCCGCCAGCGGCTTGCGGCGGAGGCNCGAAGTGNCCGCNGTNGGTGGAAAGNACCCCTTGNGCNGGAGNTTGANNGGAATTGGGGAAAAGAATTTGCGTTCACCGCGGTATTGTGNTAAACTGAGAAAAGAAATTCCGGTTTTGGGAGGCGGTTCCATGGAATTCTTGACCAGGCTGCTGACGGAGACGCGCATTGACGGGTTCGCCCTTTGGATTGTGCTGCTTCTCTGCTGCGGCGTGTTTNTGGCGTCGTTTATGGACGCGATCGCCGGGGGCGGCGGGATTATCTCCGCCCCCGCCCACCTGATTGCCTTNGGGGATCTCCCCGCCCCCTACGCCCTGGGCACCAACAAGGTTTCCGCCGCTATCGGCACCTGCTTTTCCACCGCCCGGTTTATCAAAAACGGCTACGTGGACTGGAAGCTCTTCGCCCCCTCCATCCTCTTTGCCCTGGGGGGCTCCGTAGGCGGCACNTGGCTCCAGCACNGGACGCCGGACGTGGTGCTGAAATATATGCTNCTGGCGGTTTTGCCGGTGGTGGCGGTCATCACCCTCCGGAACCGGGACTGGCCGGAGGANTCCGGGGATCTNNCCTTCAACAGGCGGGCGGNCATCGTCTGGGGCGCGTCGCTGATCATCGGCGCTTACGACGGCTATTACGGCCCCGGNACCGGAACCTTTTTGATGATCATTTTTATCCGCATGGCCAAGCTGGACGTGCGCCATGCCGCCGGAGGGGTGAAAATCATCAANCTGGCNTCCAANGTCGGCAGCCTGTTTACCCAGNTGGCCTCCGGNTATGTGTANCTGCGGGTGGGGCTGATTGCCTCCGTGGCCTCTGTGGCCGGGCATTANATCGGCTCCGGCCTGGCCATTAAAAACGGCGCGAAAATCGTCCGGCCCGCCGTGGTGGTCGTGCTGGCTCTGCTGACCGTCAANGTGGGCAGTGAGCTGCTGTTCCCGGAATTCTGGGGCTGACCTTTTCACCATTCACCGTATNCGGCGGCGAAAGGAAGTGNGTATGAAAAAAACCATCGGCATCCTGGGGGGCATGGGCCCCATGGCGACGGCGGATCTCTTCCAGAAGATCACCGCGCTGACAAAGGCCTCCTGNGACAGCGATCACATTCGGGTTTACATNGACAGCAACGCCGCCATTCCCGACCGCACCGCCGCNATTCTGGAGGGCGGCGGGGACCCGGTGCCNGCCATGCTGGACTCTCTGCGNAAGCTGGAGCTCTGCGGNGCGGACTGCATTGTCATGCCCTGCAACACCGCCCATTATTTCCTNCCCCGCCTGATCGNNCAGACGGAGCTGTCCTTTGTCAGCATGATTGGGGCGGCGGCGGGNGCCTGCCGGAGNCGNTTTCCGGGAAAGACCGCCGCGGTTCTCGCCACNACCGGCACTCTGGCGGTCAACNTGTATCAGGATGCNNTGGCGGCGCAGGNAGTGGACTTTCTGGTCNCGGACGAGGAGGAACAGGACGTGCTGATGGAGGTNATNTATGGAGGCGTCAAGGCCGGGGNCCCTCCGGAGCGGTACGGTCCGGCGCTGTTGTCCGTGGTGGAGGGCATGTCCGGCCGGGGGGCGGACTACTTCCTGCTGGCCTGNACGGAGCTTCCCCTGGCCTTCCAGGATNTGGATCTGCCCCACAGGTCGGTGGACCCCACCCTGGAGCTGGCGAAAGCCGCCATCCGCTTCTGCGGCTATGAGGTAAAGGAATAAAAATCTGGAAAAAACAGCCTCCGGGGGGTCAAGCCGGCGTTGGAGACNGGCGTTTACAATTTCTTCATAAANGGCTTTACAAAACCTCNAACTTTTGCTATAATAAAAGACGATTTGAGCCGCCGGCTTTGTGAAAAATCATGAAGTGACGAAAGAANCGTGCGGCCGCGGCTCAAGGGGTGCGTTTGGAACCGTTGTGAGAAGAGGTGTATGTATGAAAAAGATTAGTCTCCCCATGCAAATCCTGGGCGCCCTGGTTTTGGGCGTTATCGTCGGTTTGATCTGCTATTTCGGCGATTTTGCCGGCCTGACGGAAAGCTACTTAAAGCCCTTTGGCGACATTTTTGTCAACCTGTTGAAGTTCATTGTGGTGCCCGTGGTGCTGCTGAGCATGATCGACGGCATCCTCTCCATGAACGACATGCGGAAGGTGGGCGCCGTTGGCGTGAAAACCGTGCTCTACTTCCTCTGCACCACCGCCATCGCCTGCGTCATCGGCCTGATCTTCGCCAACATCTTTAAGGGCGCGGGCCTGTTCCCCGTTCTGGACCCGGCGGGCGCGGAGTATGAGGCCAAGGAGTTCAGCGGCTTCATGTCCACCCTGGTTTCCATCTTCCCCACCAATATGTGGGAGTCCTTCCGCACCGCCAACATGCTCCAGGTCATCGTGATTTCCCTGTTCTTCGGCGGGTCCATTCTGGCCGCCGGAGAGAAGGCAAAGGCCTGCCGGGATTTTGTCTCCTCCGCCTATGCCGTGATTGAGCAGCTGATGGGCTTTATCATCAGCCTGGCCCCCATCGGCGTGTTTACTTACATGGCCTGGGTGGTCGCCACGCAGGGCTCCGAGATCCTGGTATCCCTGCTGCTGGTCATCGTCTGCGCGTATCTGGGCTACATCGTCCACGCGGTTTTGGTGTATTCCCTGTCCGCCAAGATTTTCGTCAATATGAGCCCGCTGGAGTTCTTCAAGGGGGCTTTCGCCGCCATGATGTTCGCCTTTACCTCCACCTCCTCCGCCGCCACGCTTCCGGTTTCCAAGGAGTGCGCCAAGGAGCTGGGCGCTGAGGATGACATCGCCGCCTTCGTCCTGCCTCTGGGCTCCACCATCAACATGGACGGCACCGCCATTTACCAGTGCGTGGCTACGGTGTTCCTGGCCTCCTGCGCCAACATCAATCTGACGATTACCCAGATGATCATCGTCGTGGTCACCGCCACCCTGGCCTCCATCGGCACCGCCGGCGTCTCCGGCGCGGGCATGATCATGCTGGCTATGGTGCTGGAAGCTCTGGGCATTCCCGTGGCCTATATCGGCCTGATTGTGGCCGTGGACCGGATTTTCGACATGGGCCGTACCTGCCTGAACGTCACTGGCGACATTGCCTGCTCCGTCTGCGTGACCAAGTGGGAGGGCAAGCGGAAGTAATCGAACAGCCCGCGAAAGAGGAAAGCCAATCAAAAACCGCCGGACGGCATAGCCGCCCGGCGGTTTTCCTTACGCTAATTCCTCCAGCCAGTCCGTGTTCAGGGACAGCGCCGCCAGCTGAATATCCGGCTTTACCCGCTCTCCGTGGAAATCACTGCCTCCGGTAACTCGGAGGCGGTATTTTCCCGCCAGAGCCAGGTAAAAGGCCTCCTGGGCCGGGGTGTGCTTGGGATAATAGCACTCGATAGCGTCTAAGCCGTATCCGGCCAATTCCCGGACAAGGGCCTCTAAATCCTCGTCCCCCAGGCCGATCTGGTAGGGATGGGCCAGAGAGACCCTGCCCCCGGCGGCCTTGATGGTTTCCACGCACTCCCGGGCGGGGGGCTTGAACCGCTCGATCCGCTGGTACTCGTCGGTGTCCAGATAGCGGTCGAAAGCCTCCCGGTTGCTGGACACGTATCCCCGGCGGACCATGGCCTGGGCGAAGTGGGGCCGGGCGATAATGCTTCCCCCGGCGATCTCCTCCACCTCTTCCAAGGTCAGATCCAGCCCCTTTTCCCGGAGGAAGTCAATGATCCGGTATTTCCGCTCGTCCCGGCCCCGGCGCATGGCTTCGCACAGGGGGGCAAGGCGGCCGGGGTCGAATTGATAGCCCAGAATATGCAGGTGGCTGTACTCCTTTGCCCCCAGCTCAATGCCCCGGAGGACCCGGAGGCCCAGCGCTTTACCCGCCGCCTCCGCCTCCGGGAGGCCGTCCACCGTGTCGTGGTCCGTCAGGGCCAGAAGGGTCAGCCCCCGGTCCTTGGCGAGGCGGACCAGTTCCCCTGGGGCGTACTGCCCGTCGGAAGCGGCGCTGTGGGTGTGGAGGTCAATGTTCACGGCCATGGACAGGTCACTCCAATTCCTTGGGGAAAAGCCGCTCGTAGGCCAGAATATCCGCCTCTGAGTCGCACTCCAGCCAGAGATCGTCGGTGGAAATGGTCTGGATGGCAAAGCCCCGCCGGACCATGCCCTCCAAAAGGGTGGTCATGTCCAGCTTGGCGACGGGCTTGGGCAGGGGTTCCTGGATGGTCTCCTCCACCCAGCCCCAGCTTTCCGGGGTAAAGCGGAGCAGGCCCATGAACTGCCCATGGATGTCCTCCCGGCAGGTGGGCTTCAGGCCGATTTCCAGCAGTTTTCCGTTCTCGCCGGTGCGGAAGGTCTCCAAATCCTCCAGGGGATTTCCCATCCGCTGTTCCCACAGCTCCCAGTAGCCGCTGTAGGAGGTAATGGCCAGCGGCGCGGGACAGTCTGCCAGGGCCTCAATGGCCTTGGGGGAGAATACAATGTCGGAATAGCAGACGATGCAGGGCTCCGCCTCCAGCCAGGAACGGGCCATGGTGAGGGAGACAAACATGTTGGTGTTCTCCCAGCCGGCGTTGTGGAAATAGGTCACGCCCTCCGCCGTGAACATGTCGCTGCGGTAGCCAGTGACGATGCCAATGTCGGAGCGGGCAATCCCCGCCGCTGCCAAAGAGGCCAGGCACCGTTCCAGCAGAGTTTTCCCTTGCAGGGTGCACATGCACTTGGGCCGGTCCTTGGTGCGCTCGCCCAGACGGCTGCCCCGTCCGGCGGCTAAGATGATGACTTTCACAGAGAAAGCGCCTCCTTGATGAGTGTGATATCCCGCGTCCGGAAGGGGTGAACCCGCTCCGGATGCCACATGATCCCCTGAATCCAGGGAAAATCCCGGTGCTGTGTCCATTCCACCACGCCGTCCCCGCTTTTGGCCAGGGCAAGCAGAGGCGGGCGGCAGTCCGGGGCTCCCCAGCCGTGGAAGCTGTTCACTGTGTCCCCGTTGGAGAGGGGATGCTCCACCCGGACGTGGCCCTCTACCCGCCGCAAGGGTGTGCCGAAATGATGAAGCAGCATCTGCGTCCCCCGGCAGACCCCCAGGAGGGGGATTTTGTGGTCGATGGAGAATTGGATCAAAAACTCCTCCGCCTCGTCCCGCTCCGGAGCGTCCCCGCCGTAGGTGGCCAGGTCGTTGCCGCCGGAGAGAATGATTCCGTCGGGAGGCAGGGCCTCCGCCAGCCGCCGGAGGGCCGGCAGGCAGTTGGGCACGGGGATCAGGGCAAAGCCGCATTCTTCCGCCAGCGCCGCCCACTCCTGGGACAGGGCGTCCCGCCGTTCGTTGATAGCGGCGATCAGCTCCACCCGCTGGGTGATGAAAATCCGTTTCATAAAACCACCACCGTCCGGTTTCTGCAATCAATATCCAGCCGCTTGGCGGCGGCGTACCGGGCAAACTGCTTTTCCCCCACGCCGATGACCGACGGAATGCCGAACTCCGCCGCCCGGATAGCCATGTGGGAGTTGGCCCCACCGTAGGCGGTGACGAAGCCGGCGATATTGTGGGAGAAAATCCAGTCATAGCCGGGGTCCGCCCCCCGGATCAGCACGATTTTTCCCGTGAGATCCGCCTCGGAGGGCAGCGCCGCCGTCTCCGCGGAGCAATGTCCCTGGGTGATAAAATTGGGGGACCCGTCCGGCATGAAGAAGCCGTAAACCTGNTCCGCCTCCCAGAGGAGGGGCGGCAGGGTGAGGCCCACTGCGGCGGCTTCCAGCTCCCGGCCCTCCCGGATGGAGGATTGCAAAAGCTGTTCTATGTCCACCGCCTGGGAATAGGANTCCATGATCCGGCGGATGTTNACATGGGAGATCTCCTCCCGGCTGAGGCCATAGGNCCCGCCCAGCTCCGCCAGAAGCTCCAGCACGTCGGACANGGTGTGGGTNAAGACGAATTTCGCGTACTCCCGGCCCTCAATGGCGTGCTGGATAAAGTCGAAGAGGGACANCACGTCGGCNTTGAGCCCATGCTCCTCCAGCATTCGCTGNANGCGGGCGAAGGTTTCCAGGGAGAGCTGGAAGGGGGCCTCGGCCTCCTCCCCCGCGGACTGGGCCTGGGAGAAGTCGAAGTAGCGTCCCTCCCCCTGGTCGTACCGGGGGGAGCAGATATCGTAGGTGCCGGGGCGGAGGTGCCCGTACCGGGCCAGGAAAGCCGAGGGGGACAGGGCGGCGAAGTCACGGGTCATGTTCTTCCCCACCGTCGCCAGATTCCCCATGTACCGGGCCCGCTCCTCCTCCGTCANGAGGCCCACCGCCACCATGGACCGGAGGAACTCCACGGCGATGAACCCCGCCCGGGCCAGGCCCGCGAAAGGCAGGGTGCCGTAGCGNTTGCAGTATTCCAGNAGCCAGTAGATTTTCTCCTGNACNCCCAGGCCGCTTTCCAGAATCTCCCGGCGCTTTTCCTGGAGGATTTCAATCTTTTTCGCGTCCTTCTGCCACAAGCCGTCCTTNCTGATGACGGAATTGGTCAGATCCCGGAGGGAGTCNACCAGACGCTGGCGNTCCTCCTGGGAAAACCCTTGNTCCTCCAGAACCCGNACCCGCTCCGGCAGGTCGAAGGTNTAGCAGGTGAANGCNATTTCAAATTCCACCTTGTCGTGAAGCTCCGGGTGTTCCCGGAGGCGGGTCAGGTAGTATTCCGTCAGCTTCTCCGCCAAGTCCCTGGGCAGGCTCTTGGGCAGAAAGGAGTTNAAGCTGATCCGGGCGTCGATATANGGCAGGCCCTGGAAATCCGTCATCAGGGGGAAGGAGCGGAGATTCCGGTAGCCGTAGTTGTCCCGCTGATAGGCCCACACGCCGTCGGTGATNATCTCTTTGTACAGGCTCAGGGCCAGGGTNCGGGGCCGGACACCGATCATTTCCGCCGGATTCCAGTCCGGCATAACGCCATAGATNGCCTCCCGGCCGAAGAGGTCCGGGTGGGGCCGGAGGGAGGAGCGGAGCTTTTCCGCGATCAGGTTCAGGCTCCGCCGCTGTTCCGCCAGATCCAGGAGGGGNTTGGTCAGCACCAGGGGCCGTACCTGTAAAAGATACAGCATTCCGCCGGAAATAGCAAACTCAATATCCAGGGCGGGACGCTGAAACAGCTCTTCCAGCTCCCGGCANAGGGCCGCCACCCGGTCCAGAGGGGCGGGCGGCGGGACGGGCGAGTCCTTGAAGAGGTAATAGGTCTCCAAATGCTGGCCTGTACCGTCGGTGACGGAGCTGGTGGAGCCGGTGGAATCNTCGTAATTGAAAATATAGTANTTGCCGCCGGTGTTGGGGTCGGCGGTAAAGGCCACGCCNCAGAGGTCAACCNCTGTCAGGAAGGGCTGNATAAAAATCTGGTTNTCNGGGTCCGGCCCCATGGCCTCCGCNACCTCTTCCACCGCCCGGAGGACCTCCCCCTCCCCGCTTACGTTGGGGATGGAGAGGAATTTTCCCGCGTTGGAGCACTCCGCCGTGTCCTCGTTCCGGGCGCTGCTGCGGACAATGAGNGGNCGGTCCCCNATGCCCGCCTGCCGGAGGCGGGGGAAAATCCCGGCGGGGTCNNGCCGCGCNTCCCCGGCGGAAAGNCACANCTGAGGCAGGACCTCCCCGGCGGTCAANCGGCGGTCGAGGGCCCGCAGAGTATCGGCTTTTGTGGTAAANGTCAGCATAGAGCGTTACTCCTTGGTAGAGCGGACCGTAAACGCCCTGGACAGATAGGGAACCACCACCTGATCCAAATGGCNGATTTCNTTNTCAATCATTTGCAGAATCTCCTCAAAGAGCTGGTCCCCGGCCTGGGCGTGAATGTCGTTCACGGAACGCCATGCGCCCATGTACCGCTCTTTGGTCATGACCGCCTCGTGGGGCGCTTCCAGCAGGAAGAGGTCGGTAAAGAACGGCGTAGAAAGGAGNTTTTTCTCCATATCCNGCATATTGGCCCGGGAGCCGGAGGAAACCCGCTTCATGTTGGGCACCATTTCCCGGATCTTGGCCTCAATCCCCGAATGCAGGGGGCTGCTTTCAATATTTCTGGGGTTCCAGATAGCGGTAAAGAACCCGCCCGGACGGAGAATCCGGTGAAATTCCTCCAAAGCCACAGGCGCGTCGGCCCAGTGGAAGGAGGANCCCATCAGCACCCAGTCCACACAGTTATCCGGCAGGTTGGTGACCTCCGCCANGCCCTTGGACCAGACGAAGGAATCCTTCCCCTCAAACAGCTTGACGCCCTCCGCCCGCATAGCGTCATTGGGCTCCACGGCATAGCCCCGGAGGCCCAGATTCGCCAGATCCTGGGTGAGCTTTCCNGTGCCNGCGCCTACGTCNGCCACGGCTTCAATGGGGCCGTGCTGGCAGGTGATGTGGTTTTTCAAGACCAATAAGGCNGTTTCGGAATAACCTACGCGGTTTACGTAGTCCTTAGCCAGTTTCGTAAAATCTCCTAATTCCATAGGGGGTTCCTCCTATTTCGTCNCAGCTTCCCGCAAAATTTTCAACTGTTCCTCCGGCGTTCTCCCGCCGTCGNTTTCCAAGATCAAATCGGGGGTTTTCGGCTCCTCCACCTGGAAGNGGACCCCCGCCACATCCCGGTCTCCCTGGCCGTACAGGCCCTTTTGATCCCGGCGGNNNCCCGCCGCGCCTCNCCGGCGGAAAGGNACACCTGNGGCAGGANCTCCCCNGCGGTCAATCGGCNGNNGANGGCCCGNAGNGTATCGGCTTTTGTGGTAAAGGTCAGCATGAATGAATCACCGCTTTTGAGCCATCCAGATTCTGGTGGTATAGGGAACCGTTACGGTTTCCTGGCCCAGGGATTCCACCACTTGGCGAATCTCGGCAATAATCTTTTCAAATACCTCCGGGGACTGGCGGTACACGGTGCCGTGGGACTTCCAGCCCTCGATAAAATCCTCCGCGGGGATGTGGTGCTCCACCTGGCCGGAGATAAACTCCACCGGGCCGAAGAGGCCGGAAGCGTCGATAACAGCGGTCTGGTCCTCCCGGCGGGTGCCGTAGGTGTAGCCGGGAATATTCTTCTTGATGACCTCCTCAATGGACTGCTGGAGAGGGTTGTCCAAATCCCGGTGGTTCCACATGCAGGCGAACCAGCCCTGAGGCTTCAAAATCCGGCAGGTCTCCGTGAGAGCCTGCTGGCGGTCGCACACGTTGAAGGAGGAACCGAAGGTCACCAGCTCATACCGGGAAGCCTCCATGCCCGTATCCTCGCCTACGCCCTCGAACCACTGAACATCCGGGAATTGGGCCGTCCGCTTGATGCCGTTGGCCCGCATGGCGTCGTTGGGCTCCACGGCCCAGACCTTCAGGCCGAATTTGGCAAGCTCAAGGGTCAGGTGGGCGGCTCCGGCGCCCACGTCGCAGGCGGCGTCGCCGACGCTTACGCCCGCCCGTTCCAGCATGTTGGCAATGGCGCTGGGAGCGTATTCAGGACGGCGGAGATAGGCTTCCGCCAGATTGGTGTAATCCCACTCGGTTTTCATGGTTGATTTCCTCCTAATTTCCGTCTATTGCTGCTCGAAGACGGGCAATTTGTTCCTCCGGCGTTCTCCCGCCGTCGTTTTCCAAAATCAAATCGGGGGTTTTCGGCTCCTCCACCTGGAAGTGAACCCCCGCCACGTCCCGGTCTCCCTGACTGTACAGGCCCTTTTGATCCCGGCGGCGGAGGGTGTCCATGGATACCTTCACATAGACCTCGAAATAGCCGGGNATNTTCTCCCGGTTCCAGGNCCGCACGCTGTCAAACATGGAGATNGTACAGCACACCACGCTCAGCCCCTGCCGGGAGAGCAGGGCGCAGAGGCGGGCGTTCCGCATGGCGCTCTTCCGCCGGTCCTCCGGGGTGAAGCCCAGGTCGTCGCCGAAGACCTGGCGAAGCTCGTCCCCGTCCAGGAACACCGCCGGATCGCCNCCCTGCCGCAGNTCNTCCACCCACAGCCGNCCCAGGGTGGTCTTCCCCGCCCCGGAGAGTCCGGTNATCCAATATACCTTTCCCATAGCGCCTCCTCAGTGGTACAGGGGANNCNGCAAAAGGGCCGGGTCCGGNTCCAGCATCCGCATCATCCGCAGGGGCTGGCCGTTNTTGTTGACGAACCGCAGNCCCCGGAGCAGGTACTTGGCGTTTCGCAGGCGAAGCTCGTCCAGCTGGCNGATATAGCTGTCCAGAGCGTCCTGGCGGANTTTNTCCCGGTCCATGCCGNNCTNGGCGGCGGCCGCGTCNACCTNGGGNGCGATCCAGGGGTCCANNGTCTCCTTGACNTAGCGGTTTACNGTCGTGAAATTTTTCACCATTTCCTCGACCCNNGCCATGTCCACAGGCTTGCCGTCGTAATACTGGAAGCCGTAGCCGTAGGCCTCGTAGGCGTCCCGGAGGAAATACTCCANATANTATCNCTCNNCGTCNTTGNNGTANTCGTCGTAGGTCCGGTAGATGGCGGCGGGGTCNAAGCCCCGCTCGTTTCCCGGCAGNGTCTCCGGGTCGATNNCCCCGCCNCGGGAGCAGTAGGTCATGCTCTCCGTGTAGGGCAGATCCAGNAACGCCGCCAGGGCGGAGAAGGTGGCCTTGGGATTCAGCTTGCCGTCCTCNAAGCGGACCAGNACGCTGTCCTGGAACAGNCGNTCCTGCCAGTCGATCATNAAGCTCCGGTTCAGCACCCGGCGGCTGATGGGNCACGTTAACAGCACCNGCCGCTTTTCCANNGTTTCCCCGTNCTTCTCCCGCTCCNNGTCCTGCNGGAANTGCTGGTAGANATACTTCATCTCGCCGCCGTAGCTGGCGGTAAAGCGGCGGAGGGGNGTAAAGGTCTTGATATACTTNAAATGCTTGAACAGNGGCNATTTCTGGATTTTCTCGTACTCCTCNGAATCGAGNACCGTCTCTCCCCNCTTCCGGACGGTGAGGGTGTACTCNANNTNGCCGAAGTGGGGGTTCAGAAGCATCGCCGGGGCAATCCGGGCGGCGGGGTCCANGTGNGCGGTGGAGCCATCGCTGGCGAAGAACAGGGCCACCAGCAGATCCTTGTCCGTCCGGCNCTTCATCCGCCACAGNTCCTCCGCCACCTGGGGGGACAGCCGCTGGGANNNCTNGANNAANTNCTGTAGATTCNTGGACGTNTCCAGCAGCTNCCGNGTCTNCNNNANGGCCTNNTCCANNNNGTCCATCATNANNGTGGGGAAGTACAGNAGNTTGGGATGGCNGTCCANAATCTCGCTGAAAAANTCAATNCCGTTGTGNGTGGANAGCTGGGCNNACCAGATNACCCGGTTGATNTCCTCCAGCCGGAAGGGCTGTACGGTCATGGCCTCGTAGTCGATGCCGTACTCCGCCTTGAAGTCGATGGGGTAGCGGGCAATCTCGTCCTCCATCAAAAAGACCACCTTGTTCCCCTCCAGCACGGGCCGGAGGTTCAGNCAGGGCAGATGGGCGCAGAANACCGCCCAGTCGGTNTAGTGCAGGTAAATATGGTTCTCCCGGGCGGCGTCCTCGCTGCGGCGGACGTTGTCGCGGAGNTATTCCAGCTCATACTGGGAGTAAACGTCGTCCGCCAGGATGGGCTTTTCCAAATCCTTGAAAAAGTGCCTGGAAACGACGGGATTTTTGAAGTTAATATAATCCCCGAACCGCTTTTCCGCCACAAAATAGGGGAGNTAGCCGTTATCGTCNTAGGGGAANAAGCGGACGGGCAGNTCGTCGAACTCCGGAAAATCGGTCCGGAAGAGGTAGGGNTAGCGGCGCAGGAGCTTGCAGTTGCGCTCGTAGCGGTTCCGCAGCTCCTTTTCGTTGGGGGCGTAGAAAGCCCCGGTCATCATCGCCAGAATATCCTCCTGGCAGAAGCCCTGGTTGTACAAATCCCGGAAGCAGGTATAGGCTATCCGGTAATCCCCGCCGTTTTGCAGCAGGTAGACGGCGGCCTCCAGCCGCGCGGCGGGGTCCTCCCCCTCCTGGCTGATGGTCAGGGTGTACGCCCTGATGGCGTCTTGTGTCTGGCCGAGAGCGGCCATTTTCCGGGCGATTTCTACTGCGTTCATAGGCGGNGGTTCCTTTCTTTTGAGGGGTGGGATATAGTTACCGCAGTTAAAAGGAGTAACCGCCTCTTTTCAACTGCGCTGACTATAGGGGTAGTATNGCCGGGGCGGCGGTTGGGNAAGCGGCCCCGAAAAAAGGGGGCGGGCATTGCGCCCGCCCCCCTGCGGATGGGNTTTGCTGTAATCGAACAACTTGCGNGCTATTAGCCNANNAGCTGGAGCACGCCCTGNGGAACAGCGTTGGCCTGGGCCAGCATGGCCTGGGCGGACTGGATCAGGATGTTGTTCTTGGTGTAAGCCATCATCTCGGAGGCCACGTCGGTGTCGCGGATGGTGGACTCGGCGTCCTGGATGTTCTCGGCCATCACGGACAGGTTGTTCTGGGTGTGCTCCAGACGGTTCTGGGTAGCGCCCAGAGTACCGCGGACGGA
>JAAVHG010000025.1 GCA_014799855.1 Oscillibacter sp.
AACCCTCCGCCGCCGGGGCTTTTCCGTGGCAAGGGCCGACAACAACGTGGCCGACGGTATCCGGGTGACGGCGGACCTCTTGAAAAAACGGAGGCTGGTGATCTGCCGGGGGTGCCGGGACTGTCTGCGGGAGATGGGCCTCTACTGCTGGGACCAACGGGAGGGGCGGGACGCGCCCAGGAAGGAGAACGACCACGCTATGGACGACCTCCGCTACTTCGCCATGGACGTGACGGGGCGGGGCGAGACGGGGTTCGCCGTGGGCTTTGTGGAGAGATGAAGAAAAAGGAGGAGTGTTCAATTTGCGATGGCTGAAGCGGAAGAAGGAGCCGGAGGCGGTTCCGGCGGAGGCGCAGCTCCGGGGCGGGGAGATCCACCCCTTTGGGATTCTGCGGGACTATGTGCCCTTGCAGAGCGGGGAGGCCAGGCTGTACCGGGCCGTGCGGGAGGCCGTTCCCGTGGTGGACGCGGCTATTTACAAGCTGATCCGTATGACCGGAGGCGTGTCCGCCAGCTGCGGGCACCCGGCGGCGGAAGAGGGGCTGCGGGAGTTTCTGCGGACCGTGCCCGCCGGACGGGGGCAGTACGGCGTGAACGCGTTTCTGGACTGCTACCTGGATTCCCTGCTGACCTGCGGCAGGGCCGTGGGGGAGATTGTCCCCACCGTGGGAGGCGGGAATATCGCCGCCCTCCTCTGCGGGCGGGTGGAGGATATCGAGATCAAGGAGGGGGACAACCCTCTGCAATTCACCATCTGCGGCCGGGACGGCCTGGGGGGTATCCGGGAGCTGCCCTACCAGCACCTGCTGCTGTTCACCCCGCTGAATCCGGAGGCGGGAAGTCCCTACGGGGTGTCGCTTCTGCGGTCTCTCCCCTTTTTGGCGGAGATCTTGACCAAGATTTACCACACCATCGGGGTCAACTGGGAACGCTGCGGCAACGTGCGCTTCGCCGTGACCTGCAAGAACGGCGACGGGGCCGCCGCCGAGCGGATGCGGCTGCTGGCCGGGGAGTGGTCCCGGTCCATGCGGGAGAGCCGGGGCGGCAGCGTGCGGGACTTTGTGGCTGTGGGTGACGTGGACATCCGGGTCATCGGCGCAGACGCGCCTATCCTGGACAGCCAGGTCCCTGTGCGGCAGATTTTGGAGCAGATTGTGGCCAAGACCGGAATCCCGCCCTTTATGCTGGGACTCAACTGGAACTCCACCGAGCGCATGAGCGCCCAGCAGGCGGATATGCTGACCACCGAGATTACGGCTATCCGGCGGACCCTGACCCCGGTAATTGAGCAGATCTGCCGCATGTGGCTGCGGATGCACGGGTATGTGTGCGGGTTCACCGTGGACTGGGAGGACATCAACCTGCAGGACCAGGTGGAGGAGGCCCGGGCGGAGCTCTACCGGGAACAGGCCCGGAAACTGAGGCTGGAAAACGACGCGGCGGAGGCCGGGGCCCCGCGGGAGGGTTCCGGTGAGGCCGGCAAGATGGGAGGAGAATCGAATGGAAACGTTGAAGACGCAGAGTGAGGCGGTGGGGGCGGAGGATTTGGCCCTCATTAACCAATGGGCCAAGTCGCCTTTGACCGCCGGGGAGGTGTATACCTTCAGCGTCTGCCTCTGCGACAACGAGGTGGACCGGGATTTTGAGCGGTTTGACAGCGGGGCCCTGGAGGAGCTGGGGCGGATGTTCGTGGGCAAAAGCGGCATCTTTGACCACCAGTGGTCTGCCGGGGGACAGACCGCGCGGCTGTACAAGACCGAGGTGGTCCGGGAGCCCGCCATGACCACCGCCGCCGGGGACGAGTACCGCTGGCTCAAGGGCTGGGCGTATCTGCTCCGCACGGAGAAAAACGGGGATCTGATCGCCGAGATTGAGGGCGGCATCAAGAAGGAGGTCAGCGTGGGATGCGGCATGGGCCGGAGCGTCTGCTCCATCTGCGGGGCGGAGAACGGCGGGTGCCGTCATGTGCCGGGGCAGGTTTACGGGGACAAGCTCTGCTTTATGGAGCTGCGGGACCCCTCCGACGCTTACGAGTGGTCCTTTGTGGCGGTGCCTGCCCAGAGGAACGCTGGGGTGGTGAAGCGCTTCGGCGGGGAAAGGGACCGGGAGGCCGTCCTTCGGAAGGAGGCGGCCTTGGGCCGGAAGTATCTGGCGGATCTGCGCCGTGAAGTGGTTCGCCTTGCCATGCTGGCCGACGACGGGCTGGACGGCGGCGTGTTTTCCAAGGCGGCGGAGAAATTGGACGAGCCGGAGCTGCTGGCCTTGAAACGGGGCTATGAGGCCAGGGCCGCCAAGCGGTTTCCCGCTATGCCCCAGCTGGGGGCGCGCCCGGAGGAGAAGTCCCTGGCGGATGAAGGGGAGTTTTTGGTTTAGCCAATGGGGCCCCCGCCGGAGCCCAGCGAAGCGGGTCCGGTGGGGAGAGGAGGAGCAAGGGAGCGGGCGGAGACCTCGCCGAAGGCGGGGGCGGAGCTTAGCGGACTTTGCGACGACGATGAGTTCCTAGTCTAAGGAACGGACTTTTACATAGAAGGAGGACAACGATGAACATTTCTTATGAGGGAATCGGCCAGTGGGCCGCGACCTTCGCCTGCGGCAAGGTTGCCCAGGGGGAGCTGGTGAAGATCAGCGCCCCCGGGACGGTCAGTCCCTGCGAGGCGGGGGACCGCTTCTGCGGTATGACCGTCTCCGTGGGCCGGGACGGGGCCTGTGCCGTGGCGCTAGGGGGCATGATCACCGCCGGGTACACCGGGGCGGCTCCCACGCTGGGCTGGTGCGGCCTGAAGGCTGACGGCTCCGGCGGCGTTATGGCCGCGGAGGGCGGCGGCACCTATCTGGTGGTGGACGTGGACGAGTCGTCCAGCACCGTGACTTTCGCGCTGTGAGAAGGAGGAGACAGGATGAGCTATCATTTTGAAAACATCAAGCTGGAAAAGGGTATGTACGGCCGCAGCGGCCGCTCCTTTTCCCAGACGCTGGAGGAGCTGGACCCCAGCGAGAACTACCGGGGCACCGCTCTGGAGGGCATGGACGCGTTCCAGCGGCAGCTGAAGCGCTTTGACATCCGGGTCAAGGGCGCGGGCAGCGATATGGTGGACAAGTTCTTCTACAACGCCGATTCCGCCGTCCTCTTCCCGGAGTTCGTGTCCCGGGTGGTGCGCCAGGGACTGGAGGAGGAGAGCATCTNNNNCNAGCATCGTGGCTACCGTTACCCATTTNGACGGGAGGGATTACCGCTCNATCGCCTCNGTGCCTACCGAGGACGAGAAGACCCTCCGCCGCGTGGAGGAGGGGGCCGCTATCCCCGAGACCGCCATCCACACCCAGGAGAATCTGGTGCGGCTCCACAAGCGGGGGCGGATGCTGGTGGCTCCCTATGANGCTATNCGGTTCCAGCGGCTGGATCTGTTCTCCGTGACCCTGCGCCAGATCGGCGCGTACATCGGGCGGATGCACNTGGAGGACGCGATTGCCGTGCTGAAGGACGGCGACGGCAACGGCAACGCCGCTCCGGTCTTCACNGTGGGNACCNGCCCNNTTTCCGGNANNGCCGGGAAGCTCAGCTATGAGGCGCTGGTGGATTTTTGGAGCCAGTTCGACCCCTATACCATGAACACCATGCTGGTCAGCTCCGACGTGATGCTGGATATGCTGAAAATGCCGGAGTTCCAGAATCCCNTGACGGGGCTGAACTTCCAGGGCACCGGCACCCTCTCCACGCCTCTGGGGGCCAAGCTCCTGCGGACCGCCGCCATGCCCGCCGGAACCGTTATCGGCCTGGACAAGANCTACGCCCTGGAACAGATCTGCGGCGGCGAGGTNACGGTGGAGTATGACAAGCTCATCGACCGCCAGCTGGANCGGGCGGCGATTACCTCCATCACCGGGTTTGCCAAGCTGTTTCCCGAGGCCTCCAAGGTGCTGACGCTGAAATGACGGACATGGAGGAANGGGTCCTGACACTGGCGGGAACCATCGCCGGGGAGGGGGCGGAGGAGGCGCTCCTTGCCCCCCTCTGCGCCGCCGCCGTCCGGTACTGGGANGGGCGGCTGCGGGATGGGGTTTCCCTCCAGGACTGCGGCGAGGCCTTTCCCTGCGCCGCCGCCTTTACCGCNGCNGCGGACACCGCCCTGGGGCGGAGCGGCGGGGCCGTGGCCTCCTTCACCGCCGGGGAGGTGTCNCTCNNCGGCAGGGGGGCGGCGGATTCCGCCCAGCTGGCCCGGAATCTCCGGCTGACCGCCGAACGGCTGATGGCTCCCTACANCCGGCCGGAGGACTTCGCCTGCAAAGGGGTGAGGGGCTGATGGACTGGATGGGGGAGGCGCTGGGAAAATACGGCCAGCGGGTCCTGATCCGGCGGCAGGATGGAGAGGCGGAGGCCAGGGCCTTTTTCCAGCCCCTGCCGGAGCGGGGAGAGCAGGTTCCCCAGAATCCCACCAGCCTGGGCTGGGCTGACAAGCGGCTTTGGCTGTACCTGGGCCGGGAGGAGCTGGCCCCGGGGGACGCTGTGGTCTGGGAGGAGAGGACTTTTCGGGTCCGCAGCGTCCGGCCCTATCATGTGGGGGAACATTTACACCACTATCAGGCCTTTTTGGAGGCCGCGAAGGAGGCGGCGGAGGAATGAAGGAGCTGAGACAGGCCAGGGACGCGGTGATCGGCGCGCTGAACCAGGCGGGGCTGACGGCTTTGGCCGCCTTTCCCCCCGGCGGGGTCCGGGAGTACCGGGGGCCTGTGGCCGCTGTGGCCGTGGAGACCGCCCAGGGGACGGCCCTGGGATTCTGCGGGTATCTGGGCCGGCGGGTGGACCGGGAAACCGGGGAATCCGTGGAGGTTTACGGCAAGCGGCTGGACGGCGTGGTCACCGTGGACGTTCGGGGAAACCGGGCGGCGGACTGCGAGGCGGGCTGCGAGACGGCGGCGGAGGCGCTCTTGGGGCGGCTCCCCGACGGAATCCGGCCGGGAGAGCTGTCCTGGGAGGGTATGCGCTGGGAAAAGGAAACCGGCATGTTCCTCCGGCGGGGGCGGCTCCAATGCCAGGCGGTGTTTGTGGCTGAGACCGCCGAGGACGGCGGGGAATTTTTGGACTTTATGTTGAAAGGGGTCGTGAGACATTGAACATGATCGTACATGAGCGGCCGGGCGTGTATTCCGCCTATGACGCGTCCTCCGTGACGTCCGCGGGACGGGCCGCCAGAATTGTGGGCGTGGCCGCGAAAGCCGCCAAGGGCGCTGTGGGCGTTCCGGTGACGGTGACCGGGTACGCCGCCGGGGTGGAGGCCTTCGGCGAGGACGCGGGNGTGGGNATGAGCGCTATCCTGCGGCTGCTGTTTGCCAACGGGGTTTCCGCCGTGACGGCGGTCCGGGTGGCCGACGGGGCCGGGGAGGATTCCGCCCAGGTTTTGGCGGACTATCAGGCGGCTTTTGCCGCGCTGGGCCGGGAGAATGTGCAGGTGGTTTTGTGCGACAGCGCGGATCTCGCCGTACAGCAGGCCCTGCGGGACGCTGTGGAGGAGGCCTCCGCCGGACGGCGGGAACGCGTTGCCATTGTGGGCGGCGATGGGGAGGACGTGTCCGCCCTCATCGAACGGGCCCGCGGGCTGAACAGCGAGCGGGTGGTTTTGACGGGACCTGACGCGCTGGACGCGGCGGGGGAGGTGATCCCCGGCGTGCTGGCCGCCGCCGCTCTGGCGGGGGCCGTGGCGGCGGAGCGGGACCCCGCCGTGCCCATCAACGGCGCGGAGCTGAAAGGGCTGGGCGGTCTTGCCCAGGACTACGGCGACAACGATATCGACCTTCTGGTCCGGGGCGGCGTGACCCCCTTGGAGTGCGTGGGGGGCGTGACCTCCCCGGTGCGGGGCGTGACCACCAGAACCAGGACCGGAGAGGCCGGAGACGCGACCTGGCGGGAGCTGACCACCATTTTGATTGTGGACGACGTGATTCCCGCTGTCCGGGACGCTCTGCGGGCCAAGTTCAGCCGGACCAAGAACACCGCCCGGAACCGGGGGGCTATCCGCTCCCAGGTGGTGGTGGAGCTGGAACGGAAGCTGGCGGCGGAGATTATCGACGGGTATGGGGACGTGAGCGTCTCCGCCAGCCCCGACGACCCCGCCGTGTGCCTGGTGGAGTTCAGCTTTACCGTGGCCCATGGGCTGAACCAGATCTATCTCACCGCCCACATCACCGTCTGACGGAATAAAGGAGGAATTTTATGCAGATTAAGGGCTTTCCCACCAGCTCCGACATCTATCTGGAGCTGGATGGCAGGAAGGTGGCGGTGGTCCAGAGCTATACCGCCAAGGCGTCCAGGTCCTCCCAGTTTGTGGAGGCCTTTGGCGAGAGCGAGCCGGTGGCCGCTATCGAGGGCCAGCGGAAGTACATCCTGGAGCTGACCCGCCTTTACGCCACCGACGACGCGGTTTCCGACGGCATCAACTTTTACGATCTCCAGGATTTCTCCCTGGTGATCTGCAAGCCGGACCGGAAGATCATCTACAGCGGCTGCGAGTGGAGCAGCATTCACGAGGAGGGCCAGCTGAACGCCATGGTGGCGGAGAAGATCACCGTGGCCGCCTCCCGGCGGATTGAAATCGCCGCGTGAGGAACATCGACGAGCTGCGGACCCCCGCCGCTGGACGCGTGCTGGAGATCTGGCGGCAATGCCGGGAAGAGGCCGGGGACCCCTTGGAGCGGACTCTCCTCTGCAACGCCAGGATTCTGGCGGAGAGCTGCTTTTTTGAGGGCGGACCCGCCTTCGACGGCTGGGAAGCGGTGCTGTCGGACCTGACCGGGCGGCAGATGGAGGGCCTTCTCCGGCGGCTGGCCGGGGAGGACGTTCCCCCATCCGCCCCGGCGGGGGCGGTGAATCCCGCCTTTGACCAGAGGCGGTTCGACGCTTTGGGGAAGGAGTGATTCCGTGGACTACATCCAAGAGGAGCTGCGGCGGCAGAGAGAGGCTTTGGCCCGGCTTCTTCTAGGGGGAACCGCCTCCGGGGAGGAGGCGGAGGACCGGAGGAAGCGGGACGCGGAGGGGCTCCCGGCGGTTTCGGCGGAGCGGGAGGCTGTGGAGCTGGACCGCGTGTTCCCGGCGGCGGGGGGCATTTCCCCGGAGGAGGCTTCCCTGTGGGGGCTTGGCCGCTTTTTGGAGGTTTTCGGGCCGGGAGTGGGACGGAGGTTTGACCGTGGGGGCGGCGATGGGCCGCTCCCCCTTCCGGCGGAGGCTGGGGAGGCCGCTTCCGCCGTTTACCAGCGATGGGCGGCGGAGCAGAGGATGCTTCCGATGTCTACCGGCGGCTGGCGGCGGAGGTTGGTCCCGCGGCGGCTTTGGCGGCTGGCGGGGATGACGCTGTGGAGGTCTTGGAACGAAACGGGCGTTTTTTGTACCGGGAGAGCGGCGGCCTGCGGCGGCGGATTGCGGAGGAGGCAGGGCNGGACTCCTCCCGGCAGNCGGACCCCGGCGGGGGCACCGCTATGGAGGTTTTGGAACGGAACGGGCGTTCTTTGTACCGGGAGAGCGGCGGNCTGCGGCGGCAGAGGATTGCGGAGGAGGCGGCAGGACTGGACCCCTCCCGGCAGGCGGACCCTGGCGGGGGCGGTCCCGGTACGGCGGGGGCCGTTTTTTCGCCGGAGGACGGGGAGACGGTTTTCCGGAACGTNATCGAGGCGGTTTACCCGGCCGGGGGGACCGGGGNCTCCGCCAAGGATCTGTCCCGGGCCTTTGAGCGGGACGCGCGGCGGTATGACGGGGCCTTTGAGATGTTTTGAGGGAATTTTTTCCGGCTCCGCCGCGTGGGCTGGCCGGAGGGCCGGACGAAAGGAGAGGGCTTATGCGATTGGCCGCTATGCGGTTTAAAGACTATACCTGGCCCCATAATCCGGAAGTTTACACCGTGGAAAACCGGAGGCGGGTGGCCGTCCACGAGGCGGCTTCCGGGAACTGCGTTTTCCAGGAATTGGGCATGGGCTACCGGGTATTCCGGGGCGAGGGGGCCTTTGTGGGCCCGAATGCCTACGACCAATTCGGGCAATTGGAGGAGGTTTTTCAGTCGGCGGGGCCGGGACAGCTGATCCATCCCGTGTGGAAGGCGCGGCGGGCTTACTTCGTCTCGCTGAAGCTGACGGAGGAGCCTTTGCCGGATTATGTGCGCTACAGCTTTGAATTTTGGGAGGANCCGGAGGATGGGGGGCTTCCCTCGGTGTCTATNCTGGACCCGGAGCCTGTGGACGGCGGGAACGGCGGCGGAGGGACCGCCCAGCGCTCCGGCGTGTACGTGGTGAAGAAGGGGGACACCCTCTGGGGTATCGCCAAGCGNTGGGGCGTGGCGCTGAACGCCTTGATCGCCGCCAATCCCCAGATCAAAAACCCCAACCTCATCTATCCGGGAAATGAGGTGAATATCCCNTGAGAGGACAGGTGTTTACCGCCGGGGGCGATATGCGGGAGCTGCCGGGGCTCCTCTCCTGGGAGGTGNTCCACACCGGGGGCGTGCCCTGCGACAGCTTTTCGGCGGAGTTTCCCTACGACGGCTCTTTGGCGGANTGCCTCCGCACCGCCGCGCAGTTTGCCGCCGTGGAGAACGGGAAGACCCTTCTGCGGGGCATTGTGGACCAGTACAGCGTGAGCCTGGGGCCTGATGGGCTGACGGCCTCCATATCCGGCAGGGGGATGGCCGCGCTTCTGCTGGACAATGAGTCCCTGTCCCTCACCTACCAGGACGCGACCCTGGCGGAGATTATCCGCCAGCACGTGACCCCCTGCGGCGTGACGGTCAAGGAGGCCGCCGGGATTCGGGCCGGGTCCGTCTACACNGTGGCGGCGGGGTCCAGCCAATGGAAGGCCCTGGAGGGGTTTTGCCGGGCCTATGGCGGCTTTGTCCCCCNGTTTACCCCCNCGGGTGAGCTGCTGGCCGCGCCGGAGCGGGAGGGGAAGCGGTTTCTCCTGGAGNAGAGCGCGCCGATTCTGTCCTGCACCTTCCGGGAGGACCACTATGGGGTGGTGACGGAGGCCCTGGTCATCGACAAGAAGCGGAATGCCTCCTACAGCGTGAAAAATGAGGAGCGNACGGCCCTGGGCGGGAAATGCCGCCGGGTCATCTACACGCCGGGACAGAGTACCTGGGACGCTATGCGCTACACGGGGGAGTATCAGATCCAGCGGTCTAAAGAAGAGGAGAAGGCGTTGGTCGTGCGGCTTCCCGGCAGCTTTTTGGCTTATCCGGGGGATATCGCCACGGTGAACCTCCCNAAGATAGGAGTGAAGGGAGAATTTCGGGTGGCGGAGGCGGAAAACGCCTTTTCNCCCGGCAAGGGGGCTGCGGCCACCCTGACGTTGAAAGAGAGGGGATAGCGAGATGTGGCTTTCCAAGCAGATGAAAACCGCTCCGCCCGCCGCCGGGGCGGATTTNGGCGTGACCACCATCGCCGGGGACAGCGTGGGCGTGGTGACCCGGGGCGAGAGCAGGGCTTTGCCGGTATACGGCCCCGGCGGTTATGTGTGGCTGCCGGAGAGCGGCGGGGAGGTGCTGGTGATCCAGGGCGGCCCCGGCGGCGCGGAGCAGTGCGTGGCCGGGACNCGNCAGGGGACTCCTCCCGCGGGAATGGCNCCGGGAGAGGTCTACCTTTACGGCCCCGGCGGGGAAACCGGAATTTATCTGAAACGGGACGGGACCGTGGAAATCCGGGGGAAACGGATTTCCCTGGCCGGAAATGTGGAGATNAACGGCAGGGCTTACGCTCCCTGCTCCTGCGAAGGGGGGAGTACGTGATGGAGCTGGCCATCCGGGACGGCGATTATGTGCCNGANGGAGTGGGAGGCCTCCGGCGGGCCGCTGGACGGGAGGAGGTTTTGCAGCGGGCGCTGTTCAAGCTCACCGCACGGCGGGGGGCCTTTCCCCTCCAGGAGAATCTGGGAAGCCGCCTTTGGGAGCTGCCCAAGCTGCCNGCCGCCCAGCGGCGGAGCGCCGCCGTTCAATACGCCGCCGAGGCCNTGGAGGGNGANCCGCTGTCGGTGGAGGCNGTGGATCTGGTNCCNCTGGCGGACGGGACCTTGTCGGCGTCGGTGCGGCTGCTGTGGCAGGGGGAGGAGCNGCGGGCGGCCCTGAGCATCCAATGAGAGGAGAGACGATGTGAGAGATATTGAGNNGATCTATCAGGANCTGCTGTCCGCCTTCGCCGNNCGGGCGGGCTTTACCCCNGGGGACGGGTGCGATNTGGCCGTCCGGCTNTACGCCGCCGCGGCCCAGATCCAGGCGNTGGAAATCCAGGGGGAATGGGTGCTGGACCAGAGCTTTCCCCAGACGGCCCAGGGGGAGTATCTGGATTACCACGCCGCCATGCGGGGCGTCCGCCGTTCGCCCGCCTCCCGGGCGGNGGGGACGCTGCGGTTTTCCGTGGACAGTCCCCCGGCCATGGAGGTGAGCATCCCCGCCGGGACCGTGTGCATGACAGAGGAGGAGGTCCGGTTCCAGACNACCCAGGGGGTTGTNCTGCCGGCGGGACAGATTTCCGTGGACGCGGCGGCGGAGGCCTTGGAGCCGGGAAGCGGCGGAAACGCCGTGGCGGGGGCGGTGCGNATTCTCACCGCCTGTCCNGTGGCCGTCACCGCCTGCACCAACCCCGCNCCNTTCTCCGGCGGCGGCGACGCGGAGAGCGACGAGGCCCTTCGGGAGCGGATTTTGGAGAGCTACCGCCGCCTCCCNAACGGGGCCAACGCCGCCTGGTACGAGCAGACCGCCATGAGCCACGACGGCGTGGCCGCCGCCAAGGCCGTGGGCCGGAGCCGGGGCGTGGGCACCGTGGACGTGTACATCGCCGCGGAGGGCGGNCTCCCCAGNGAGGCNNTNCTNCANGAGGTGGAAGCGGATNTGCAGGAGAAACGGGAAATNGCCGTCAGCGTCCAGGCCAAGGCCCCCACGNCCAGGACGGTGGATGTGAACGTGGCCGTGGCGGTGAAGGAGGGGGCGGACTTTAATCAGGTGAAGGCACAGGCGGAGAGAACCCTGGCNGGGCTGTTNACTGGCCGTCTTCTGGGCAGGCCNGTGCTNCTGGCGGAGCTGGGGAACCGGNTCTACGATTTGGAGGGCGTGGAGAATTACCGCTTNACNGCNCCGGCGGNGGACGTGGAGGCGGGCAGCGCNGTNCTGCCGGTGCTGGGNACCCTGANCGTGACCAGGATGGAGGCGTGAGGCCATGTATGAGGAATTTCTGCGGCGGCTGATCGCTCCNCTGGGGGTCTATGATNTGCNGCCGGGAAGCGTCAACGGCGNGGAGCTTTACGCCCTGGGCAAGGCGTTGGACTCCGTGGCGGACCGNCTGGCGGAGGCGGAGCGGGAGGCCCTGACCGCCACCGCTGAGGACGAGGGGCTGTCCCGCCGGGAGGCCCTCTTNGCCCGCAGGCCCGTGGCGGTNTCGCCGGAGGAGCGGCGGGCGGCTATCGCGGCCCTNTTGCAGATNGACGGCGACAGCCTCACCCCCGCCGCTATCGACACCACCATCCGGGGCTGCGGCATCCGGGCCAGGGCCCAGGAGATNGACGCGGGGCATCTGCGGGTGAGCTTTCCCGAGGTGGCCGGGGTNCCGGCGGAGTTTGAGCAGATTAAAAAAATTATTCTGGACATTCTGCCCTGCCATCTGGGGGTGGAGTTTTTCTTCCGCTACCTCACCTGGGCCCAATGCGAGGCGGCGCGGCACACCTGGCGGAGCGTGGAGGCGGGGCATCATACATGGAAGACCTTCCAGCTGCTGGTGCCGCCGGAGAAATAGGCCGGAGTTTTGTTAAAAATTCCATAGGATAATCCGCCGCTTCCNGCGCAAGATGTGGNAAGACAAACTGCAAGGAGGTCCCTATGGAATTTCAACTTTCCCGCCGCGCCGCCGCNGCTNTGACGGCCCTGGCCCTGTGCCTTCTGGCGGCGGCCGCCGTTTTCTGGCACCGCTCCGAAGAGGCCGTCCCCGCCTCCGCTCCGGCGGCTGTGGCGGTTTCCGCCGACTGGGGCTTGTCCTTCCAGACGGAGGGCGCGGCCCCCGTGGGCAACGCCACGGCGGANCATCTGGGCCAGTACGGCGCTTATTATCTGGGGGANGTNTCTCAGAAGGTCATTTACCTGACCTTTGACTGCGGCTATGAGAACGGCTGCACCGAACAGATTTTGGACGCTCTGAAAAAGCACAACGCCCCCGCCGCCTTCTTCGTGGTGGGCAACATGATCGAGACCGCGCCGGACATCATCCGCCGGATGGCGGCGGAGGGCCATATCGTGGGCAACCATACCTTCCACCACCCGGATATGTCCAAAATCGCCGACGAGGCCGCTTTCCGGAAGGAGCTGGAAAGCCTCGCCGCGCTGTATCAGGAGACCACGGGGCAGGAACTTCCCCGCTACTACCGCCCGCCTCAGGGGAAGTACAGCGAGGAAAACCTCCGGCAGGCCCAGGCCATGGGATACAAGACGGTGTTTTGGAGTCTGGCCTATGTGGACTGGTACGCCGACAAGCAGCCTACGGCCCAGGAGGCCTACGGCAAGCTCCTCCCCCGGATTCACGACGGGGCCATTGTGCTGCTCCACTCCACCTCCACGACCAACGCGGAGATTTTGGACGACCTTTTGACCAAGTGGGAGGAAATGGGATACCGCTTCGCCTCCTTGGACGAGCTGCCGGAAATAGGATAAGGAAAAGGGACGGCCTGGGGCCGTCCCTTTTGGGCGCGTGTTTCGATTGGTGCTCAATATCCCCGGCTCCGGTCTACCAGGCCTTGCAGGGGTTCTCCGGCGGCGTAGCGGGCCAGATCCTGGCAGAACATATCCACATTCAAGTCCCGGGTGTACCCCAGAGTCAGGTTGCCGGAGGCATGGGGGGTGAGAATGAGATTTTTCGCCGTCCACAGGGGGTGATCCTGGGGCAGAGGCTCCGGGTCCGTCACATCCAGGGCCGCTCCGGCCAGCTTTCCGCCGTTTAGCGCCTCCGCCAGGGCCTCCTGGTCGATGGCGGTTCCACGGCCCACGTTGATCACAAAGGCATCCGGCGGCAGAAGGGCGATGCGGTCCCGGTTCAGCGCCCGGCGGGTCTCGGCGGTGTCCGGCAGGGACATAATCAGCACATGGGTCTGGGGGAGGATCTCCTCCAGCTGGGTCATGGGGACCACTTGGTCAAAGGCGGGATGGGACCGTCCGGAACGGCTGATTCCGGTCAGGGTCCCCGCGCCCATGCCCCGGAGCCGCTGGGCGGCGTTGACGCCGATGTTTCCCGTGCCCAGGAGGGTGAAGGCGGAGTCCCGGATGGAGCGGATGGACAGCAGCTCTCCCCAGCCGCCGCCGCGGATCA
>JAAVHG010000026.1 GCA_014799855.1 Oscillibacter sp.
CATTGCAACTCGTTACGCAAAAACTTCAGACGCCTTTATCGCCGCGGTACATGTCCGTTGTATCGCTATTTGGGCTGCCATTCGTGCCTAATTCGTGTAGACACTATCTAGAGCTTACAACCGCTTTGGTATCCAAAAAGCTCGCTATCGTTCTCGTCATCCGGGAACTGTAGTTCCTTTTTCTCTCTTTGATTTCTTTTAACTCTTATTTTGGACACTCCCGTTGTGGAACCGCCTCTTGCTTTTTTCTGCCGTTTCGGTATACTAGACAGTATGGAGCGGATAGAGACTCTTTCAGCAATCCGTGGCCGAAAGAAAAAGGCCTCTACCCCACACGGTCCGCAGTATAGGGCGGGCAGGGGTTTATTCCACCTCCAATGTAGGACGTGACAAAAAATGGAGAGATTTTCGATTATTGTGGGGGACATCACCCAATCTGGCGCGGAGGCCATCGCCAACGCCGCCAATACCACTCTTCTGGGCGGCAGCGGCGTGGACGGGGCCATCCACCGGGCCGCCGGACCGGAGCTTTTGGAGGCCTGCCGTCCTCTGGGCGGCTGTCCCACCGGGGAAGCGCGGATTACGCCGGGCTTCCGCCTGCGGGCCAAATACGTGCTCCACACACCCGGCCCCATCTGGCGGGGCGGCCGGGACGGGGAACCGGCCCTGCTGGCCTCCTGCTACCGCTCCTGCCTGACGCTGGCGGCGGAGCGGGGCATCCGCACGGTGGATTTCCCCTCTATCTCCACCGGGGTCTACGGCTATCCCCTTTCCGCGGCGGCCACGGTGGCCTTGAAGGCCATCATGGACTTTCTGGCGGAGCATCCCCTCCCGGAGCGGGTGCGGATGGTCTGCCACACGGAGGCCGCCGCCGCGGTTTACCGCCAGGCCTGGAACCTCTGGTACGCGGAGGACAAAGGGCAGAGATTGTAAAGGAGAAGAGCTTGTTATGGCTTCTGTTTCCTACACGGTAGGCCAGCCGGAGGACGGCGCGCCCGTCCGCCATATTCTCAAGGCGAAGCTCCGCTTCTCCACCCACGCCGTGGCCCGGCTCACCCGAATGGAGGGAGGCATTCTGCTGAACGGCCGCCCCATCCGCACGGTGGACCCGGTCCGGGCCGGGGACGTGGTGACGGCCCTGGTGCAGGACAACCGCCCGCCCAAAGCGCCGGTTATCCCCGGCCCCTGGCCTCTGCCCATTGTCTATGAGGACGATTATCTTCTTGCGGCGGACAAACCGGCGGGAATGACCGCCCACGCCTCCAATTTCCTGCCGGACACCCCCACAGTGGCGGGGGCGCTGGCCTGGGAGCGGGGGACGGATTTCCTCTTTCACCCAGTAAACCGTCTGGACAAAGGCACCACCGGACTGATGGTTGTCGCCAAAAGCGGACATATCCGCGGCCCCCTCCGCCGCTCTCTCCACACGCCGGATTTCCGCCGGGAGTACCGGGCCGTGTGCCTGGGCCGTCCCCAGCCGGAGGAGGGGACCATTGACGCTCCCATCGGCCGGGACGAGACCTCCACCGTGGCGCGGAAAATCCGCCCTGACGGGGCGGCGGCGGTGTCCCGCTACCGGGTTTTGGAGACCAGAGGGGACCTCTCCCTGGTGAAGCTCCTGCCGGAGACGGGCCGCACCCACCAGCTGCGGGTCCATATGGCCTCCATCGGCTGTCCCCTGGCGGGGGATTGGCTCTACGGCGTGGAGGACCCCGCCCTCATTACCCGGCCGGCCCTCCACTCCTGGGCCCTGACCCTGGTCCACCCCATCACTGGGGAGGTGCTGCGGCTGACCGCGCCTCTGCCCCAGGACATGGCGCGGCTGTTTCCCTGAATTTCGTTGAAAAAACCAGAAAACACAGAATATATTGATAGGAGATGGTGTTATGATCACATGGAATGTCGCCTACCACTGCAAGCCCGGACAGCGGGACGCCTTTTACCAGGCCGTCACACAGCTGGGCGTCCGGGACAGCTCTCTCCAGGAGGAGGGGAACTTGAAGTACGACTACTTCTTCGATGCCCAGAATCCCCAGGTTCTGCTGCTGGTGGAGAGCTGGACGGAGCCGGCCTTTCAGGAGGCACACTGCCAAACGGAGATTTTCGCCCGGCTTCAGGCGCTGAAGGTTCGGTTTTGTGATGATGTTACCATTGATAAGTTTACAATTTGACGGCAAAGCCTCCCTCGGTTGAGGGGGGCTTTTGCTTGCCCTGACGGGCGGGGGGATTGCAGCTATGAAGATAGCTGGTCACTTTCCACCCCCCATTTTCTCTTTTCTCCGCTTGTGGAGAAAAGAGAAAACGGGCCGTGGACGGTCCAAAAGAGAAAAGAGACGTGCGCGCAAGAACTGCTGTCTACCTCAGGTATATCTTTAGCCCGCGACGCACTTCCAGCGGGGGTTTGGTGGTTCACGATACCGCTTCCTCTATTTGNGCTGACGCCGCTTGGTGGTTGAAATNCTCTCTGCCTCTACCGACNGNGGTTNGGNGGTTANANATCNTTTGGTTTGGNCATGGCGGCGGCNTGTTCTTGGGTTAGGGGNACTATGGGGCCGTTGGACATGGCCAGGGAACAGATTTTGGCCGCGTCCTCCATGTAGACCGCCCGNAGGTGGGCCTGCTCCAGAGTCTCCCCNACCGCCAGCGTCCCGTGGTTTGCCAAAAGACAGCCTGTGCGGCCCNGGAGGGCNTTNACCGCCGCGTCTCCCACNGCNTGGGTTCCCGGCGTGGCGAACTCCGCCAGAGGCACGCTTCCCCCCAGNAAGAGGACCATNTCAATCAAAATCANCGGGATNTCCCGGCGGTTTACGGCGAAGGCCGTGGCATAGGNGGAGTGGGTATGGACCACCGCTCCGGTCTGGGGCCGGGCGCGGTAAACGGCGGCGTGCATCCGCCACTCGGAGGACGGNCCGTACCGCCCCTCTGTCACCGTGCCGTCCAGGNGNAGGACCGTCATGTCCTCCGGGGCGATANCCTCGTAGGGCACCGACGTGGGGGTGATGACCATGACCCCCTCCTCCCGGCTGTACNCGCTGAGGTTGCCGCTGGTTCCGGCGAAAAGGCCCTCCCCATAGGACCGCTTGGCCCAATAGCAGACGGATTCCCGCATTTCCTGGATGGTCATACCGTTCACCTTTCCTTGTNCAAAGTCCCCGCGCAGGCGGGGCGTTTTTTTCTATTGTACCTGTCCCGCCCCGGATTTTCAACGGCAAAATTCCCGGGGCGGAGAGTCCCCGCCAGCGGTTGAAATTGCCGGCGGATTGTGGTACACTGGGACTTGTTAAAGTATGGATCATCTGGAANCCGACATNACAAATCACCACTTGGAAAGGACGCGGATACTATGAGCATCATCAAGGACCCCTCCCTGGCCCCCTCCGGCCAGCGCAAAATCGACTGGGTACGGAGCTTNATGCCCGCCCTGTCGCAAATNGAGGCCCGGTTTTCCCAGGAAAAGCCCTTTGCCGGACTGCGGATCGCCGTCTCCGTTCACCTGGAAGCGAAAACCGCCAATCTGGGCCTGGTTTTGCAGGCCGGNGGCGCNGAGGTNTACCTCACCGGCTGCAACCCCCTNTCCACCCAGGACGACGTAGCGGCGGCGGTAGCGGAGCANGGCATCGAGACCTTCGGNAAGCACGGCGTTTCCATGGAGGAATACGAGGCCCTTTTGGTGGAAACNCTCAAATGCCATCCCCACATNGTCATTGACGACGGCGGCGATCTGATCCANCTCCTGTCCGGCAAGTGCCGGGAGTACGCCGANTGCCTCATCGGCGGCTGTGAGGAGACNACNACCGGCATCCTCCGGCTGAANGCCCGGGAGCGGGAGGGCACNCTCCCCTGNGCCATGATGGCCGTCAACGACGCCAAGGCCAAGCACTATTACGACAACAAATACGGNACGGGCCAATCCGTGTGGGANGCCATCATGCACACCACCAACCTGATTGTGGCCGGAAAGACCGTNGTCGTGGCCGGATACGGCTGGTGCGGCTCCGGCATCGCCCTTCGGGCCAAGGGCATGGGGGCNANCGTCATCGTGACGGANGTGGACCCCTTCAAGGCGCTGGACGCCACCATGAACGGCTNCCGNGTNATGANNATGGCNGACGCNGCNCCCCTGGGNGACCTGTTCNTCACCNCCACNGGCTGCAAGGACNTNGTCACCGCCGCCCACTACCCCCTGATGAAAAACAACGCCCTCCTCTGCAACGCGGGCCACTTCGACTGCGAGGTGGACGTGAAGTGGCTGGAGGCCAACGCCGTCCGCTCCTTCCTCCAGCGGGACAACATCGTGGGCTATGAGCTGCCCGACGGGCGGGTGCTGAACGTGCTGGCGGAGGGCCGCCTGGTGAACCTGGCCGGAGGCAACGGCCATCCGGCGGAGATTATGGACATGTCCTTCTCCGTCCAGGCTCTGGCCGCCGAGTGGGTAGTGAAGCACCGGGATACCTTGGAAACCAAGCTGTACCAGATCCCCGGCGAGATCGACGACCAGATCGGCTGGGCGAAGCTGGCGGCCCTGGGCCTCTCCATCGACACCCTCACCCCGGAGCAGGACGCCTATATCCACAGCGCCGAGGCCTAAAGGAGACGCGTTTATGAAACTTCTGCTGAAAAACTGTGCTGTTTTAGCCACGGAAAACGGCGCTTTCCGCTATATCCGAAACGGTTTTCTGGGCATTGACGGGGATACTATCGTCTACGTGGGCGAGACCCGCCCCCAGGAGGCCTACGACCAGGAAAAGGACATGTCCCGCCGGATGCTCCTTCCCGGCCTGATCAACTGCCACGGCCACACCGCCATGACCCTCCTCCGGGGCATCGGCAGCGACCTGCCCTTACAGGAGTGGCTGTTTGAAAAGATGATGCCCATCGAGGACAAGCTCACCGCCGAAGATATCCAGGCGGGCAACGCCCTGGCGCTTCTGGAAATGATTTCCACTGGAACCACCAGCTATTCCGATATGTACTTCGAGCCCCGGACCGCCGTGGAAAACGCCGTGGAGTCCGGGATCAAGGCCAACATCTGCCGCCCGGTCCAGTGCTTCGATCCCTCGGAGCCCTACGGGGAGAATTTCCGGGCCAAGCAGTCCATTCAGCTCTTCAAGGACTGCCACAACATGGCAAACGGCCGCGTCCGCGTTGACTTCGCCATTCACGCGGAGTACACCTGCCACCCCCACGTGGCGGACGCCTACCGCGCCGACTGCAAGGCCCTGGGGGGCCGGATGCAGATCCACCTGTCCGAAACCCAGAAGGAGCACCGGGAATGTCTGGAAAAATACGGCCGGACGCCCGCCCAGTGGTTCGCGGACCTGGGGACCTTTGACAGTCCCACCTCCGCCGCCCATTGCGTCTGGGTGACGGAGGAGGACATGGCCCTGATGCTCCGCAAGGGCGTCAGCGTCATTCACAACCCCACCAGCAACATGAAGCTGGGCAGCGGCTTCGCCCCCATCCCCCGTATGCTGGAGCTGGGCCTGAACGTGACTCTGGGCACCGACGGCGCCGCCAGCAACAACAATCTGAACCTCATGGAGGAGCTTCACCTGGCCGCCGTCATCCACAACGGCTGCGCCCAGGACCCCACGGTGATGAAGCCGGCGGAGCTGCTGGCCATGGCTACCGTCAACGGCGCGAAGCTCCAGGGCCGGGAGGACACCGGGTCCCTGGAGGCGGGGAAAAAGGCGGATATCATCGCCCTGGACCTGGACCGTCCCCACCTGTATCCCAATCTGGAGCCCCTGGCCCTGCCGGTGTACTCCGCCCAGGGCAGCGACGTGGTAATGACCATGGTGGACGGGAAAATCCTCTACGAAAACGGGGAATTTCTCACTCTGGACAAGGAAAAAATCATGGCCCAGGCCCAGGCGGCGGTTAAGCGGCTGTACGGTTAATGGTTCATTATTCGGTAAAATCGGACGCCAGCAGCACCGCCACCCGGCTTTGAAGCTGTTCCAGGGAACTGACGTCCCCGTCCTCCCGGCGGAGAACGTCCTGAACCCGGCCGTCCAGGCCCTGGAAATACTCATAGGCGGAGAGATCCTGATCCAAAAGCTCCGTCAGGCAGAGATAGGTTCCATCGTGCATTTGTGTTCACCTCCGGCTGTAGTCTGCCCTTGAAACGGCAAAAGACCTCCGGAAAAAGGTGGGTACGGATAAGGAAGCGCTCTACCCATCCACAGCCGAACCCTGAAAACCGAAAAGACAGGAGGCCGAAACCCGGCCCCCTGTTTTTTCATATTCCTGTTCATCCGCGCCGCGCCCCCGCGAGGATATGCGGGAGCGTCAGCGGGCCGCGTCAGAGCGGCGGCAATTCCCACGGGGGCCCGCTTTCAATACAAAAAACCACTTGCACAATCTTCCTGTATCGTCTATAATGGATTTGCGAGACAGCAGAAGCAAAAAGGCAGGGCGCGAGAGGTTGCCGCCTCCCACGCCCCTATGCAGGAGAAGCGTCTAATCCCCGTCCCACACAGCAGAAATTATCTGCGCCCAAAGTCCATTATAACGGTTTTCCCGGCAAGAATCAATGGGGAAAATTAGGTGGACGTGTTGCGTAGCTTCGGCGGTGTAGGGCTTTATACCCCTGCGCCGCTTTTGTTGTCTTGACGGAAAAGCCCAGCGGGGGCCGGGAGTGTCCCGCCCCCACGGGCAAGTACCGTTGAGACAGGGGAAACCCTTAATGAAGGAGAGGACAATAAGAGAAAGAAAATGCTATCCCTTGCGCTGGCCCTGGTCATATGCCTGTCGCTCATTCCCTGCGCGCTCGCCGCAGAAGTGCCGGCGGCGGACAAGTTCACGGACGTATCCGCCAATGCGTGGTATCTGGACGAGTTGAATTACGCTGTATATAACGGCTATATCAGCGGCACCAGTGCCA
>JAAVHG010000027.1 GCA_014799855.1 Oscillibacter sp.
GGGAGGGCCCCTGCCCGCCCTATGCCGCGGCCCGTGCGGGGTGGAGGCCTGCCGCATTGGGGTTCAGCGGCGCGGGCTGGGGGTTCTCTCCCCTCCCGTTTCTTTCCCGGTGGAACCACGTTTCCTCCATTCCGCGAAAACGCCGGTCCCGTCCTTGGACGGGGCCGGCGCATGGATTTACTTCCCGGTTCCGCCGCAGAGGTCCCCCCAGCGGCAGTCCCCGCAGATCTCCCCCCGGCGGCCCGGCGATAAGATCCGTTCCTCTACCAGGGCGGCGAACGCGCCGTAAGCCAGCGTATCCCCTGCCCGCAAACCGCAGAGGTCCAGGACGCCCTGATCGTAACGGGACACCTTTTCCCTGTCGGCGCACAGGCCCTCCCGGTTATGGGGGCAGGCGGCGCAGATCGCGTCTGTGCCCGCCGTCAGCGTTACCATGGCCTCCGCCGTGAGAAGGGCCTGTATCCGGGTCATATGCCCGGTAAAGGCCTGGCTGTACCCCTGGCCCTGAAAATAGCGCAGGCACATCCCATGGTGGGGCCGGAGGGGAATGGACTTATTTGACATGGCGGCGAAGACGGCTCACCAGGATCAGGGCCAGCACGATTTTGCCCAGGTCCGGCAGAATGTACGGAAACACATACCACCCCAGCATGGTCCAAAGGGAGGTCCCGTCGGGATGGTAGAAAATCCAGGCCCACCCCAGGCCGCAGGCGTAGATGACCGGAAGGCTCAGCGCCATGCCGGCGCCCAGGACAGGAAGGCTCCGGCCTCCGATCCGCTCTATGGCCCACATCAGCAGGGCGGTGAAGATGAAGCCAAGAAAATACCCTCCCGTGTAACCAAAGAGAATCCCCAGGCCTCCGGTGAACTGGCCGTATACCGGAAGCCCCACCGCCCCCAGCAGAAGATACGCGATTACCGCAATCGTTCCCCGGCGGCCTCCCAGAAGGCCTACCGCCAGAAATACCCCCAGCGTCTGTAAGGTAAAGGGCACGGCGGTAGGGATGGATATCCAGGAACAGACGGCGATCAGCGCCACGGACAGGGCGATATAGGTGATATCGCGGGTGTTGATTTTTGGAGCGGCGGGCTTTTCAGTAATCATGGCGGGTTCTCCTGTTTTTATCACTGTTAAAAATTGGCATCGACAATATAACACACTTTTGCCCATTTGTCAACGTTTGATCATCCATGAGTTGCCCATAGGCGGAGTGGGAAACCGAAAGGAGACCCGGCGGGAAATTTTTCCCGCCGGGTCGTTCTTTTCGTATGGGGCCTCAGTCCGCCGAAGCGGCGCCGGAAGAGGCGGCTTCCGTATCCGGGTTCACTGGACTGAGAGTCTCGCCGTCATAGTTGAAGGCGCTGGCGGTGACGAACACCTCTCCGTCCCCCGTCATGCGGCCTTCGGTAATGACGGCGAAGGTCTCCGGATCATCCGTTCCGCCAATGATGGCGCCGTCCCTGACGGAGTAGACCACCGCGTTCCCGTTCAGGTTCTTTTGAGTAACGACCAAATCTCCGGGTACGCCAGTGATATCCACGGCCATGACGGTTGCCTCCGTGCCGGCGCTTTCGACATCGGCGCTGATTTCATATTCAAAGTGGTAACTGCCGTCTGCCAGGAGCGCGTCGGTTACGTCGGCCTCGCCCTCGTCCAGCCGGACGTAGACCCGGCCGTCCTCCTCCCGGACCAGTTCGCCGCCTACGGCGGTGACGGACAGGTAGTTGCCCTGGTCGTCTTCCAGCTCCATATGGCTGCCGTCAAAGAAGATGATGCGGAACAGGGTCCCGTCCAGCAGCATCCCGTCTGTGGCCACGTTCACCGCTCCGGCGGTTACGGCCAGCGCCATGGTCATGACCGCCGCCATGGCCGCGCCCCGCAGCAGCTTGGGGAGTCGAATCTTTTTCTGCTTTTCCATTTTGCGAAAGACCTCCTTCTTCGCCTCGTCGGAGGCGCAAAGCCGGGAAAAGGTTTCGCGGTACAAATCCTTGTCAATCATAGGCTCTCTGCCTCCTTTAGTTTCAGTTTCAGCTGTCCCCTGGCCCGCATGAGCCAGGTCTGCACGGTGGACGCCTTGGCCCCCATCAGCTCCGCCGTCTCCCGGACGGAGTAGTCCTCATAGTAGTAGAGGTACACCGCCGCCCGGTATTTGGGAGGCAGGGCCATGACCTGCCGGAAGAGCTCCGATTGGGCGGGCTGGTCGAAGACGGCGGTTTCCGGGACTTCCTCCAGGGGTCCGGTCCGCCGCCGCCAGGGAGAGCGCAGCAGACGGCGGCACTCGTTCACCGCCACCCGGACCACCCAGTAGCGTTCATGCTCCGGGGAGTCAAAGGGCTGCTTTTCCGCCGCCACGAAGAGTTTCAGCAACGTCTCCTGCATCACGTCCTCCGCGTCGGCGCGCGGTTTTGCAGATAGCTGTAGGCCAGACGGAAGATCATGTCGCCATACNGATCCACCGCCGCCTCAAAACCGCCGTNCATGTACTCACCTCGANTTCCTCAGGGGATTCGNNCAGCGGCGTCCGCCGCTGGGTTGGGTTGGGTTGAAAGGCCTTTCTATAGGGAATATCCGNCGGGNGGNGGAAAAATCTCATATNNCCNNAATTTTATCTATTTTAACTAACGCAAACGTTTGTATTTCGGCGTTTTATTGGTTGAACTTGACAGCGAATGGGCGTATACTACCAGTACAAACTCTGGAGGGGCTTCCAGCCCCTCTCAACAAGAATGGAGGCAGAACCGATGAAAAAGCTGATATCCCTGTTCCTGGCCCTGGTCATGATCTGCGTCATGATTCCCTCNGCNGCCGCCAGTTCCATCTACACGGCCAAGGAGATCAAGGTCAAGCACGATTTCCAGACCGACGGCGTGGACGACGGCAAGGGAACCGCCACCTATGTGGACGTGGAAGGCGGCTACTACATTTCCCCCTGGAAGTACNACGTGGANANCATCAGCCTNACCGTCACCTANNANGGCGAGGACTACAAGGTGAAAACCAAGGANNTGAAGCTGGACGGCCTCNCNGANGTGAANNTCAGCNTNTATGAGCTGGANGNNNAGGTGNTNNCCTCNNCCNAGAGCGCCCCNGANGNNGCGAAAAAGATNGCCAAGTTCAAANTTGACCTGANNACCTGGACGGTTATTGCCATGCCCAAGACCGAGGGCCTGGAGATGGCGGTGAAGTACCAGTACAAGGACGCCAAGCCCNNNGNCGCCANNAATGTGGACGCCCATCCCCTGGACAATGCCGCCCAGCAGCAGGTNGAGACCCCCGCCGGAACCGTGCTGTTGATTCAGGACTTNAAGAGCTGCAAGGGCGTTACCGANGAGACCAAGGAGATCCGCACCGTCCTCACNCCNGACAGCGNCGGCGTGTACTTNGCCTCCCGCTGGGACTATAAGCTGGCNACCAAAGGAGGGCGACGCCGGAGTCGGCCCCAACATCGACTGCAAGGTGGTTTACAACGGCGCCAACAAGAAGATGAAGGGCGAGGACCTCACCCCCGACGCCAACAACTGCGGCACCATGTACTTCTTCGACAAGGACGGCAAGCTGGGTATGGACGCTGAGGTCCCCCAGGGCGCGGAGCTGCTGGCGGAGTGCACCATGANCCTGGACGGCGCNATCTGGTTCACNCCCAAGAGCGANAAGATCACCACGGAGCTGGANTTNAACTACGACGCCAGCGAAACCTACAGCGAGGCCAAAAACGTGCCCCAGGTGGACAGCAAGAAGCCCGGCTCCGCCGCTGNGGAGNAGCCCGCCGCTCCCAAGTTCAGCGACGTNACNGCCGNTTCCCCCTTCGCCGCCGCCATTGGCTGGGCTGTGGAGCAGGGCATNACNGCNGGCTACGAGGACGGCACCTTCCGCCCGGGCAGCACTTGTCTGGTGTCNCACATCTTGACNTTCCTGTGGCGGGCCAACGGCAAGCCTGGCGCANCCGAGAATGGCGATGAACTCATTACCGTGACACGGTGGGTTTTGGGAACCGGAATGGATTTGGGGGGAGACAGCAATTTGCTGCGTGAACCCTGCACCCGGGCTATGGCGGTGACGTTCATGTGGAATGCCGCCGGGAGNCCCGAGGTGGAAACCGATACGGCCTTCACCGACGTGGCGGAGNACNCGGACTATGCGCAGGCCGTGGCCTGGGCCGTGGAGCAGGGCATCACCGCCGGGACCGGCGACGGCACCACCTTCTCCCCTGACAATACCTGCACCCGGGGACAGATTGTNACCTTCCTGTACCGGGCTCTCAATAAATAATTCCATACAGGCCAAACGCCCCTCCCGCANCGGGAGGGGCGTTTTCCGTGCTTACTTGTGAGGTACGTTCCAGATNTTCTCCGCGTATTCCGCCACGGCCCGGTCGGCGGCGAAAATGCCGCTGCGGGCNATGTTGTGNAGGCTCATGCGGTTCCACTGNTCCTTGTCCTGGTAGGTCTTNATCATCCTCTGCTCCGCGTCGCAGTAGGACTGGAAGTCCGCCAGNAGGAGGTAATCNTCGGCGGGGCTGCCGCCGGAGCCGAACAGCAGGCGCTGGTACAGNTCNTCGTAGGANACGCCGTCCCGGAAGCCGGCCCGCAGCGCGTCCATGGCCCGGCGGAGCTGGGGATTTTCACCGTAAATCCGCTGGGGGATGTAGCCCTCCTGCTTCATGGACGCCACCTCNTCGGCGTGGAGGCCGAAGAGGAACATNTTCTCGTCGCCCAGAACATCGTGCATCTCCACNTTGGCGCCGTCCAGAGTGCCTACGGTCAGAGCGCCGTTTATCATGAACTTCATGTTGCCGGTGCCGCTGGCCTCCTTGCCGGCGGTGGANATCTGCTGGCTCACCTCGCTGGCGGGCATCAGCACCTCCGCCAGAGACACCCGGTAGTTCTCCAGGAANACCACCTGCAGCTTATCCTTGCAGCAGGGATCGTGGGCGATCTGGTCCGCCAGAGAGTTGATCAGGTGAATGATCCGCTTGGCTACCAAATAGCCGGGGGCCGCCTTGGCGCCNAAGAGGAAGGTGTGGGGATAAACCACGGCGTTGGGATCGTCCTGGAGACGCTGATAGAGGGAGATNATATGGAGAACNTTCAGCAGCTGCCGCTTGTACTCGTGGAGCCGCTTGGCCTGAACGTCGAACACCGCGTCGGGATTCAGGGCCAGGTCACGGGACCATCTGGCGTGCTTGACGAATCTCTCCTTATTCTCCCGCTTGATGGCGGCNAGACGCTCCAAAACCGCCTTGTCGTCGGCAAAATCGTCNAGCTTTTTCAGGACCAGGGGGTTATGGAGGTAGTCGTCCCCGCCGGTGAGGTCCCGGATGAGGCTGTCCAGGCCGGGGTTGATNTCGCTGAGCCAGCGGCGGTGGTCAATGCCGTTGGTGACGTTCTTAAACTTCCAGGGCTCCATGCCATAGCTGTTCTGGAAGAGATCTTTCCGGAGGATCTCCGAGTGGAGGCCGGAAACGCCGTTGACCGCCATACTTCCGGCGATGCAGAGGTTGGCCATGCGGACCTCGCCGTTCCAGACGATAGCCATGTGGTGGGTCTTGGCGGGATCGTGGTAATACTCCTCCACCCGCCGCTGCCAGCGGTTGGCGATCTCCTGGATAATCTGCCACACACGGGGGAGNCGGCGCTCCACCAGGGTCTGGGGCCAGCGCTCNAGAGCCTCGGACAAAACGGTGTGGTTGGTGTAGGCCACGGAGTGGGTAGTGATCTCCCAGGCCTCCTCCCAGTTCATGCCGGCGTCGTCAATGAGAATGCGCATCAGCTCCGGGATGACCAGGGCGGGNTGGGTNTCGTTNATTTGAATNACGTTCTTTTCGTGGAANTTTTTCAGNGTCCCGTAGGCAGCCAGGTGCTTCATGGTGATGGACTGCACCGTGGCGGAGACGAAGAAATACTGCTGTTTCAGCCGGAGGGACTTGCCCTCCAGATGNCTGTCGTCAGGATAAAGNACCTTGGCGATGGAGTCCGCCATGGCCTCCTCCTCGGCGGCCTTCAGATACTCGCCCCGGGAGAANAGGCTCATGTCCATGGGCTTGGTGGAATGGGGCTCCCACAGCCGCAGGACGTTGGTGTGGTCCGTGCCATACCCGGCGATNACCATGTCGCAGGGCACCGCCAGAACNGTGGTGGCGTTTTCGTTGACGGTGTGNAGATGGCCGTTGTCCCAGAACTCCCGGACGGTGCCGCCGAAGCGGACCTCCTGGGCCTCCTCGGGCTTNGGCACCAGCCACGCCGAGCCCATTTCCTTCCAGTGGTCGGGCAGCTCCACCTGCTCGCCTTCCAGAATCTTCTGGCGGAAGAGTCCCAGCTCATAGCAGATGGAATAGCCGGCGGCGGGGATCTCCAGGGTNGCCATGGAATCCAGATAGCAGGCGGCGAGACGGCCCAGACCGCCGTTGCCCAGAGCCGCGTCCGGCTCGATTTCAAAGATGTCGGCGGCCTTGAAGCCCANATGGCTCAGGGCCTCCCGCAGCTGGGGCAGCATCTCCAGGTTGTAGGCGTTCTTCATCAGGCTCCGGCCCATNAGGAACTCCATGGAGAGATAATGCACCATCTTGCGGTGCTCCTGACGGGTNCGCTTGCGGGTGCCCACCAGGCGGATGGACATCACGTCCCGGATGACCATGGCGCAGGCCCGCATCATTTCCTGATCGGTGGCCTCGTCAGGAGTTTTGCTGAAATTCAGCATCAGCTTTTCGGTTAAGGCTTTTTCCAGGGATTCAGTGGTANATGGTGTCATATTGATTCTGCCTCCAAGANCTTACTTGGAGCNCGTTCCTTTCTCAGNGTTCTTTTTNGCGGCNGTCTTCTTGGCNGCGGGNTTTTTCGCGGNGGCNTTCTTGNCGNNCTTCTTNGCCTTGGGGGCCNCCTTCNGCCGGAGCCTCCTCCACAGGGGCGGCGGGAGCTTCCTCTACCGGAGCGGCCTCAGCGGGAGTCTCCTCCGCGGGCGCGGCCTCAACGGCTTCCACGGTTTCCGCGGGAACCTCTTCCACAGGCGCGGCTTCCTCAACGGAAAGCTCCACCGGCGGCCAGATCTGGCCGGTGACGTTGGAGTAAATGCGCAGATACTCCCCGGCGCTGCGGGCCCAGCTGAAATCGCATTCCATGGCCCGCTTCCGCAGACGGCCGAACACCTCAGGATAATCCTTGTACAGGTACACAGCCTCCCGGATGACGTACAGCATGTCGCCGCTGGCGTAGTTGGAGAAGGTGAAGCCGTTGCCGGCGTCCCGCCAGGCCTCGTAGGGCTGGACGGTATCCCGCAGACCGCCGGTCTCCCGGACGATGGGCACCGTGCCGTAGCGCATGGCGATCATCTGGCTGAGGCCGCAGGGCTCGCTCTTGGAGGGCATCAGGAACAGATCCGCGCCGGCGTAGATGGCCATGGAGAGATCCTCGTTGTAGTCCAGTGTTACGGACATGCGGCCGGGGTACTGCTGGGAGGCCCAGTGGAAGAATTCCTCATACTTTTGATCGCCAGTGCCCAAAACCACCAGCTGGAGGGGCAGCTTCATCATGTCGTGAAGCACCTCGCAGATGAGGTCCAGTCCCTTGTGGGAGACCAGGCGGCTGATAATGCCGACGATGGGCACGTGAGGCTCCACCCGCAGGCCGAGGATTTTTTGCAGCTCCGCCTTGTTGGCGTCCTTGCCGCTCATTTTTTCGGCGGAGTAGTTGGTGGAGATGGCCCGGTCCGTGGCGGGGTTGTAGCGGTTCGTGTCGATGCCGTTCAGCACGCCGGAGAGCTTATACTCGCAGCGGCGCATGACGCTCTCCAGACGGTGGGCGAAATAGGACATTTTCAGCTCGTTGGCGTAGGTGGGAGAAACGGCGTTCACCGCGTCGGCGCAGAGGATGGCGGCTTTCAGCAGGTTCACGTCGCCGTCCATGAGGATGGTGCCGTCCTGGGCCCAGCCGCTGTTCAGGCCGAAGAGGTCCTCCAGAGTCTCCCTGCCGTAGCGGCCCTGATACTCTATGTTGTGGACCGTAAGAGTAGTACGGACAGAGCGGTAGCGCTCATCCCGAACGCCGTCGTCCAGCAGGTAAACGGGCACCAGGGCCGTCTGCCAGTCGTTGCAGTTGATGATGTCGGGCCAGAACTTCATGTGGTCCAGCATCTTGACAATGGCCCGGGAGAAGAAGCCGAACCGTTCGCCGTCGTCCATATACCCGTAGAGGTTCGGGCGGTCGAAATACTGCTCGTTATCCAGGAAATACCAGGTAACGCCGTCCCGCTCAATGGAGAACAGGCCGCAGTACACGTGCCGCCAGGCCAGATCCACGTAGTCATAGCAGAGGAAATTCAGCTCGCCGCCGAATTTTTCCTTCACCCGCCGGTACAGGGGCAGAACGACCGCCACCTCGGCGCCCTCCGCCGCCAGAGCGGGAGGAAGGGAACCGGCCACGTCGGCCAGGCCGCCGGTTTTACAGAAGGGAACCGCTTCACTGGTTGCGTACAAAATTTTCATCAGAAACGCTCCTTTTCATTGTGTTCCTCAGGACCCCGCCGTCCCGCCGGTGGTCCGCCGCCGGAGAGGCGGCGATCCGGGTGACGGCTTTCCAAAGGCCGGCTGGCGGCCGCCGGAGGGGGTCAGCATCTATACCGCCTTCCGGGACGAACCCGTGAAAACGGCCTGCGAGGGGGGAGCACCGCTCCCCCCCGCGCATTCCAGATTAAACGACGCTGCTCTTGGCCAGCACCAGCGGATAGGTGGCATGGCCCATCAGCGTCCGATCCGCCAAGATCTCCACATCCTTGTCGGCGATGACATAGGAGAGGTTGGCGCCGCGCCGGACGGTGACGTCCTGGAAGAGGACGCTGTTGCGCACCACCGCGCCGGGCTCCACGGCTACGCCGGGGAAGACGATGGAGTTTTCCACCGAGCCCTCAATGCGGCAGCCGTCGGAAATCAGGGAGTTGACGCACACGCCGTCGGGCCCCACGTAGGTGGAGGTGCGGTCGGTGCCCTTGGCCCGGATGGGCCGCGAGGGAGTAAACAGCTCCGCCCGGATGGCGGGGTCCAGCAGCTGCATGCTGCGGTCGTAGTACTCCTTCACGGAGCGCATCTGGGCGGCGAAGCCGCTCCAGGTGTAGGCGCAGAGGCTCAGGGAGCTCTTGCGGGACTGCAGAATGCTGCGCCAGCTGTAGATATCCTTGGCGGCGCACTCGTCCACCATGTCCAGCAGAAGCTCGGTGGAAAGGATGTAGACTTCCAGTCCCCGGTAGCCCCTGGGCTGATGGAGATTGTAATAGATATCCGTAACCCGGCCATCCCGGAGCTCGAAATAGGTGCCGTCGCTGGTGGCGAAGCTGTC
>JAAVHG010000028.1 GCA_014799855.1 Oscillibacter sp.
GGAAGACCGCTTTGTAATGCTGTGTGCCTCCCGGTTCGCCGATGACAAGGGCCACAAGTACCTGATTGACTCCGTGAAGCGCCTGACCACCATCACCAGCCGCCCCTTNACCCTGGTNNTGGCGGGGGACGGCCCTCTGCTGGAGGCCTCCCNGGCCCAGNCCAAAGCNCTNGGGCTGACNGAGGACCAGATCCGCTTTATCGGCTTCCGNAAGGACATGAAAAACCTCTACAAGGCGGCGGANCTCTACGTGAACTCCTCCCAGCACGAGGCGTTGTCNTACCTGATCATTGAGGCCATGGCGGCGGGACTGCCGGTCATCGCCACGGACATGGGCGGCAACCGGGATATNGTCAACGATGAGGCCGGCTGCGGCTCGCTGGTNGTCTACGACGACCCGGTNTCCATGTCGGAGGCCATGAAGCGTATGCTGGAAGANCCGGCTTTNCTGGCCCGGTGCCNGGAAGGGGCCCTGCGGACCATCAACGAGAAATTTGAAATCAACCAGTGGATGGACAAGACCTTNGCNGTGTACGAGGCCGCNATGGCCCGGCNCTGAAGGGCTCCACCCCTTAGAAAATCCACCAATATAGGAGACTTCCCCATGACTATCATTGAAAACAGTATGCTGTTCCACCTGCTNCCGGCCTTTTGCGGCTGGTGCCGGGNCATTTGGGANGAAAGCGCNCTGGGCAGCCTGTGCCGCCGGATCTGGCTCTGGTTCCAGAGGAAGGTNCGGGAGAGCGTNGTGTGCCAATCCCTGGCCGGAGAGGGCCATCTGCCCCGNAAATGGCGGGAGAGCGTGTCNGGCGCTTTGTTTCAGGGNCTTNTGGANCTGCCCTGCCGTCTGGTCCGCTGGATTTACCGGACGGGCCANAGCCTTTGGGACGGCAGCTTCTTCTGCCGNCTGGTCTTCGCCGCGGGCAATTGGAGCTGCGTCCTTCTGGGACTCTTTATTNTGGTGATGCTCATCGCCCCCCATGGCCGNTGGAANAACGCTTACGGCTTTTTGGGGTCNGTGGCGGTGACGGCGGTGTTTGTGCTNACCTGCTGCCCCACCCGCCCCTCCCGGCGGCTGGAAGGGGCCGAGTACGGGCCGTATATGTTCTTCTTCCTGATCTGCGTCGCCGGCGCGCTGGTTTCCAGCATCTCCACNCAGGCCTCNTTCCGGTTCTTCCTCTTCTACGCGGCGGCGTTTCTNCTGGCGGTCCTGGTGCGCAGNTCCGTGGACAGCCTGGAGCAGCTGCGGNTGGTAGTTGCNCTGGCGGTTCTCGGCCTGGTTATCGCCGGNCTTTACGGNTGCTACCAGGGNTATNTGGGAGTGGAGGTTGTGGCCTCCCAGCAGGACATGAAGGTCAANGTGGACATGCCCGGCCGGGTGTACGGCTTNTTNGACAACCCCAACAACTTCGCGGAAATTCTGCTGATGCTGATNCCCCTGGATCTGGGNCTNCTGTTCAGCGCCAAGGGCTGGCGGCANAGGCTCCTGGCTNTGGCGGCNCTGGCGCCCTGNCTGGGGGCTATNGCCCTNACCCTGTCCCGCTCCGGCTGGNTTGGCCTTGCNCTGGCGGTGTGCGTNTTNATCGCCCTGCTGAACTGGCGGCTGGTGCCNGTGGCGCTGGTGCTGGGGTTCTTTGCCCTGCCCTTCCTGCCCACCGCCGTCTATAACCGNATTTTGACCATCGGCAACATGCAGGATACCTCCACCCGNTACCGNTTCGCCATNTATCTGGCTACGGCCAATCTGCTGGAGGACTACTGGCTCCGGGGCGTGGGCCTGGGGACCGACGTGCTGAAGGAAGCTTTCCAGCACTATCCCACCATGTTCGACGGCAANTANCCCATCCANACCCACAACAACTANCTGGAAATGTGGTGCGAGCTGGGCCTCGCCGGAGGAATCGCCTATATNGCCATGCTGCTCCACACNCTGAAAAGCGGTATGCGGCAGTTCTGCCTGTCGAAAAACCGCCGCCTCCGGTATATGCTGGCGGCGGCCATCGGNGCCTTCTGCGGCATTATGGTNGTGAGCGTAGCGGAGTACACCTGGTTCTATCCCCGGAATATGTTTATTTTCTGGTTCCTGATGGGCGTCATCATGGCCTGTGTCAAGCTGGCNCGGAAGGAAGCGGCCGGGGAAACTATCTGACGCGTAGAGGAAGCATATGCAGATCGCAAGCCGGTTTACGGTGGCAGTTCACGTCCTTATTTGTATTGAGGTTTTCNAGGANCAGCAAAAGATCACCAGCGANTTCCTGGCNTCCAGCGTNAATGNGAATCCCGTCGTGATCCGGCGGCTTGNTGCAACAGCTAAAGGCGGCGGGAATCGTCNNCGTCGCGCGGGGAANCGGAGNCGCGGACTGNGCTCCATGGCCTGCTTTCCCNNACGGGTGCGGAGATCAGCGTCAACACCCTTCCNGCCGGGGCNGNCATNNCCNTTNNCNGNNNCCACAAGAAGAACNNGGAGATNTACGGGGTNCTCTCCGGGNAGNGCAGGNCCNTGANTGANGGGGAGNCGGTGGAGCTGGCCGCCGGAGACTGGATTCGCGTGTCTCCCGNNGCAAANCGCCAGTTTTCCGCGGCGGAGGANTCCGCTATCNGCTTCATCTGCATTCAGGTGANGGAGAACTCCNTNGAGGGCTATACCAACGACGANNCNATCGTNTACTAAANCAAAAAGGGCAAGGCGGACCAANCGGTCAGCCTTGCCCTTCACTTTTTGATGCGNNNNCTATCCTNNGGGCTGGAATGCCTCGNCGNTNTCCACGTCCTTCCAGGTGAAAACCCCCTTGTCCAAAATCATGNAGCTNTGGGGCANGTTCTCCTTGGGCAGGCCCANAGAGCCGGGATTCAGGTAGGCGTATCNCTCCCGNTTCTCGCAGATGGGCAGGTGGAAGTGGCCGCAGAGAAGATAGTCCCCCCGGTTCATGGGCGGCGGGTTCTCCGGGCCGTACTGGTGGCCGTGNGTGGCGAAAATATTNACCTCTATCCACGGACAAAAAGCAGTANTCNGCCAACATGGGGAATTCCAGAACCATNTGGTCCACCTCCGCGTCGCAGTTGCCCCGGACGCAGAGAAGGCGGTCCTTGACGCTGTTCAGCATGGCGGTGCAGGCCTTGGTGTCGTACTCCGCCGGATAGTCGTTCCGGGGACCGTGGTAGAGAAGATCCCCCAGCAGCAGAATCCGGTCCGCTTCCTCCCGCCGGAAGGCGTCCAGCAGNGCGCGGCAGTATTTGGCGGACCCGTGGAGGTCCGAGGCGATCAACAGTTTCATGACAGCACTTCCTTTACCTTCTTCTCCGGCCCCGTTTGCCGTCCATGCCCCGGTTCAAATCCGCCATNTTNCCCTCNGAGGTGGAGAGGAAACGCTTGAGCTTATCCTCAAAGGCGGCGTCGCCGGAGGGAGGCAGGGGCTGCTTGGCCGCCGGCGCNCCGGGAGCCGCCGGGGCCTTGGGGCGCGGNGCGCCGTGGGACGCGGGACGGAATTCNCCTCCGCCGGGACGGGGTCCTCTTNGGGCGGGCCGCTCAGGCGGCGGCAGAGCCTTTTTNATGGAGAGATTGATCCGNCCCCGCTCCGCGGAGAGGACCAGCACCTTTACAGGTTGTCCCTCCTGTAAAAAGTCATGCACGTCGTTGACGAAGGTGTGGGCTACCTCCGAGATATGTACCAGGCCGGACTGCCCGCCCTCCAGCGTGACAAAGGCACCGAATTTGGTGATTCCGGCCACCTTGCCCTCCATAATGCTCCCTACCTGCGGCTGCTCCATAAAAAGATTCTGTCTCCTTTTCATGATTTTTGCTCCCCTCTCCAAGGGGGCCAGGAAAAACTCCCTTTATCGTAAACGCGCGGGAAAAGACTCTTCGNTTCTTTTCCNCTCNGGCGGTATGNTTCCGCCTTGGGCCGCATACGCGGCGGCAAATTNCAGTNTTAAAGGACAAAGCGGCGGCCGGCGGGAGGGGGCCGGTTTCCCTCTGCCGCCGTCTCGCCAGCTAATTGCTTCCGTCTGGGAATAAGTAATCTCCGGGAGAAACCAGGCCCAGCTCATTGCGGGCGATCTCCTCGATTTTGTCTTCGGTGGCTCCCTCGGCGATGTCCGCGGCCAGGGCGTCGTTCTCCTGGCGCTGGGCCTCCACCTGGGCCGACAGCCGGTCCCGTTCCTTNTCGGCCCCGGCCACCCGCGCCCGCAGATCCGACANCTGCCAGCCTACGCAGGCCAGCAGGAGGCACAGCAGCAGAACGGTCAGCAGGCCCATGCGGGCCCGGCGGCTGGGCGTTTTTGCCGCCTGCGCCTTTTTTTTCGCCATGTCTGCCGCCTCCCTTTCCCGGCGGNCTCCGCCGCCCGGTTTTTCTTATTGTATAGCATTTCCGCGCAAAATAAAAGAGGTTTTTTCCTCGAAAGGCCACTTTTTTGCAAAAATTTTTTATCCACTCCAGGGGAATGGACAGCAAATGNACCAAATAGGCCAAAGTATCCGCCCAAAANGCCCATATTGGCCGCAAAACCGCCGAAAAAACGCAGAAAAACAGCNCCGCGCCNCCCAGCGCCCCCAGAACGGCGAAGCCCCGNAGCTCTCCCTCCGCCGCCCNCAGCAGAAAGAGGAANGCGGCGGCCCCCACCGCCAGACAGTAGAGGCTGTCCAGCAGGGCCGTCAGNCGGGGCAGNCNGAGCCGGAATGGACGCAGCAGATCGTACAGCAGTCCCAGGGAAAAGCCCAGCAGNATGGACTGGGCGAAGACCAGCAGCTGCTGGGAGATCTGGTTNCCCATAGGCTATCCGAAAAGNCGGCCCAGCCAGCCGCCCCGGCCGCCGCTCTGCTCCTCGTAGGCGATGGAGTCGATGCGGCCGTCCACATGAAGCTCTCCGCCGTCCAGCGACAGCTTGCCGATATGCAGATCCTCCCCGGTGATGACCAGCATCCCGGCGGAGGTGGACATGACAATCCCCGTCTCGTCGAACCGCTCCACGTCCTCCACTCCGGAGACCGTCAGGCGCTCCCGGCCATCCAATTCCAGCCGGTGGGCGGCCATAGCAGAATATTCGTTCATCCAGCGTCCCTCCCCTGTCCCCACTATATGGGACGAGGGGNNAAATTATGCCTGAATCTCCTTATACATGGCGGAGGCCTCCGCCTGACGGACGGTCTCCTGAACGGAGACAACCTCCACGGTAACGGTTCTGGCCCCAAAGCGAAGCGAGATCNGGTCCCCCACCTTCACCTCGTAGGAGGCCCGCGCGGCCTTGCCGTTGACCGTAACCAGTCCGTTGTCGCAGGCCTCGTTAGCCACGGTCCGCCGCTTGATGAGGCGGGAGACCTTCAAATATTTATCCAGCCGCATAGCAAAAATCCTCCTTTGGCCGTACTCAAAAAGGCCAAACCTAACCAAAACTGCCGGCACCAGGTGCCGGCAGCAACCTACCCCACGCCCCAAAAGGAAGGAAAGGGGCCAGGGGAAATCCAGGTTCCCCCCAAGGGGTCCAGGGGGCCGAGCCCCCTGGCTTCTCCCGCTTTGGCGGGAGAAATAAAATGAAATCATTTTCGGCGGGACGCTCTTCAAAGGGGCTTCTCTTGTCCCTGCGGGACAATTAACCTTCTGTGCCTGCCGAAAATTCCCCGGCCCGTGCGCCTGTGGGGCGCACACACCAGNGACCGACGTCACTGGCGGGGGGAATGCTAAAGGGGGGACGAAGTTCCCTCTTTACTTGGAAACGGTGTCTTTCAAAACCTTACCCGCCTTAAAGACCGGCACCACAGAGGCGGGGATCTCAATCACNTCGTTGCTCTTGGGATTCCGGCCGGTGCGGGCNGCCCGCTGGCGAACCTCAAAAGAACCAAAACCAACCAGCTGCACCTTGTCGCCATCCTTCAGGGCGGCGGTGATGGTGTCCAGCGTGGCGGTGATGACCGCCTCGGCGTCCTTCTTGGAAACCTCGGCGGCGGCGGCAACGGCGTTGATGAGCTCAGATTTGTTCATGTTAGAACCTCCTATAAATCATTGGTACGTTTTGAATTTGTATTCATTTCCGAGGAACGGCGTTCAGCGGTTGTGAATACAGATTTCTATTCTTAACGCGAATCCGCGTTTAAGACTCGTTCTCTTTGGCCCGCTTCCAAAGCTGGATCAGCTCCGCCTCGGAATACTCGGAGAGGGGCTTGTCCGCCGCCTGTTCCACGGCGCGGAAGCGGCTGTCAAATTTGTCGCAGGCCCGGTGGAGGGCGTCCTCCGGGTCCACCTTGGTCATCTGGCCGATTTTCGCGGCGATGAACAGCAGATCCCCCAGNTCCTCCCGGACGCCGTGGGGCGCGGCGGCGTCTCCGCCGGCCTCCAGAGCCTGGCGCAGCTCCCNGACCTCCTCCTCCAGCTTGCCCAGGGCGCTGATGGGGCTGGACCAGTCAAAGCCGGCCTTGGCGGTCTTGGAGCCGATTTTCTCCGCCCGCCACAGGGCGGGCAGGGTGTGGGGCACGGCCTCNATGGCGTCGGCGGTGGACCGCTGGCCCTTTTCCGCCCGCTTCAAGGCCTCCCAGTTGACCAGCACCTCCTCGGAGGTGTCCGCCTGGACGTCCCCGAACACGTGGGGATGGCGGTAGACCAGCTTCCGGGTCACGCCGTCCACTACGTCGGCCATAGTGAAGCGGCCCCGCTCCGTCTCCATCTGGGCGTGGAAGGCCGCCTGCATCAGAATGTCCCCCAGCTCCTCGCACATGGCGGCGGGATCGTCCCGGTCAATGGCGTCCAGAGCCTCGTAGGTTTCCTCTAAAAAATTCCTCCGGATGGACTGGTGGGTCTGCTCCGCGTCCCAGGGACAGCCGCCGGGGGCCCGCAGAAGCCGGGTCACTTCCAGGAAGTCCTCCCAGCCATAGCGGGTTTTCCTTTGAAAATCTACCATAGATTCACCATCTTTGCAAGTTTTTTCTTGAAAAAAACCCGAAAATNCGGAATTTTTTCCTTCATGACCGCCGAAAAGGGGCGTTTCCGCCCCNGCGGCGGGCGTTTTTTACTTTAAGTGGAGAATACGCGCCAGCTTCTCCCCGTGGGGAATCCCCCGCAGATCCTCCGCCCGGAGAATCTGNANAACCACAACCAGCACNCCATAGACGGCGACGCCGGCCGCAATACCGCACAGGGCGGCGATGGCGTTGGCCCCATAGGCGGAGTGGCCGGAGGCCANNGCGCGGCCCACAAAGCCGCACACCGCCCAGGCCGCCGCNCCCATNAGGAGGGAGGCCAGCAGGGGCTTGGCGAAGAGGCGCNCGTACCGGGGCTTCTCCGGGGAGTATTTCCANACGAAGAACAGGTTCAGCCCCGCGATGACGCCGTAACAGCAGATGCTGGACACGGGGGCCCCGTGGATGTTGATGTCGGGATTGCCCACCAGNATATAGTTCATGACAATTTTCACCAGTCCGCCNATNATCACCGTACACACCGGCAGGCGCTCCTTGCCGTAGGTNTGCAAAATGGCGTTGGTCAGGGTCATGATGCAGATGAAGATGCAGGCGAAGCCCAGGGGCCGCAGATGGACCCCCGCCGCCANGGCGTCCTCCGGCCGCATGGGCAGAATCAGCCGCATGATGGGGGTGGACAGCGCGCTGAGCCCCACGCCGCAGGGCAGGGCCAGAATGGCNATCAGGCGGAAGGCGGAGGAGATNATCCGGTCCGCCTCCCGGTGGTCCTTCCGGGCCAGGGCCGCCGCCGCCACGGGAATCAGGCTCATGGTGACGGGGAANACNAAGGCGGCGGGCAGGTTCACCATGTCCATGGCGTAGCCGTACTGGCCCCGGAGNGCGGAGGCGGCCTGCTCCGTCAGCCCCAGGGCGTCCTGTAAGCGGCCCAGGACGATGGAGTGATCCACCAGGGTAATGATGCTCATGGCGGAGTTGCTTAANGTAATGGGCACGCCGATCATCAAAATCCGTTTCAGCAGNACACTGCCGCCGTCCGGCGTGTCAATCGCGCCGCCGGGGCCCCGGTGGGTCAGCAGATAGCCGGCCAGGAACAGCATGGACAANGCCGTGCCGATGGTGACGCCCATAATGGCGGCGGCGGCGCCCCGCTCCATNCCCTGGCCGCCGCTGATGACGGACCAGGCCAGGGGCAGGCCGATGCCCAGCTTGCAGATGGCCTCCAGCACCTGGGAGGCGGCGGAGGGCTTCATGTTCCCCTGCCCCTGGGTATAGCCCCGGATGCAGGAGAGGATGCAGACGAAGAACACCGCCGGAGCCAGGGCNCGGATGGCGTAGTAGGCCCCCTGGTTGTTCAGCAGTCCGGTNACGATGCCGGTGCCGAAGAACATGAAGGCGGANCCGGCCAGGCCCATGGCGAAGAACAGGCACAGGGCCGTTCGGAAGAGCTTCCGCTTCTGATTCTCCCGCCCCTGGGCCTGGGCCTCGGACACCAGCTTGCTGAGGGCCAGGGGGAAGCCCGCCGTGGAGATAGAGAGAAGGACGTTATAGATATAGTACGCGGCGTCGAAATAGGTNTTNCCCTCGCTGTTCAAAATGTTGTTGAGGGGAATTTTGTAGAAAAACCCGATGGCCTTGACNATGGCCACCGCCGACGCCAGCACCGCGGCGCCGCCCAGGAAGGATTGCCTGCGTTGTTTTGACATAGGGAATATACCTCGGATCTCTTGAAAATACGGTCTGTCCGTACAATAAGCCTATTGAGGCGGCGGGAACTTTATGCCAGCTCCCCCAAGTCCCGCCAGGCAGGCCTTTACCAGGGCGGTGAATTTCGGGCCGGCGGCCTCTCCGGCGGCGATGACCTCCTCTCCGGAGAGAGGCTGATCCAAAACTCCCGCCGCCATGTTGGTGCAGAGGGTGAAGCCCAGCACCTTCATGCCGCAGTGGGCGGCGGCGATGGCCTCGGGCA
>JAAVHG010000029.1 GCA_014799855.1 Oscillibacter sp.
TTCTGGTGGACGATACAGGACTCGAACCTGTGACCCCCTGCACGTCAAGCAGGTGCTCTAGCCAGCTGAGCTAATCGTCCGAAGCGGAACGAATATAGGATACACGAAACCCCTTCATTTGTCAACACTTTTCTTGCGTTTTTTCCGAATTTTTGTTATACTGCCTGCAAGAACACAAAAAGGGGGACTCGCAATGGGAGCATCCGCGCTGATCACAGGCGCTTCCCGGGGCATCGGCAGGGCGGTAGCACGGGAGCTGGCCCGCCAGGGCTGGCCTGTATGCGTCAACTATCTGGAGCGCCGGGACGCGGCGGAGAGCCTGGCCGAGGAGATCCGAAGCCAGGGCGGCCGCGCCATGATATACCAGGCGGATGTGGCGGACGGCCAGGCCGTGGCCCGTATGGCAGAGGCCGCCAGGGAAACCCTGGGGCCGGTGGAACTGGTGGTCAATAACGCCGGAGTGGCGGGCCAAGCGCTGTTTCAGGATATCTCTGACGAGATGTGGAACCGCTATCTGGCGGTAAACCTGGGCGGGGCGCGGAATACCATCCGGGCGGCGCTGCCCCATATGATCTCCGAAAAGCGGGGCTGCATCGTCAATATCTCCTCCATTTGGGGCCTTCGGGGCGCGTCCTGCGAAACGGCTTACGCCTGCACCAAGGCGGCCATTATCGCCCTGACCCGGTCCCTGGCCCTGGAGCTGGCCCCTTCCGGCATCCGGGTGAATTGTGTGGCTCCGGGGGTAATTGACACGGATATGGTCCAGGTGCTGGGCCGGGATACCCTCCGGGACCTGGCGGAGCAGACTCCATTGGGCCGGCTGGGCACGCCGGAGGACATCGCCTACGCCGTGGCTTTTTTGGCATCGGATAAGGCCTCATTTATCACTGGACAGGTGCTGGGAGCCGACGGCGGCTTCATCGTGTAGAAACAAGCCTCCGCGCCTGCCATGAGCCCTGGGGCCGGATTTGCGGGAGGAACCAGTTATGGTGAGATGGATAAAAATCGCCGGAAGCCAGTATTTAGGCTTCTGGGTATTGGGGCTGGCCGTGTTTGCCTTGCAGGAGGCGCCGTATCTCATCATGCCCTTCCTGCGTCTGGAAAGTAATCCTATCATAAATCTGCCGGAATCCTCAGCGGTGTTGAACATATGCGAAAAGCTGCTGGGATTTTTGTGCATCGTACTGCTGACGTTCGTCGTGCAAAGGGATAGCGGCCTCTTTGCCATAGGGTCCGGCTGGCAGAGGATAGGCTTCTTTGCCGCGGTAGCGGCGCTGCTGCTGAACTATGTGGGTTGGCTGCTCTATTTTCACGGCCGCCAGTCGGCCGCGGTCATATTGTTTTTCATCGTCGCGCTTCCGCCGCTGTATTACGCCTTCATCGGAATATGGCGGGAAAATTGGCCGCTGTTCTTGACGGGCGTCGTCTTTGCGATTGTGCATACCGCCCATGTATCCGGCAATTTGCGCACATAAAAGACAAGCCCCGAATGCGACACCCCCGTCCGCACAGCTGTGCGGACGGGGGTTTTTGCCTTCAACCACGTCCCGGCAGGGGCGGAGCGTTCAAAATCACCCGGCCAAAGCAAACCAAAGTCCGGTTGCCGCTGGGAGTGAGGAGCACGTCAGCGCTGGCCCAGGCCCGGTTCAGAGAGAACAGGTATACCATCCCGGCGGGGTCCCGGTAGTATTGCTTGCAGAGAATGTCCCCATCCACGCAGAAGATACCAACATCCCCCGCCTTGAGGGGGTCCCGGTTCACGTAGGCGATAGACCCGTCGGCAATGTAGGGCGACATGGAGTCCCCCTGAATGCGCACGGCAAATTCCGCCCCCTGAGGCACGTCGTCCTCCACGGGGATGTAATCGAAATCCTCCCCAAAAACCGGCGCGGCAAACCCGGCGGCGGCAGGAGAACGGTANAGGGGAATCACCCNCGGCTCCGCGTCCACCCGGCTCTCCTCCANATCGTCCCGGTAGGCGCAGAGAGCGTCCACCACAGACCGGACGGTCTCCCGCCCCTTGGGGGACAGCCCCCGATAGGACTCCAACATCAGCCGCTCCGAGCTGGAGAGAATTGGTCCCGCCGCCTTGTAGCTATCCTGAAAGAGGGCGTTGGGATCGGTCTCCAGACAGTCGAAGAGCCGGAGCATAATCTCCTCCTTGGGGAAGCTGGTCCCTGCCTCGTAGTTGCTGACAGAGGAGGGCTTAACGCCCAGCATCCGCGCCAATTCCGCCTGCGAGAGCCCCAGCGCGACGCGCCGTTCCCGAACGCGATCCCCAAAAGCCATAACCAAAAGCCCCCTTTATGTAAAGGTATAGCTATATTGTAAAGGAAAACCAACAACTTGTCAACGCCAACATTCAAGTTTCTTGAATCCAAAAAAAATTTACTCAAGAATCTTGAAAAATCCTCTTGACATATCAAGAATCTTGTAGTATGCTATCTGCGTTGACAAGATTCTTGTAAACCCGCCACCACCCCAAAGCGCCCCGTCCCAACCGCCAGCGAAGCGAGGCGGCCACCCGCCCTCACATCCCCACCGCCAGCAAAGCACGGACGCCCCCCCGCATCCCACTACCAGCAAAACAGGGAAGCCCCCCGCATCCCAGCGCCAGCGAAGCGCCGCGCCTTCACGCAAAAAACCACCCGCGAGCCCAGCAAAGCGGGTCGCGGGTGGAAGCGAAGGAATTCCTCCCATAGTGCAGTTTTCGGCGAAGCCGGAAACGGAACGGTGGGAGGAATTCCTGAGCTGGTGGGGGAGGGTGGATTCGAACCACCGAAGTCAGTGACAACAGATTTACAGTCTGCCCCATTTGGCCGCTCTGGAACTCCCCCATATGAAATTTTGGAGCTGGTGGACGGACTCGAACCCCCGACCTGCTGATTACAAATCAGCTGCTCTACCAACTGAGCTACACCAGCAGTTCCAACAGCAAGGGTTATCATAGCAGATAACCCTCCATTTGTCAAGCTGTTTTTCACAAAATTTGCGATTTTTCTTTTTTTCGTGGAAAGACNGCGGAAAGCCATAGAAACACAACAAAGGAGGAAGGATATTGTGTACATACAANCGTCAAAAGCGGAGGGGCGAGCTGCTCTGCACCCTCTGCGGCAGGGAAATCGTTCCNGGCGAGGAGTATTGGTCCTGCAACGGCAGCCAGGTCTGCGCCGGATGCCTGGAAGCNTTCGCCAGAGGGGAGCTGGCCCCCTTCCGGGAGATCCGGGGCCGGGAGGCGGAACGGTGACCCTGGCGGAAATCGCCGCGGCCTACTGGGAGAGCGCGGCCCTGGTGCGCCGGAGGATTGGACAGCTGCGGGAAATGGCCCGTGAGGAGACGGACCCGGAGGAGGTCAAGAAGCTGGAGCGGCGGATACAAACCCTGATGCCCATCTGGCGGGAGACCCGGGATATGGCCGCNTGGGCCGAAACCTATTACACATCAAANCCGGCGAACCGGGGAGGAAAACGATGAAGACCGTACATTTCAAAACCGGCATGGACTGGCTGTCCGACGGAGCCTGGGAGCGGGANAACCAGGGGGACAACCGGGAGCGGCTGGAGCGGCTCCGGCGGAACCTGCAAANGGCCCGGCGGGAGGAGCTGACCCGCCGCCAGCAGGAGATTGTGCGGCTGTACTACGACGAGGGCATGACGGTGCGGCAGATNGCGGCGGAGATCGGCCGCAANCCCTCNACGGTCAGCCGGACCCTCCGCCGCGCCAAGGAAAGGCTCCACCGCTGCCTGCGCTACAGCCTATAGNCANCAAACTTGAAAAGCGNCAAANACGCGCTTTTNAACGGCAGATTTTGCCGTGTCCGCTGAAAGCGGCCAGTTTGTTTGNCNNCATAGGCGGCGAATGTGCGCGCNGGTTTTCANNTTCGACNGCTNNATAGGTTGTCCCNGTCCGCGCCGGGGTGCAACGTGCCTAAAAAAACAAGAAACGGGCAAAATTCTTATACACTTTACCCATTGCCTTTTTCCTGGGAAGCCGTATAATCGGACTTGATCGCGTTTGCACAGAATGCTTGCTTGGAAAGGGGAGCGGGGAGCGCTCCGGGAGGATCGTCATGATTTATAACACCCTGCACAACCGCTGGCTGCGGCTGGTGGCGGCGATTTTCGGCCAGATGATCGTGGCCACGGCGCAAAAGCTGTTCATNGTGCCCATGAACATGTACACCGGAGGCCTTATGGGCCTGTGCCAGCTGGCCCGGACGCTGATGCAGACGGGCCTGGGCNTGGATTTCGGAACGAACGACATCGCCGGCATCCTGTATTTCTGCCTGAACATNCCGATTTTGATACTGGCCTATAAGACGCTGGGCCGGGGCCTGGTGGTAAAGACGCTGATCTGCACCGTCAGCTATTCCATGATCTACAGCGCCGTGCCCACCCCCGCGTCTCCTATTGTGGAGGACTATCTCACCAGCTGCCTCCTGGGCGGCATTTTCGTGGGCGTCGGCAANGGCATCGCCCTCACCTGCGGCGGCAGCGGCGGCGGNCTGGATATCGTGGGCCTGTGCCTCAGCAAGCGGGGAAGCCGGTTTACNGTNGGCAAATTCTCNCTGACCTTCAATTTGTTCCTGTACGCNNTCTGCCTGATCCTCTTCAGCCCGGAGGTNGCCATTTACTCCGTGATTTACAATTTCTTCTCCTCCATGGTGCTGGACCGGGTCCATCAGCAGAATGTCAGCGTCCAGGCCCTGATTTTCACCAGGGGNGACGAAAAGGCCATTTCCCAGTTCATCATNGAGAAAATCGGCCGGGGCGTCACCTATTGGAGCGGCACCGGCGGCTACAGCGGCGCGGAGATGCACATCTTATGCGTCTGCGTCTCCAAGTTTGAAATNGAGGAGNTGCTCCACGCGGTCCACAGCGGCGANCCCCACGCCTTTGTCATGGTGCAGGAGGGCGTCCGGGTCCACGGCAACTTCCGCCGCAAGGTCGGAGAATAAACGANGCGAAAAAGTCCCCTTCTCAGNGGAGAAGGGGACTTTTTTCATTTCATCNAAAGCGTNAGGAGGCCGCATCCTCCCCCTCCAGCCGAAGGAGAAGAAANCCGAAAGCGCTCATNGCGCCCCCCAGGAATTGCAGCGCGGCGGNNACTCCCCGGCCNTCGCCCAGGGCCGCCATGCACAGCACCGCTGCCGCCGCCGCGTAAAAAGCGAACCGCCGGGTCCGTCCCGCCTCAAAGGCGAAGGAAGAGAGCCGGTAAAAGGTCAGGGTGAGAAACACCAGCGCCAGCAGTTCAATGTAGTAGTCGGCCAGNGACGGGTCCATNGAGTCCACCCGGTAGGCCAGCACCAGCCGCACCACCATGCACACCGGAGCCACCAGCAGCATCCGCCCATCGAAGGACCNGGGCTCCTCCCGCCGGCGGCACGCGGCGGCGGCAGGGAGAAGGCTCANGGCGGAAACCAGCGCCAGCCCCCCCATCAGNAGCTGNGCNTTNGGGTTGAGNAGCGTCACCAGCCCCGCGTCCAGCCCCAGGTTGGCGATGCCGCCATACATGTCCANCGCCCCGGCGGCGGCCATCAGGGCCACGCCCCCGACNGCCAGCATCAAAAACAAGGTGTTCTCTGTGGAAAAATNCTCCGGNAAAGCGGGNCCGGGGTCCGACTCCTGGGGCAGCTTCCGCGCCAGGAAAATCATCACCAGCGCTATAGCNATCAGCGCCAGCGCCAAAGCCAGCCCNGCCGGAGCGCCGGGAATTGGCAGCCCGGTGTCAGGCTCAAAGCCNGTCCGGTTTTGCAGCGTCCGCAGCGCCAGGGCGATAAGCCCCCCCGCCAGGGCCGCGAGAGGAAGCGGATATTTTTTCATTGNGGTTCAACCCTTTCAACAGGAAATGATCAGCGTTTTTGGNGTTATCTAAAGCAGTATACCACAATAAATTCCATTTGTCCATGCGCAGATAGTTTNGGAGTGTCCAACTGCGCATTTTATAACGCATATAGTTTCTCTCTCAGAGATGTNGAAAACCTTTCTATCACTGGCAGANAGGCATTATGGCNTTATGAAGAATTTTTTATAAACTCTCCTTTTGGATACCCCTGCTTGGGAATTGGGGGGTGCAATTTCTGAGGAAGTGTGCTATACTTTTTTTATATGCGGCTTTTTCGGAGTTCCCCTAATTCTGCCGCCGTAAAAGGACGTGTGACCAGCATGAAAGAGAACAAAGAGACGAAAGAGAACAAGGCCCCCAAGGAGCCCCAGGCCCCTGCCGCGCCTCCCTGCTACGCCAACCGGGAGCTGTCCTGGCTGCAATTCAACCAGCGGGTTTTGGAGGAGGCCCAGGACCCGTCCAATCCCCTGATGGAGCGGCTCAGCTTCGCCTCCATCTTCCAAAGCAACCTGGATGAGTTTTACATGGTCCGGGTGGGCCTCCTGCTGGACAGCCCCCAGGCTGTGGACGACAAAACCGGCATGACCTGCGAGGAGCAGATCGCCGCCATTTTGGACAAAACCCGGCCGCTTCTGGCGGAAAAGGACCGGATTTTCCAGGAGCTGGCCCAGGAACTGGCCGGGTGCGGCGTGGAGCTGTGCCAGATGCGGAGCCTGCCGGACAAGACCCTGGCCTTTTTGGAGAAATATTTCACCGCCAGCGTCCTGCCGCTCCTCTCCCCCCAGATCATCGGCCGGAAGCAGCCCTTCCCCTTCCTGAAAAACAAAGCCATCTACGCCGTGGCCATGCTGACCACCAAAAACGGCGGCCAGCGGATGGGCATCGTCTCCTGCGGCGACGGGACNCTCCGCCGCCTGGTNCCCCTGCCGGGCGAGGGCCAGCGGTTCGTGCTGACGGAGGATCTGATCCTCCACTTCCTGCCAAAACTCTTCGTCCACTACAAGGTGGACGGGTCCGTGCTGATCCGCGTTCTCCGCAACGCCGACATCAACGTGGACGACAGCGGCGGGGACGACATGCTGGCGGAGGAGTACCGGGAGAGCATGGAGAAGCTGGTCCGCCGCCGCAAGCGCCTCAGCCCCGTGCGGCTGGAATACAAGGGCCGCCTTACCGACGACGTGCGGGGAAGCCTGTGCCGGTATCTGGGCCTGTCCAAGCGGTTCCTCTTTGAGAGCGCCGCGCCTTTGGACCTGTCCTTCTCCGGACTCCTTCGGGATATGCTGCGGGATCAGGCCCAGCTCTTCTACCCCCGGCGGGTGCCCCAGGGCTCGCCCAACGTGGACCCGGCCCTGCCCATGGCGGAGCAGATCCGCCGCAGGGATATGCTGCTGGCCTACCCCTACGAGAGCATCCGGCCCCTTCTGCGGCTTTTGCAGGAGGCGGGGGAGGACCCGGCGGTGGTGTCCATCAAGATGACCCTCTACCGGGTGGCCCACAACAGCAAAATCGTGGAGGCCCTGGTGGACGCCGCCGAAAACGGCAAGGAAGTCGTGGTACTGGTGGAGCTGCGGGCCCGGTTCGACGAGGAGAACAACATCGGCTGGTCCCGCGTGCTGGAGCAGGCCGGGTGCCGGGTGATCTACGGCCTGGACGGGCTGAAGGTCCACTCCAAGCTCCTGCTGATTACCCGTGTCCGGGATGGGGACCAGGTGGAATACATCACCCAGATCGGCACCGGCAACTACAACGAGGACACCGTGCGGATCTACACCGACTACGCCCTCCTCACCGCCGACCCGGCCATCGGGGCCGACGCGGCCAATCTCTTCAACTGCCTTTCCATCGGGGAGGTAGTGGAGAACACCAGCCAGCTTCTGGCGGCCCCCGCCTGCCTCAGGTCCAGGATTTTGGACCTGATGGACCGGGAGATCGCCCAGGCCAGGGCGGGGAATCCGGCATACCTGGGCTTCAAGCTCAACGGGCTCAACGATAAGGTGCTGATCGACAAGCTGCTGGAGGCCTCCCAGGCGGGGGTGCGGGTGGACCTGCTGGTCCGGGGCATCTGCTGTCTGGTGGGAGGCGTTCCCGGCCTGTCCGACAATATCCGGGTGGGCAGCATCGTGGGGCGGTATCTGGAGCACGCCCGGATTTACCTCTTCGGGCCGGAGGGGCGGCGGAGCGTGTACATCTCCTCCGCCGACTTCATGACCCGGAACACCCTGCACCGGGTGGAGGTGGCGGCTCCCGTCCGGGACCCGGATCTCCGGCGGCGGGTGGAGGACATGTTCTTCGACCAGCTGCGGGACACCGCCAAGCTGCGCGTGCAGGGCCCCGGCGGGGTTTACGTCCATCAGACCGGGGAGGGCGATCCCTTCAACGCCCAGGAGCATTTCTACGATANGGCCTACAACGGCGGGTGGGCGCTGGCCTCCAAGGCGGAGGCCCCGGCGGCGCAGGCCGCGCCGGAGGCTGTCCCGGCCCCCAAGGCCGAGGCGGCCAAGGCGGCTGCCCCGGCGAAGACGGCGCAAAAGCGGGCGCTTGAACCCTCCGCCAGAAAAACCCGGCTGATGGGCCTCTTACGGAAGCGGAAATAGTTAAAACCTCCGGCTAAGCCGGAGGCTTGAGAAGGCCCTGGAAGGGCATANTACGGACGAAGCCCCTTAAGGGCCCCAAAAGGTTTGCCGGCTGCATTCCTTTTTCGGGCCGCCCTTAAGGGGAATTTCGTTATGCCGTCTTGTTCTCAGAACCCAAATACGGGTCGGCAAATTTTTTCAGTCCCAGATGATCTGCCAACTGGTATGTTCTGGATAGTGTCTAATTTAATGGCATTGTTTTACTTCCTGTTCTCTATTTTCGTCTATCCCTTGTTTGAAGACACCCTCCAGCACATGCAAACTTATATTAGTGACTGCCATTTTAACGCCTGCCGGAAAAACATCTTGTGGAATGAGGAATTTTTTGTTATACTATACCATTAAGATTCCGCCCCGTGCCCGGAGGACTCCGGAAGGGGCTTGTGTCAAGGAGAACCGTTATGCGTAAAGACGAAGAAAACCAAAATACNCCCCAGGCGGAGGCGCCGGAGGAGGAGCGGNCTCCGGGCCGCGACGTTTATGAGTGGGTTCAGGCTCTGGTATGCTCCGTGCTGGCGGTGGTGGTGCTGTTTACCTTTGTGGTGCGGCTCATCGGCGTGGACGGCGNNTCTATGGAGCCCACCCTCTGGCACGGNGACCGCCTGNTGGTGCTGAACTCCCTGCTGTACGATGATTACCAGTATGGCGACATCGTGGTNNTGCGGAAGGANACCTTTATGCTGCAGCCCATTGTCAAGCGGGTCATCGCCACCGGGGGCCAGACGGTGGATATCGACTTNTCCGCCGGGACGGTCTATGTGGACGGCCAGCCCCTCGAGGAGGACTATATNGCCGAGCTGACCTTTTTGGAGGAGGGGACCCAGTTNCCCCTGACGGTGCCGGAGGGCAGCGTGTTCGTCATGGGCGACAACCGCAACCGCTCCAGCGACAGCCGNAATTCCTCCCTGGGCACGGTGGATACCCGCTATGTNATCGGNAAGGCGGTGTTTTTGGCCTTCCCCGGCCAGACCGGCGGCGNGGATTCCGGCGGNCCCCGTGAGCTGAGCCGGATTGGAGCGATTGCNTGATGGAGATTCAATGGTATCCCGGCCACATGGCGAAAACCCGCCGGATGATCACCGAGCAGCTGAAAAACGTGGACGCGGTGTGCGAGATTCTGGACGCCCGCATCCCCGTTTCCAGCCGGAACCCGGATGTGGACAGCCTNACGGCGGGGAAGCCCCGGCTGGTGGTGCTGAACCGGGTGGATCAGGCGGACCCGGCGGTGACCAAGGCCTGGGGGGCGTATTTCCGCCGGAAGGGCTGGGCGGTTTTGGAGTCCGACGCCAAAAGCGGCGCGGGCACGGGAAAATTCGCCGCCGCCGTCCGGGAACTGCTGGCGGATAAGCTCCGGGCCTACGCGGAGAAGGGGCAGGTTGGCCGGGTGGTCCGGGTGATGATTCTGGGCATCCCCAACGTGGGGAAATCCACCTTCATCAACCGGGTGGCCGGCCGGAAGACCGCCAAGGCGGAGGACCGCCCCGGCGTCACCCGCTCCAAGCAGTGGGTGCCTATCGATCGGGGGCTGGAGCTGCTGGACACCCCTGGCATTCTCTGGCCCAAATTTGAGGATCAGACCGTGGGCCTTCACCTGGCCTTTACCGGCGCGGTGAAGGATGANATTCTGGACACGGAAACCCTGGGCTGNCATCTGGCGGCCTATCTGGGGGACCGNTACCCCGCCGCGCTGAGGGAGGGCTANAAGCTGTCCGAAACGCCGCCGCGGGAACCGGGGGAGGAGGATATCCCCTATGGCTGCCGCCTGCTGGAGACGGCGGGCCGCCGCCGGGGNTTTCTCGTCTCCGGCGGAGAGGTGGACACGGAGCGGATGGCCAAGACGCTGTTGGACGAGTTCCGCTCCGGCAAGCTGGGCCGGTTCACACTGGAAACGCCGGAGGCATAAGGAGGGATTTCTGTGGGTCCTGGGATTTTCACCCGGCACGCCAAAAAGNTGANCGGCGGAATCCTGCTGGTGTTTCTGGCCTTCGGGCTGTGGGTTTTGTACGGGTATCTCCGCNNTCCCGTAGGCGGCCCGTCCCCCTATGANCNNGTNAACNGCTTGATTGNCCAGGAGCAAATCAGCTTCACCTTGGACCNGGACAGCTATTCCGGGGACGTGGAGGCCGTNGAGGCGGTCATCCGCAACGGCGCGGCGGACACGGTGGTGGCTCCGGCGAGAGCCTTTGGCCAGTGGTGCCTGGAAAAGCAGGTGGACGGCGTTTGGCGCAGTATGCGGCTGAAGCCGGATATCGCGGCGGACTATCCGGCNTGGGAGTTTCCGCCGGAGGAGTNCGGCCCCNATTCCANGCCCTCNGGCGTGGTGATGTGGAACGGCGGGGAGCAGCGGTATCTCTGCCGCGTCTCGGCCTATTACCGCCTGCCTCTGGAANAGGGNGAGTACCGCATNGTGTTTCCNGANATGGANCANGAGAANNTCAGCGCCCTGGCGGCGGAATTTGAGGTAGTGTAGATGAACCTTTGGACATACGAGCGTGAACAGTGGGCCGCGGGCCATACCGCNGTCTGCGGCTGTGACGAGGCCGGGGCGGGCCCCCTGGCGGGTCCCGTGTACGCCGCCGCCGTCATCCTCCCGCCGGAAGTGGATATCCTGGGCCTTAACGACTCCAAGAAGCTGACGGAAAAGCGCCGGGAGGCGCTGTTTCCCCTGATTTGTGAGCTGGCCCAGGCCTGGTCCGTGGCNTTTGTGGAGGCGGAGGAGATTGACCGGACGGACATCCTGAGCGCCCGGATGCGGGCCATGCAGNCGGCCATCGACGGNCTGGCCGTCAAGGCGGATTTCGCCCTGATCGACGGCAACCGGGACCGGGGAAAAACCGCCGCCGTGTTCACTCCCCACCTGTGCGTGGTGAAGGGGGACCAGTTAAGCGCCTCCATCGCCGCCGCCTCCATCCTGGCCAAGGTAAGCCGGGACCGGTANATGGTCACGGAGCTGGACGCCCTGTACCCGGAGTACGGCTTTGCCCGCCATAAGGGCTACGGCACCAAGGCCCATTACGCGGCCCTGGACCGNTTCGGCCCCTGTCCCGCCCACAGGAGGAGCTTTNTAAAAAAATGGGAGGCAGGCCGGACATGAGCCGGACCCGGGAGGCGGGCNACCGGGGCGAGGCCGCCGTGGGGCGGTATCTCCAAAGCCGGGGCATGACNATTTTGAATACCCAGTGGCGGTGCCGNATGGGCGAGCTGGATTTGGTGGCCCGCAGTCCGGAGGGAACCATCTGCTTTGTGGAGGTGAAGCTCCGCGGGGCCGGGTCCATAGGCCTCCCCAGGGAGGCGGTGGACCGCCGGAAGCGGGAACGGCTCCGGCGGACGGCCCTGCTGTGGATGGCGGAGCGGCAGGAGGACAGTCCCGCCCGGTTCGACGTGGCGGAGGTCTACCAGCTCCCCGGCGGGCGGCTGGAAGTGAACTATATGGAGGACGCGTTTCAGTGAAAGTNAATGGATAGTGGATNATGGATAATGCCGCAATTCGCCTCCGGCGAACCCATTCATTGTCCATTATCAATTATCCATTGATAAAACCNAAAGACATANAATNTTTCCCCAATTCCAAGGGAANGAGGAGGATACCGAATATGCANTATTACAGTACGCGGGACCGGGCGCTCCGCATCGGCGGGGCNGAGGCCGTAAAGATGGGCCTCAGCCGGGACGGAGGCCTGCTGACTCCGGAGGCCATTCCCCAGATGGACCNGGCNTTTTTGGAGAGCCTGGTCCCGGAGCGCTATCAAACCCGGGCCGCGAAGATTATGGCCCTGTACCTGACGGACTACCCGGANGAGGAGCTGGCCGCCTTCGCCGAAAACGCCTACGGCCCCGACAAGTTCGACACGGAGGCCGTGGCCCCCGTCCACAGCCTGGACGGCNATACCCANTGNCTGGAGCTGTGGCACGGCCCCACCTCCGCCTTCAAGGACATGGCGCTNCANATGCTGCCCCAGCTCCTCTCNGCCGCCTTGGGCAAGACCGGGGAGGNCAAGACCGTCTGCATTCTGGTAGCNACCTCCGGCGACACCGGAAAGGCCGCCATGGAGGGNTTCGCCGACGTGCCCCAGACGAAAATCATGGTGTTNTANCCCAAGGACGGGGTATCCANNGTCCAGGAGGCCCAGATGGTCACCCAGGAGGGGGACAANGTGGGCGTGTGCGCCGTGGTGGGCAATTTTGACGACGCCCAGGCCGGCGTGAAGCGGATTTTCTCCGANGNNGNNATCCGNAAGACNCTGGCGGACCGGGGCTATTTCCTGTCCTCCGCCAACTCCATCAACTGGGGCCGGATTCTGCCCCAGGTGGTCTATTATATCTCCGCCTACTGCGATCTCCTCCGGGATGGGAGGATTTCCATGGGGGAGAAGGTGAATTTCTGCGTCCCCACCGGAAACTTCGGCGACATTCTGGCGGCGTANTACGCCAAGCGCATGGGCCTGCCCGTGGGGAAGCTGATCTGCGCCTCCAACAAAAACGACGTGCTGACGGACTTCCTCCGCACAGGCGTGTACGACAAAAACCGCCCCTTCCACACCACCATGAGNCCCTCCATGGACATTCTGGTGTCCAGCAACCTGGAACGGCTGCTGTTCGACCTCTCCGGGGAAAACGANGAGGAGGTCCGGGGCTATATGGACGCCCTGGCCANGGACGGGAAATACGAGGCGTCCGATACCATCAAGGCGGCGTTGAAAGAACAGTTCTGGGCCGGTTCCTGCGGCGAGGAGAATACCGCCGCCGCTATCGCCCGGTATTANCNGNANTACGGCTACCTGATTGACACCCATACCGCCGTGGCCGCCGACGTNATGGAGCAGTACCGGCGGGAGACCGGGGACAGCGCCCAGACGGTGTTCGTCTCCACCGCCTCTCCCTATAAATTCTGCGACAACGTGCTGCGGGCCATTGGGGAGNCTCCCCGGGGCGGCGGCGTGGAGCTGCTGGATCAGCTGCATGAGGTCACCGGAGTTCCCGTGCCCCGGCGGCTGGCGGCCCTGAAGGGCAAGGCGCGGCGCTTCGACCTGACGGCGGAGAAGGCCGGCATGGACGGCGTGGTGCTGGACTTCCTGCGGTGAAAGGGGGGTGAGGCGTTGAAATTAAAGAGGAGCATCGCCCGGATCTGGTGGCTGGCGGGGCTGGTCATTATGGCGGACATCACCGCCAGTTTCTTCCTTCCGGCCAATCTGATGCCCGTCTGCCTGCTGACCATGCTGGCGGGGCTTGGGGTGATTTTCTGGTGTGACAAGAAGCTCCGCTGTCCCCACTGCCAGGAGCACATCGGCATTATGCCGCCCATGAACAATAAGGCTTATAAAAAGTGCGTCCGCTGTGACCGCTTCCTGGTGTTCGACGACCAGCCGGAGCCGAAGAACCCGGTCCAGCGGCCGGGAAAACAGGAGAAAAAGCCGTAAAAACCCTGAAGCGGAAGCACGCCCGGCCGTGCATCCCCCTTGTGGCGCCGGGGATTGCCTTTGGTGATGTATGGACTTTTGGCGGCGGACCGGATGTTGTGGGGGTATCTGGGCAGCGGAGGCGCGTTTGCCTGTATACTGCTGATCATGGCCGTGCAGGGCTGTTGCCAGCGTCGCCATAACCGCGGCCAGCCCTTCGTTTTCAACGACAAGGCATAACCCCGGCTTCCGCAAAGCACAATCCTGGTTGCCGACGCAGAAGCACGGTTAACCCCCAAACCCGGTAACGAGACAAAAGTTCTTTTGGGTCCCTTTTCTTACAAGAAAAGGGACGAAGGAGGGAGGCAATGGCTCTTTACGCTATCGGCGATCTGCACCTGTCCCTGACCACCAATAAATCCATGGAGGTGTTCGGGGAGGGGTGGAAGGATTATGTCAACCGAATCCGAGCCTCCTTAAGCGAGCTGACCGCGGAGGACGTGCTGGTCNTGGCGGGGGANACCTCCTGGGGCATGACNCTGGCGGAGGCGGAGGCGGATTTCCGCTTTCTGGAGCAGTTCCCCTGCCAAAAATANCTGGTGAAGGGCAACCANGANTACTGGTGGACCACCGCCGCCAAGTTCGGGGCCTTCTGCGCCGAAAAGGGCTTTTCCACCCTGAACCTCCTCCATAACAACTGCGCGGTTTACGGGGANCTGGCCGTNTGCGGCACCCGGGGCTGGTTTTTGGAGGAGGACGCCCACAACCAGAAGGTGCTGAACCGGGAGGTGGGGCGGCTGGAGGCCTCCCTGCGGGCGGCGGGGGAGAGGCCGGCGGCCTGCTTCCTCCACTATCCNCCCNTGTACCAGGGCTACCAGTGCCCGGAGATTCTGGCGGCGCTGGAAAAATACNANGTGAAAATCTGCTGCTACGGCCATCTNCACGGCCCCGCCATCCGCCGGAGAATCGAGGGAGAGCGGGGCGGAACGGCCTTTTCCCTGATATCCGCGGACTATTTGGGGTTTGTTCCAAAAAAAATCTGCGAATAACGCAAAAAAGGCTGGTAATTTCAAAATATTTCTGCTAACATAGATAGGGTATGTTTGGAAGCGGGCAAACCGCCCGGNAAAGGGGAAGTTTNNCCCAAACCGGAGGNCTTTCNGNCGGACCCAAGGCGCCGGCGGTGCCGGCATGAACGGAGGAAAAAAACATGAGTGTGAAAAGCTGCGAAAAGAAAGAAAAAAGTCTGGTTGAGCTGACCGTGGAGGTGGGCGAACCGGAATTTCAGGCCGCCGTTGAAAAGGCATATTTGAAAATGCGGAAGAAGATCAACGTCTCCGGTTTCCGCCCCGGCAAGGCCCCTCGGAAGATCATNGAGGGCATGTACGGCCAGGAGGTCTTTTTCGAGGAGGCCATCAATATCGCGTTCCCCGACGCCTACGAGGCCGCTGTGAAGGAGCAGGAGCTCCAGCCCGTGGGCTATCCCGACGTGGANATGGTGGGCGAGGCCACCCGCGAGGGCTTNACNTTCAAGGCCACGGTCCCNGTNTATCCCGAGGTGACGCTGGGCCAGTANAAGGGCCTCTCCGCCGAGAAGGAAGAGGTAAAGGTCTCCGCCGCCGACGTGGACGAGCGCATCCAGCAGATGGCCGACCGCAACGCCCGCCTGGTGTCCGTGGACCGGGAGGCCAANGAGGGCGACACCGCCGTCATTGACTTCGAGGGCTTCCTGGACGGCGTTCCCTTNGANGGCGGCAAGGGCCAGAACCACAGCCTGGAGCTGGGNTCCCACAGCTTCATCNNCGGCTTTGAGGAGCAGGTGGTGGGCATGAAGGCCGANGAGGAGAAGGATCTCNACGTCACCTTCCCCGAGGACTATCCCAGCCAGGATNTGGCCGGCAAGGCCGTGGTCTTCAAGGTGAAGGTCCACGAGGTGAAGGAGAAGGAGACNCCNGAGCTGGACGACGAGTTNGCCAAGGACGTCTCCGAGTTCGACACCTTGAAGGACCTGAAGGCCGATATCAAGAAGAAGATCACCGAGGAGCGCCAGAAGGCCTCCGACAACGACTTTGAGGACGCCCTCATGGAGCAGGTNGCCNCCAATATCACCGCCGACGTGCCCGACGCCATGATCGAGGGCCAGGCCCGGCAGTATGTGGATAACTTCAAGAACCAGCTGGCCCAGCAGGGCATTGCCTTCGACCAATACATGAAGATTACCAACGGCTCCGANGCTCAGATTCTGGCGGACGCCAAGGAGCCCGCCNCCCGCCAGGTGCGTCTGGATCTGGCTATCGCCGCCATCATCAAGGCGGAGAATCTGGAGGCCTCCGACGAGGACGTGGACGCCGAGTACCAGAANCTGGCGGAGCAGTACGGCCTGGANCTGGACATGGTGAAGAAGTATGTCCAGGNGGACCAGGTAAAGGACCAGGTNGTGACCCGCAAGGCCGTGGCCCTGGTGGTGGACAGCGCCGAGGCGTTGAAGCCCGAGAAGAAAAAGAAGGCCGCCAAGAAGGCGGAGGACGAGGAGGCCGACGGGGAGAAGCCCAAGAAGGCCGCCCGGAAGAAGAAGNCGGAGGACGAATCCGGCGAGGAAAAGCCTAAGAAGACCGCCAAAAAGGCCAAAAAAGCGGAAGAAGAGCCCGAAAAGGAAGCGGAATAAAGATTTTATCCGCCAAAACCAGGGCAGAATTCATATATTCGACACATTCTCTCATGATACTTGTGCTATAGTCGACACAGTTGAAAAGAAGTAAAACTTCTTTTCAAGCCAGCGGCTCAAGCCGCTG
>JAAVHG010000030.1 GCA_014799855.1 Oscillibacter sp.
CTTTGACGAGGCGGAGCTGGACAAGGCCATTGCCGCTTATCAGGCGAGGGACCGCCGGTTTGGCGGGGTGAAGTGATTGTCCTCCTGGGGGACGGGGTGCGGTCCTGCTGACCGGGGGGTGGCTCTCGCCCTTGCGGGCGGGGAGGCTTGGCGGTCAGCGATGGCTGGGGCATTCCACCCCCCGTTTTCTCTTTTTCGTGAAAAAGAGAAAACGGGCCGTGGACGGTCCACTGCGCAGCCCTTGGCGGCTTTGACGCTTAGGGCTGCGGCGTCCCCCTTGCGGGGAAAAGAGAAAAAGCTTGCGCGCTGGGACTGCGGTTAATGACAGGTATGCCTTCGGGCCGCGACGGGGTGCTGGCGGGAGTTGGCGGTTGATGATGCCGCTTTCCTCTATTTGTGCTGACGCGGTTTGGCTGATCTCCTTGGCTCTTGTCTTCTAACGGTTATCTTTACTCCTCCGCTCTCTTGTCCGTTACTCCTTCACTTTTTTTACTTCTTCAACTTAAAGCTGGGAGGATATTGATGAAATCTCGGATTCTTGTCGCCGTTATCGGCGTCCCGGTATTGTTGTATGTGGTCTTGGCGGCGCCGCCGCTGGTGATGATGATTGCGCTGGAACTGCTGGCCGGGACTGCCGCATGGGAATTGCTGCAATGCGTCGGCGGGGCGGATCGCCGGTTTGTGGTCTGGAACACCTTCTTCGCCGTTATTATGGTACATTGGTATGTCAACGAGCCGGATTACGCGGCAATACCGCTTATCGCTGAAGTGTTTATTCTGTTCACCTGGTCAATCTTTGAGGGAGGCAGCATCAAGTTCAAGCCGATTATGGCGGCCATGGCTTCCAGTATGTTGATCACCTATTCCTTTTCCACCTTTTGCCGTATGGAGGCCTCCGGCATTCACCGGGCCTATCTGCTCCTGCCCTTCATTCTCAGCTTTGCCTGCGACACCTTCGCCTTTTTCGCCGGGCTCACCCTGGGAAAACACAAGCTGGCTCCCAAGGTCAGCCCGAAAAAAACCATCGAGGGCTCCATCGGAGGGCTTTTGGGGAATGTCGTCTGCGGACTGCTCTTTGCATATGTCATGGACCGCTGGTTCGGCGGCTCCATTGGCTATGGCTCCATGGTCCTGCTGGCGTTGTTCTGCGGCGTGGTGGCCCAGATCGGCGATCTCAGCTTTTCCCTCATCAAGCGGGAGTTCGGTATCAAAGACTATGGGCGTATCTTCCTGGCCCACGGCGGCGTGCTGGACCGCTTTGACAGCGTGCTGTTTGTGGCCCCGGTGGTAGAAATAGTTNTCAGATTNTTTTCATANAGTGGTGCTATGAGTAAGATNATTTCCATTTTAGGCTCTACCGGCTCCATCGGCCGGCAGACNNTGGAGGTGGCGGANCAGCTGGGCCTCACCGTCGCCGCCATTACCGCCAACAGCAGCGTGGCTCTGGCGGAGGANCAGGCCCGGAAATTCCGTCCCCGCCTTGCCGTCATGACNGNCGAGGCCGCGGCCAGAGATTTNGCCGCGCGGCTGGCGGACACGGACACCAAGGTTCTNGGNGGCGTTCAGGCTCTGACGGAGGCCGCCTCNCTGCNGGAGGCGGANACGGTNGTCACCGCCGTGGTNGGCATGGTGGGGCTGGCCCCCACTCTGGCCGCTATTCGGGAGAAAAAGCGCATCGCCCTGGCNAACAAGGAAACCCTGGTCTGCGCNGGGGAACTGGTCATGGACGCGGCGGANCNGTACGGAGCGGAGATTGTGCCGGTGGATTCCGAGCACTCCGCCATTTTCCAATGCCTCCAGGGCTGTGCCGGCCGCCGGGAGATCCGGCGGCTGATTCTCACCTGCTCCGGCGGGCCGTTTTATGGTATGACTTATGANCAGGCGGGCAGAATGACTAAGGCGGACGCATTGCGCCACCCCAACTGGCATATGGGCCCCAAAATCACCGTGGACTGCGCCACTTTGATGAACAAGGGGCTGGAGGTCATCGAGGCTATGCGCCTTTACCGCCTGCCCCTCNGCCAAGTGGACGTGGTAATCCACCGCCAGTCCATTGTCCACTCCCTGGTGGAGTTCCGGGACGGGGCCGTCCTGGCCCAGCTGGGCACGCCGGANATGCGCCTGCCTATCCGCTACGCCTTTACCTANCCGAACCGGGCGGAAAATNCGGCGGAGCCTTTGGATCTCCTCTCCTGCCCGCCCCTNACCTTCGCNCAGCCGGACCGGGAGGCCTTTCCCTGNCTGGCCCTGGCGGAAGAGGCNGCGGAGGCGGGTGGCGACGCCTGCGCTGTCCTCAANGGGGCCAACGAGGAGGCGGTAGGGCTGTTTCTGGCGGAAAAAATCACCTTCCACCAGATTCCCCATCTGGTGGCCAAGGCACGGGCGGCNGTCCCGGTGACNAANCATCCCTCCCTGGAGGAGATTTTGGCGGCGGACNGCGCGGCCCGGCAAATCGTTCGGAAGGAGACGGAAGGTCTGCTATGAAAAGCTTCATCTATGTCCTGGCGGCAATTTTAATTTTCAGCCTGCTGGTGGCTGTCCACGAGTTCGGCCACTTTATNGCCGCCAAGCTCTGCGGCGTGAAAGTCAACGAATTCTCCATCGGCATGGGTCCGGCCCTGTGGAGCCGTCAGCGGGGAGAGACTCAATACTCCCTGCGGGCCCTGCCCATCGGGGGCTACTGCGCCCTGGAGGGAGAGGACGAAGACACCGGCGACCAGCGGTCCCTGAACCGCCAGGGNTTCTGGAAAAAAATCCTGATTTTTGCCGCCGGGGCGCTGATGAACTTTTTNACGGGCCTGGTTATTATCCTGATCCTCTATTCCCGCACCGCCGTCTTTTACTCGGACCAGCTGACCGGCGTGGCCCCGGAGTTCCCCTACCAGGGAGAGAGCGGCTTTATGGCTGGGGACCAGATTTANAAGGTNAACGGCTACCGCACNTACTTCTCCCAGGAAACNCAGNTGTTTTTGAGCTACGCCCGGGANACNGCCGACGTAGAGGTGGTCCGGGACGGCGTTCACATTGCCCTGAAGGACCTGCCCAGGCGGACNTACACCTCCACCGACGGCTCCACCTACCAGGGCTTCGGCCTCTACGTGGGGACTGGGTCCCAGGAGGCCGATTTCCTTCTGCGNCTGAAATACAGCTGGTATCAGGCNATGGATTTTGTGCAGATCGTGTGGTTCAGTCTGGTNCAACTGGTCACCGGNGGCGTCTCCGTTCAGGAGCTCAGCGGNCCGGTGGGCATTGTGGGGGCCATTACGGAGGTAGGAAACGCCTCCAAGACGNTGTGGATCGCTGTAGAGAACATCGCCTACATGGCGGCGCTGATTGCCGTAAATCTGGCGGTGATGAANNTGCTTCCCCTTCCCGCCCTGGACGGGGGCCGGATCTTCTTTCTGCTGGTGGATCAGGCGGCGCTNCTGCTGTTNCGNCGGAAGGTGCCGGAGAAATATCAGGCGGCNATTAACACGGCGGGGTTTGTGGTGCTGATGGGGTTTATGCTGCTGGTGACCTTTCAGGATGTGTTCAAGCTGTTGAATTAANAGGAACCNCTCTTTANGGGGCTGGTNTTGNCAGAGCGGAGAGCTGGTTCTCGCCCTTNCGGGCGGGGTGGATATCGGCNNNNAGNGATNGCNGGTNCATTCCACCCCCCATTTTCTCTTTTTGCCGCGCCAAAAAGAGAAAACGGGCCGTGGACGGTCCAAAAGAGAAAAAGCGACGCGCTTAGACTGCCCTGCAAGCCGGGTATATCTTTGGGCCGCGGCGTGGTGCGGGCGGGGGGTATTGGTTGATGATGCCCATTCTCTCCTATTTGCGCTACCGCCGTCTGGCGGTTGTTAGGGCTTTTTCTTTTATAAGCGCTGACGCATCCTGTTTGGTTTTGATGTAATTTCTTCTGGACATTTCCCATGATTTGCCGTACAATAGCAACGATATTGTTTTGAAAGGAGTTCTTTGCCTTATGCTGAACGAAACTGTCGCCCGCCTGCTGAATGAGCAGGTCAACAAGGAGTTTTACTCCGCCTATCTCTACCTGGACTTCTCCAACTATTTCGAGGGCCGGGGCCTGAACGGCTTTGCCACCTGGTACAAAATCCAGGCTCAGGAGGAGCGGGACCACGCCATGCTCTTCTATCAGTACCTCCACAACAACAGCGCCAAGGTCACCCTGGACGCTATTGCCAAGCCCGACAAGGCTCTGGACAGCGACATGGCCGTTTTGAAGGCCGGGCTGGAACACGAGCTGTATGTCACCGGCCTCATCAACGACATCTATGCCGCCGCCCATGAGGCCAAGGACTTCCGCACCATGCAGTTCCTGGACTGGTTCGTGAAGGAGCAGGGTGAGGAGGAGGCCAACGCCAACGAGCTCATCAGCAAAATGGAACTCTTCGGCTCCGATCCTAAGGGCCTGTACATGCTGAACAGCGAGCTGGCCAGCCGCGTCTACAGCGCCCCGTCCCTGGTGCTGTAAGCTGCCGCCAATAAAAAGAGAAGGACGCCGCCCGGTGGGCGGCGTCTTCGTCGTTTATTGTTCCAATTTAGCGTTACATTTTGCCAGAAACTTCTCATTCTGGATAATGGCCCGGGTGTGGGTTCCCTGGCCGATGGGGCCCTTTTCGTCCCAGGCGGAGACCTTAAAGTCCACCATCCGGCCGTTTTCCGACACATTCACAATCTCCGCCTCGGCGAAAACCCGCATCCCCACCGGAGTGGGCGCGTCGTGGGTGATGTCCAGACGGGTGCCCACGCTTCCCTTTCCCTCTTCCAGGAAGGTTTGCAGGCAGGTCTGGGCGGCGTTTTCCATCATGGCCGCCATAAAAGGGGTGCCGAACACCGGCAGGGCCCCGGAGCCCGCGGCCTGGGCGGTGAGCGCCTCCGTCACCTCCTGATCCAGCCGGCATTTTGTTCCGATTAAAATCATCTGTCGTCTCCTCCTCTCTCTACTGGCGGAGAATGGCGCTCTCCCCCTCGTGGGGCAGAGGGGGCAGCATGGGCATGGCCGCCGGCTCCTCCTTGGGGGCAGGCCGCTCCGGGCACAGGGCGGCGGAGAACACCTCGTCCACCGTGCCTACGGGGATAAACCGCAGAGCCGCCCGGACCGTCTGGTCTATCTCCTCCAAATCCCGAAGGTTATCCTTGGGAATCAACACCGTACCGACGCCGTTCCGCAGAGCCGCCATAGTCTTTTCCTTCAAGCCGCCGATGGGCAGCACCCGGCA
>JAAVHG010000031.1 GCA_014799855.1 Oscillibacter sp.
CAGTTACTGAGGAATTTCCTCCATGGTATATCCCTCGATAATGTCGCCTTCTTTGATGTCATTGAACTTCTCAATGGTCATGCCGCACTCATAGCCTGCGGCCACCTCCTTGGCGGCATCCTTAAACCGCTGGAGGGAGCCCAGCACGCCCTCGTGGATGACAATGCCGTCCCGCACGATGCGCACGGAGCAGTTGCGGAGGATTTTGCCCTCCTGCACGTAGCAGCCTGCCACGGTGCCCACGCTGGACACCTTGTAGGTCTGGCGGATCTCCGCCCGGCCAAGGGAGACCTCCCGGAATTTGGGGGCCAGCATGCCCTTCATGGCGGCGGTGATCTCATCAATGCAGTCGTAAATCACCCGGTACATCCGCATATCCACGTTCTGCCGCTGGGCCGCGGCGCTGGCTGCGGGGTCAGGCCGCACGTTGAAGCCCGCGATAATGGCATTGGAAGAGGAGGCCAGCATCACGTCGGACTCGCTGACCGCGCCTACGCCGCCATGAATCACCCGCACGTCTACCTCGTCGTTGGAGAGCTTTTCCAAGGAGGCTTTCACCGCCTCCACGCTGCCTTGCACGTCGGCTTTGACAATGAGGGCCAGTTCCTTCCGCTCTCCCGCCTGGATCTGATCAAACAGATTTTCCAAAGAGACCTTCTGCACCGGAGCGGCGGCCTTGGCCCGGGCCTCCGCCTTCCTCTGCTCCACCAGCTCACGGGCCATACGCTCGTCGGCCACGGCGAAGAAGGGACTGCCAGCCTCGGGGGCCTCGCTGAGGCCCGCAATCTCCACAGGGACGGAGGGGCCCGCTTCGGTCATGCGGTTGCCCTTGTAATCCAGCATGGTACGGACGCGGCCTACCGCCGTTCCGGCGATGATGATGTCGCCCTGCTTCAAGGTGCCGTTCTGCACCAGGAGAGTGGCTACGGGGCCCCGGCCCTTGTCCAGACGGGCCTCGATCACGGTGCCATGGCCCGCCCGGTTGGGATTGGCCTTCAGCTCCGCCATCTCGGCGGTCAGCGTCACCATTTCCAGCAGATTGTCGATGCCCATATTCTTCTTGGCGGACACCCTGCAGCAGATGGTTTCGCCGCCCCAGTCCTCGGGCACCAGGCCGTGTTCAGTCAGCTGCTGGAGAACCCGGTCCGGGTTGGCGTTGTCCTTGTCGATTTTATTGACGGCCACAATGATGGGGATATTGGCGGCTTTGGCGTGGTTGATGGACTCAATAGTCTGGGGCATAATGCCGTCATCCGCCGCCACCATCAAAATGGCGATATCCGTGATCATGGCGCCGCGGGCGCGCATGGAGGTAAAGGCTTCGTGGCCGGGAGTATCCAGGAAAGTAATGGGCTTGCCGTTTACCTGGACCTGATACGCGCCGATGTGCTGGGTGATGCCGCCGGCCTCTCCGGCGGCCACGGAGGTATTGCGGATGGTATCCAGCAGGGTGGTCTTGCCGTGGTCCACGTGGCCCATGACCACCACCACCGGGGCGCGGGGCACCAGGTCCTCAGCCTTGTCCTCGGACACGTCGATCAGCCGCTCCTCGATGGTGACGACCACCTCTTTCTCTACCTTACACCCCAGCTCCATGGCCACCAAAGCGGCGGTGTCAAAGTCGATGATCTGGGGCAGAGAGGCCATGATGCCGTTTTTCATCAGCACCTTGACTACCTCGGCTCCAGTCTTCTTCATGCGGGAGGCCAGCTCGCCCACGCTGATCTCGTCGGGGATCTGCACCTTCAAGGGGGCCTTTTTGGCAATTTCCAGCTGGAGGCGGCGCATCTTCTCCGCCTCGTCCTGGCGGCGCTTGTTGGAGAAGGCGGGGCCGCCCCGGCGCTGGTTGTTATTGCGGAATTTCTCCTTGCCGCCCCGCTGCTGCTGCATCTTGGCCGCCCGCTGGCCGCCAAGGGTTTCCAGCCGCTCGTCGTACTTGGCCAGATTCACGTCGCCGCCCTTGCGGGTGTCCACGATCTTCTTCTGGGGAACGCGGCTGACGGGCTTCTGGGGCTGGACGGTGGGCTTTTGCGCCTGTCCCTGCGCCTGGGGCTGGGGGGCGGGCTGCTTGGCCTGGGGCTGCGCCTGGGCCTCGCCCTTTTTCTGGGGGGCCGGCTCCTTCTTCTGCTGGGACCGGGACTCCTTGGCGGCGGGCTTGGCCGCCGGGGCAGGGGCGGGCTCCTTCTTCTGGAGGGGCGCCTCCTTCTTTTCCTCCCGCGCCGTATCGGCAAAGATCTCCTGGATGCTGGAAATCTGGTTATTCTGGGTCAAATAGTCAAAAATCACCGACAGCTCCCGGTCCGACAGAACCTGCATGTGGTTCTTCGGCGCGGCNACNTATTTGGTCAAAATCTCCGTAATGGTCTTGGTGGGCAGGCCGAAATCCTTCGCCACCTCATGAACCCTGTATTTTTCAATACCCAATCAAAACACCTCGTTATGCTCCAACCCAAGGGCTGGGAATTTTTTCGTCACATTGATCCCTTATCCCTCCCGCTTGCGGAAGGAGCCCTTCCCCTTTTTCACGGGGCGGCTGTGGGCGTAGGGATTCGCCCTGGGCTTGGGCCGTCCTTTCCCGGAGNTCCGGGAGGCCGGTTTCCGGCTGTCCGGCGGGCCTCCGCCGGGNCNTGGGGCCGTTTTTCCCCGGCGGGCGGGGGGCTGNGCCTCCGTCTTCCGGGCCGGGGACCGGGCGGGCTTTCCCCGCTCCGGGGGCTTCGCCCCGCTCCGCCGCTCCTCTATGGGCGGGGCGGGTTTTTTCCTGGGGGCACGGCGGACCTCCTTGTCCCGGAGGCGCTGCTCCGCCTTCCGCTCCGCCGCCCGCTTGGCCTTTAANTCCAGCCGCTCCGACAGGGGGCCGTACCGGGCCGGGTCCAGCTCCGCCAAACGCCGGCCCACCGCGGCGGCAAGGCCGATGTCCGTCAGGGCCGCCATGGCCGCGCTGGACCTGCCGAANGCCCCGCCCAGCTCCGCNTTGCCCCAGGGCAGGGTTGCCAGCAGGCAGTTTCCCCGCTCCGCCAGACGCTCCGCGCGGCGGCGGGTTCCCTCCGCCGCGTCCNGGGCCAGAAGAAGCAGCCGGACGTCATGGCCCTGTATGGCGGTTTCCACCGGCTCCTCGCCTACCGCCAGATTGCCGCCCCGAAGGGCCAGTCCCAGCAGGGAGAGAATTCGTTTACTGTCCATCCTTCCCTCCCAGCTCCGCCTCCATGGCGTCGTANACCTCCGCCGGAATGGCGGTGGANAAGGCCCGCTCCAAGGCTCTGGANTTNCTGGCCCGCTTTAAGCAGGCCACGTCGTGGCACACNTACGCGCCCCGCCCCGGCTTCTTCCCGGTGAAATCCAGGCTNACCTGTCCCTCCGGGGACTTGACCACCCGGAGCAGCGCCTTTTTGTCCTTCATCTCCCGGCAGCCCACACACTGCCGCTGGGGAATTTTCTTCACTTTTGGCATGTCTGTCAGGCCGCCTTTCTTGTTTAATATCCTTATTTAACCGCGNGGCTTATTCCTCTTCGGGGATCTCCTGGGCCTCTCCGGCTTCGGTCTCCGGCTCTTCGGCCAGCTCCCCGTCCCCGGGAAGANGCTCTTCCTCNNNAACCGGCTCCTCCTCCGGCTCCTGGTAGTGCTCCGGNTTGATGTCNATCTTGTACCCGGTGAGACGGGCCGCCAGACGGGCGTTCTGGCCCTCCTTGCCGATAGCCAGGCTNAGCTGGTCGTCGGGCACCACGCAGCGGCAGGCCTTGCCCTCGCCGGAGATCCACACNTTCAGCACCTCGGCNGGNGCCAGGGCGGCGGCGATGAACTCNGCGGGGTCCTCGCTCCATTTAATAATGTCGATCTTCTCTCCCCGCAGCTCTTCCACAATGCCNGCCACCCGCTGGCCTCTGGGNCCTACGCAGGCGCCGATGGGGTCGATGTTCTCCTCGTTGGACCANACGGCCATCTTGGTCCGGCTCCCCGCCTCNCGGGCGATGGAGCGCACCTCCACGGTGCCGTCGAAAATCTCCGGGACNTCCAGCTCAAACAGCCGCTTCACCAGACCCGGATGGGTNCGGGANATCAGCACCTGGGGCCCNTGNGTGGAGCGGCGCACGTCNACCACGTAGACCTTCACGTGGGCGCCCTCCTGCAAATCCTCGCCGGGGACCTGCTCTCCGGCCATCAGCACGGCCTCGGTGGATTCCGCGCCGGTGCCGATGCGCAGGGAGACGTTGCCGTTCCGGGGGTCGATTCTGGTGACTACGCCNGTGAGAATCTCATGCTGCTTGGAGTTGAACTCGTCGTAAATCATGCCCCGCTCGGCCTCCCGGAGGCCCTGGATAATCACCTGCTTGCCGTTTCCGGCGGCGATGCGGCCGAACTCCATCTTGTCCACAGGCAGGTTCACCACGTCGCCNATCTCATACTTGGCGGAGATGGCCTTGGCCTCCTCCAGGGTCATTTCGTTGGCGGGGTCCACGTAGTCCTCCTCGTCCACCACGTTTTTCTGGACNAACATCTTCAAATCGTGATGCTCCTCGTCCACGTCCACGATGACGTTTTCCACGCCCTCGTGGTCCCGCTTATAGGCGGTGGTGATGGCCTGGATAATCTTCTCCATCATAAAGGTCTGGGGGATGCCCCGCTCCTTTTCCAGCAGCTCCAGGGCGGCGAAAATCTCCCCGGGGTTCATCCCTGCGGGTTCCTTCTGCTTCTTGCCTCTCATATCCGTCAAATCTCCTTATTACTATAGATAATCATGTTGTTATTGTCCGCGAAAAAGGTCCACGGCCTCCACGGACCGCGCCGCCGCAGACGGGAAAGGGGGTTCCCCGCGCCGGAAGCGGTGAGCCTCCGCCCCGCACGTGAGCCCTANCGCAAGCGGGCNGGCCGTCCCCCGTCCGTGCCAAGGCAGGACGTGCCTAAAATTCCACNCGGAGGCGCACCAGGGCGGTCTCCTTTTTGGTGAAGNCCAGCTCCACGCCGTCCACNTCCACGGTCACGTCCCCGCTGGCCTCGTCNTAGGCCTTCAGCACGCCGGGGAACTCCTTCCGGCCNTCCCTGGCCCGGTAGAGCTTCACCAGCACGGGACTGNCCAGGAATTGGGCAAAGTCCGANGGCCGCTTCAAGGCCCGCTCCGCTCCGGCGGAGCCGACCTCCAGGGTNTAGCTGCCCTCGATGGGATCGGCCTCATCCAAAAGGTCGCTGAGCTCCCGGGAAACGGCCTCGCAGTCCAGGATATCCACNCCGCCCTCTTTATCCAGCAGGACCCGCAGCGTCCAGACGCCGGCCTCCTTCACGTATTCCACGTCCCAGAGGGTGCAGCCCTGCCGGGCAATGGCGGGGGCCGCCAGCTGGGCGGTAAGCTCGGTGACTTTCTTCATCCATGCGCCTCCAAAACTGCCGGGAAAACGCCGGACCNATNGGCCTTGCGGGGGATTTTCGCGGCGGTTTCCCAGGATTTTCAAATTTTGAGCGGGCAAAAATGCCCTAATAAAAAGAGCGGACACACGGCCCACTCCATACCCTACACTTAACTAACATACGTACTATACCACACTCTGCCAAATAACGCAAGTGTTTTTTCTTCATTTCCCCGGTCCCTTTTACCCTTCGTGTCGATGGCTTTCAATACCTGCNATTTCATTCATTCCAGATTGAAAGGGAAAACCGGATATGATATAATCGGAGCGGAAAAATGATTTANAAGGGNGTCCTCTTGATGGATAANACACAAAAATTTAGCGGCTTGGCGAATGAATACACAGTTGGAAGGCCGGCTTATGCAAAAAAATTTATTGAAAACCTATATTCTCGATACGGTTTTTTGGAACAGTCTGTTATTGCCGACATAGGTTCAGGAACTGGCAAGTTCGCCAGACAACTATTAGAAAAGGGAAGTTTTGTATATTGCGTTGAGCCAAATGGTGATATGCAAAGTATTGCCAAAAAAGAATTGGGCGGGTATAAGGGTTTTCGTGCAGTCGATGGGACTGCATCAGAAACGAAGTTGGATGAAAAATCAGTTGATTTTATAACTGCGGCACAAGCGTTTCATTGGTTTGATGTTACCTCTTTCAAAAAAGAATGCCAAAGGATACTGAGAGATCATGGATTGGTTCTTCTTATCTGGAATACACGCGATATGTCCAGCGGGGTGAATCAAGATAGTTATGCAATATACTCTAAATACTGTCCCGATTTTAAAGGATTTAGTGGAGGAATTCAAAAGGACGATGTAAAAATCAGACAATTTTTTGACGATAAATACGAATATGTAGAATTCGATAATCCGATATATTTTGACAAAAGCAAGTTTATCAGCCGCAGCCTATCGGGATCATATTCATTGATAGAAGGAGACGAAAATTACGGTGAATATTTAGCCGCGCTGTATAAACTGTTTGAAACGTATGCCAAAGAAAATGTGATAACGATGGCAAATAAAACAGCCGCGTATATCGGAAGTATAAATTAAGTAAATTCCAATCGCCCGGTCAGTCATTCCGGCAAAAAACGGGCTTTCAGCAGCGGGAAAGGGAAAAGGGCCCAGCCTTTCTTGACAATCTTCGCCGCATCCCATACAATAGAATCAACGCGGGGCCGCTCCGGCGGCTCGATTCCGACTGCGAAAGGAGCGCCTATGGAACTGGCCGTCAAGACCTGCACCTTGGACATACCCTTTACCGATATGCTGGATTTCTGCGCCGCACAGAATATCCGGGCCGTGGAAATCGGCACGGGCAACTGGTCCTCCGCCCCCCACATGGACCTGGACGCCATGCTGGGCTCCGAAGCCGTCCGCGCCGCCTGGATGGACGAGCTGCGGCGGCGGAATATCCGCCTCTGCGCCCTGAACTGCTCCGGCAACCCCCTGGCCTATGAGGCGGACCGGATTGTGACGGAGAAAACCTTCCGCCTCGCCTCCCTGCTGGGAGTGGACACCATCGTGATGATGAGCGGCCTTCCCACCGGATGCCCCTGGGACAAAACTCCCGTTTGGATCACTACCTCCTGGCCTCCGGAGACACAGGAGATCCTGGATTATCAGTGGAACCAGGTTGCTATACCCACATGGCGGGAGTTTGTCCGCATGGCGAAGGACTGCGGCATCCGCCGCATTGCCCTGGAAAACCATGGGATGCAGCTGGTGTATAACCCGGAGACTTTACTGCGCCTCCGGGAGGCTGTGGGGCCTATTGTTGGCATGAATCTGGACCCCTCCCACCTCTTCTGGATGGGCGGCGACCCCATTGAGGCCGCCCGCGTCCTGGGCGAGACCGGGGCCATTTACCACGTCCACGGCAAGGACTCCCGGCCGGAGCGGCGGATGTGCGGTCCCAATGGGATGCTGGACACCAAGCCCATCGACCAGTTCCGCCGCCGCGCCTGGAACTATGTGGCGGTGGGGTCTGGACACGGCGTGGAGTGGTGGAAGGAATTTTTCTCCGTTCTGCGGATGGAGGGCTACGACGGCGTAATCTCTCTGGAAATGGAGGATTTGACCATGCCCATGCTGGAGGGACACCTGTCTTCTATCAGCGTTTTGAAAGAGGCGCTGACCCTGGTTTGACCGCCAAATCGAAGAGAAGGGAAGGATACTATGTCCGACAAAACCCCCTTTCAGCCCGGAAACATCCGGGGACACGTCTACCTGCTGGCCGCCGGCTATCTGGTGTATCTCACCTATGAAATCGCCCGGGACTGCCTGGGCAGGAGCAGCGCCAACGCCCTTGAGATTGGCGGCATGATTCTGCTGACGGCGGGGGCCGCCCTGCTGGGGTTCTTCGCCTGGAAGCAGTACCACACGCCGCCTGTCTTCGACCAGGAGCCGGAGACGGCCCCGGCCTTGGAGGAAGCGGAGGAGTTTGACGCGCTTCCGGAGGAGCTTCCCCCGGAGGACGGGGAAGAGGGATAAAGTACAATAGATTGCGCAAATTCAAATAGGCAAAAAGGAGACATGGTTTGCAGATCTCTGGTAGAATGAAGTTGCGACGCACCATTCTGAAAGGAGACAGCAAACCATGTCCGA
>JAAVHG010000032.1 GCA_014799855.1 Oscillibacter sp.
GACCCCCGCCAAAGCAAAAACCCTTTTGACAGTGTGTTTTCCTAATAGGAGCTAATCATATCAGTGAGGAGGTTAAACGTGCCATTCCGGCAGTTAAACAGCATCGGGTCCCTGTCGAAATCTGACATTTTAACAGGATATACACTGGAGGCATCTTTTAGAATTTCTTCGCGGACCCGGCGGTTATTCAGGTTTGACATATCGTGTTGCTGCTTCTTGGACAGAAGCGGCAAAAGGTTCGTGTTGTATTTTTGGATCGCCTTTACAAAGACTTTGCAAAGTTCCATTACTTGTCCGATGTCCTTGGTCCAACGTTTCCCGTCAACCTTGACGATGTTGATTCTCGGTGGGTGAAAACGCGTAGTGCGTCTTGTTCTTTATCAAGCACCACCAGACGGGCCTCTTTTTTCCTTTTAGTTGAAAGCCGGATGATTTTGTGGTATGCTGTATCCGCTATAATATAGCATACCACAAAATCCGCGGAAGCCCGCGGGACAGGGGGACTTTATGAATATTGTCTGCTTAGATATGGAAGGCGTTCTGGTACCGGAGATCTGGATCGCCTTCGCCGAGGCCAGCGGCATTCCGGAGCTGCGGCGCACTACCCGGGACGAGCCGGATTACGACAAGCTGATGGCCTACCGGCTGGCCATTTTGAAGGAACACGGCCTGGGCCTGAGGGAAATCCAGGCCACTATCGCCAAAATCGATCCCCTGCCGGGAGCCAAGGCCTTCCTGGACGAGCTACGGTCCGTCACCCAGGTGATCATCCTCAGCGACACCTTTGAGCAGTTCGCCAAGCCTCTGATGGAAAAGCTGGGCTGGCCCTCCATCTTCTGCAACACCTTGGAGGTGGCGGAGAGCGGCGAGATCACCGGGTATAAGATGCGCTGCGAAAAATCCAAGCTCACCACCGTCCGGGCCCTGCAGTCCATCGGCTTCGAGACCATCGCCGCCGGCGACAGCTTCAACGATCTTGGCATGATTCAGGCCAGCAAGGCTGGCTTCCTCTTCAAAAGCACGGAGCAGATTAAAAAAGACTATCCGGAGCTTCCCGCTTATGAGGAATTCGGCGACCTGCTGAACGCCATCAAGGGGGCGCTGTAAGGGCCCCGCGATTGTATTTGATAAAACGGAAAGGAGCTGTGACATGAACGAAACCTGGAAAACCCTGGGCTTTTATCCGGCGGATATCCTCCTCCCCAAGGCGGGGACGGACATGACCCGCTGGGCCGTGGTGGCCTGCGACCAGTTCACCTCCCAGCCGGAGTATTGGCAGGCGGTGGAGGAGACCGTGGGGGATTCTCCCTCCACTCTGCGGCTGATTCTGCCGGAGGCGGGGCTGAACGCCCCCGGCGTGGAGGACCGCATTGCCGCCGTCAACGATTCCATGGGCCAATATTTAAAGGAGGACCTGTTCCGGACCCTGGAAAACAGCCTCCTCTATATAGAGCGCACCCAGTCCGACGGCAAAATCCGCCGGGGCCTCATCGGCATGGTGGATCTGGAGCGGTACGACTTCACCCCCGGCTCCGGGGCGCTGATCCGGGCCACGGAGGGCACCGTCCTCTCCCGGATTCCCCCCCGCGTGCGGGTGCGGCAGGACGCGCCTATTGAGCTGCCCCACGTGATGCTCCTCATCGACGACCCGGACCGGACCGTCATCGAGCCTCTGGCCGGCGGCGCGGGCGCGGCGGAAAAGCTCTACGACTTTGATTTGCAGCAGGGCGGCGGACATCTGACTGGCTGGCGGCTGACGGAGGCGCAGATGGATGATGCGGCGGCGGCTCTGGCGGGCCTCTGCGCCCCGGAGGAGATGGAGAAGAAGTACGGCATGGGGAACGCGGCCCCCCTGCTCTTCGCCGTAGGCGACGGCAACCACTCCCTGGCCACCGCCAAGCAGTGCTATGAAAACGCGAAAAAGTCCGTGCCGGAGAGCGAATGGGAAAGCCTCCCCGCCCGGTACGCCCTGGTGGAGGTGGTGAACAACCACGACGAGGCTTTGCAGTTCGAGCCCATCCACCGGGTGGTCTTCGGCGTGGAACCGGAAAAAGTTCTGGAAGCCTTGAAGGCCTTCTATCCCGGCGCTTACGAGGGCGAGGGCGAGGGCCATGTCATCGCCTACACCCACGCCGGAGGCCGGGGCCATATCACCGTGCCGGAGCCGAAGATGCAGCTGGCCGTAGGCACCCTACAAACCTTCCTGGACCAGTACGTCCAGGAGCACGGCGGCGAAATCGACTATATCCACGGCGGCGGGGTCACGGACCGCCTGGGCGGCCGGCCGGGGAACATCGGCTTCAAGCTCCCCGCCATGGGCAAGGAGCAGCTGTTCAAAACCGTCATGGCCGACGGCGTTCTTCCCCGGAAGACCTTCTCCATGGGCCACGCCCAGGATAAGCGGTACTACGTGGAAGCCCGGAAAATCAAGTGATTTCCGAAAAAACGACGGGGGCCCTGACTCGCCGCGCCCCGGCGAAAATCAATCTTGCCCTGGACATTCTGGGCCCCCGGCCCGACGGCTACCACGACATGTCCATGGTGATGCAGGCCGTGGAGCTGGGGGACCTGGTGTCTCTGCGGGAAACGGCGGAGGGCTTCTCCCTCCGAGGGACGGGGGGCCTCCCCTTCTCCCTGCCGGAGGGAAAACCCTCCCTGGAACAGCGGGCGGCGGAGGCCTTTTTCGCTGCCGCCGGACGGCCCATGCCGGGCCTCGCCGTGGAGCTGGAGAAAACCGTCCCCGCCTACGCCGGACTGGGGGGCGGCAGCGCCGACGTGGCGGCTCTTCTGTGGCTTCTGCGGGACGCCTACGCCCCGGATCTGCCCACGGCGGAGCTGGAGCGGATCGGGCTTTTGGTGGGCAGCGACATGCCCTTCTGCGTCCGGGGCGGAACGTGCCGGGCGGAGGGCCGGGGGGAGATCTTGACGGACCTTCCTCCCCTGCCCCCCTGTTGGATAGTGTTATGTAAACCAGACTTCGGCATCCCCACCCCGGAGCTCTTTGCCCGCGCCCACGGAAAAACCTTCCGGCGGAGGCCGGACGTCTCCGGCATGGCGGAGGCCCTGAGCCGCGGGGATCTGGCGGGTACGGCCTCCCGGCTGTGCAACGTGTTTGAGGAGGTCCTGCCCCCCAGCTGCCGGGAGGTCTTCCGCATCAAGGAACGGCTCCTGGACCTGGGAGCCTTGAACGCCGCCATGAGCGGCTCCGGCCCCACGGTTTTCGGCCTGTTCCGGGAGGAGGACGGGGCGGAGCGGGCGGCGGCGGTCCTTCGGGAGCGGTACGCCCAGACCTTTGTCACTGTCCCCCTGGGGCGGACAGCGGATTGATTCCATGGCGTTTTCAAACGGAAAGGAAGCGGACATATATGTGGTTCCTTTTGGCGCTGCTGTCGGCGGTTTTCGCGGCGGCCACGTCCATTTTGGCTAAAGTGGGCATCAACGGCGTAAATTCCCATCTGGCTACGGCCCTCCGGACTGTGGTGGTGCTGGGCATGGCTTGGATGATGGTGTTTCTCACTGGAGCACAGACGGGCCTGGGGTCTATCAGCCGCCGGAGCTGGATCTTTCTCATTCTGTCGGGCCTCGCCACCGGGGCCTCCTGGCTGTGCTACTACCGGGCCCTGCAGCTGGGGACGGCGGCCAGAACGGCGGCGGTGGATAAGCTCAGCGTGGTGATTACCTTCGTGCTGGCGGCGGTGTTTCTCCGGGAGGCGTTCACCCTGAAATCCCTGGCGGGTGCGGTCCTCATTGCCGCGGGAACGCTGCTGATGGTGCTGTAACGGAGGCCTCTCCACGGAACGAAATACACAAATAAGGAAAAACCTGGTATAAAAATCCCCCTTTTGGTCAATAGTCAAAGCATCGCGGCGGGCAAACCGCCCCCGCGGGCTGTACTGACAATAGACTCCCCGGAAACGGGCAGTTTGGACCAAAAGGGGGATTACCATCATGAACACGGCGGTGAAGGATAACCGCAGACTGCGGATTTGGGAAATGGCCCTGCTGATCGGGCTGGCGGCCTGCCTTCTGGCGGGAACCATGGCCCTGGGGACCCAGGACCGGCTCTCCGGCAAGGTAGTCCGGCTCCACGTACTGGCAAACTCCGACTCAGAGGAGGACCAGGCCTTGAAGCTGCTGGTCCGGGACCGGGTGTTGGAGCGGGCCTCCGCGATATTGGAGGAGGCGTCGGACCGCCAGGAGGCGGAGTCCCTTCTCCGCCGAGCCCTGCCGGAGCTGGAAGCGGCGGCGGCCAGGGAAATCGCCGCCAACGGCCGCGCCTACCCGGTGACGGCGGAGGTGGTGGAGGCCGCCTTTCCCACTAAGGAATACGAGGGCTTCACCCTCCCCGCCGGCCGGTATCTGGCCCTGCGGATCGTCATCGGGCAGGGGGCCGGGCAGAACTGGTGGTGCGTGGTGTTCCCGCCCCTGTGCGTCTCCGCTGACGTGCCCGCCGCCGCCCTTCAGGCGGGATTTACCGAGGATGAGGTGAGCCTCATCACCGAGGAAAACGAGGGCTATGTGCTGAAATTCAAGGCCGTAGAGTGGTGGAACGCCCTCCGGTCGGCGCTGGACGGCGGGGAGTAGGGGTCCGGCCCCTGCTCCCCCAGGGGCGGGCGCAAAGGCCCGCCCCCGTCCTTTGAAAAAACCAAATTTCCTCTTGACATTNCCNTTTCGCTGTGGTACACTGGNTCCAGTGGTTAGCTTTGGCAAACTCCTTCCAGCCGCTCCGGCGGCGTTTTTTGGAAGGAGGGGTTAGGAAAAACTAACCCCCCTGGCTGCCGCCGCATCTCCACAGTGTATCTTCTNTTCTTGAGGTCNCCCCGGGAGGAAGGCCATCTCCCGGGGAACCGGCCTCAACCCAAAGCGGAGAACACCGTATCCCTCACCATCTCTTTACCTCTTTTTACCTCTTGCGCCCTCTGCCGGACCGCNTCCGGCGGGGGGCGCCCCTTTTCCGCCGGTAATCTTCCCCAAAAATATTCCCNGCGGGCCTCCTTCCGCTTGTAGAGTTAGACNAAACAAACCCNGCNGNCGAAAAATTCGCCAATCCCTATTGACAGAAAGAGTTAGTCGTGCTAAACTTTAGGCAATTCNAGGTTAGATGAATCTAACCGNTCTTTTTTGGCGAGNGGTTAGCCGATACTAATANCTAATGGAGGGGGTNCGCGTGATGCCGCTGACAATGGCAAAGGCCGGAGAGACGGTAACCATCCGGAAGATCACCGGCAAGGACGAAATCCGCCAGCATCTGGCGGAGCTGGGCTTTGTGGTGGACAGCACCGTGACGGTGGTGAACCAGATTGCCGGGAACCTGATTTTGCAGGTNAAGGACAGCCGTGTGGCGCTGGACCGGACCATGGCGAACCGGATTCTGATTTGAGATTCGACAATTTTGCGTAAGGAGGAGAGCGGAATGAAAACATTGAAGGATGTAAAGGTGGGCGAAAACGCCACGGTGGTGAAGCTCCACGGCGAGGGCCCNACCAAGCGCCGGATCATGGACATGGGCATCACCAAGGGCGTGGAGCTCCACGTGCGGAAGGTAGCCCCCCTGGGGGACCCTATGGAGCTGAACGTCCGGGGCTACGAGCTGTCTATCCGCAAGATGGACGCGGAAATGATCGAAGTCTCTTAAACATCAAGAGGGCNTTTTCTACAGGCGGTTTANCCGCCGGTTTTTCAGGCTGTTAGTTAGCCTTAAATAACTATTTAACGAGAGGAGAANAACGCGTTATGGACATCAAAATCGCTCTNGCCGGGAATCCCAACTGCGGCAAGACCACGCTGTTTAACGATCTCACCGGCTCCAACCAATATGTGGGCAACTGGCCCGGCGTCACCGTGGAGAAGAAGGAGGGCCGTTTGAAGGGCCGCANGGACGTGGCCATTCAGGANCTGCCCGGCATCTACTCCCTGTCCCCCTACACTCTGGAAGAGGTNGTGGCCCGGGGCTATCTGGTAAATGANAAGCCCGANGCCATTTTAAACATCGTGGACGGCACCAACATCGAGCGGAACCTCTACCTGACCACGCAGCTGATTGAGCTGGGCATCCCCGTGGTGGTNGCCCTGAACATGATGGATCTGGTGCGGAAAAACGGCGACAAAATCGACGCCAAAAAGCTGGGCGAGACCCTGGGCTGCGCCGTAACCGAAATGAGCGCCCTCAAGCGGGAGGGCAGCCACGAGGCGGCGGAGCTGGCGGTGCAGGCCGCCCAAAAGGCCCANTCCGGCGAGCTGCCCCACGTCTTCACCGGCAGCGTGGAGCACGCCNTGGCCCATATTGAGGAGTCCATCGCCGGAAAGGTGGACNGCCGCTGCCTCCGCTGGTACGCCATCAAGGTNTTNGAGCGGGACGNNAAGGTCATGGAGGACCTGGCCCTGGACGAGGCCCTCCGGGCCCATCTGGAGGAGCACATCGCCGACTGCGAAAAGGAGCTGGACGANGACGCGGAGTCCATCATCACCAACCAGCGCTACGCCTACATCAACTCCGTGGTAACCAAGTCCGTCCGCAAGAAGGCGGAGGCCCACAGCCTCTCCCTCTCCGACAAGATTGACCGGATCGTCACCAACCGGATTCTGGCCCTGCCCATCTTCGCCGTGATCATGTTCTGCATCTACGCNATCGCCATGGGCGGCTGGGCCGTCTCCATCGGNACCATGGGCACCGACTGGGCCAACGACGTGCTCTTCGGCGAGATGGTCCCCGGCTTCTTTGACGCCATTCTCGGCGCGCTGAACGTGGCCGAAGACGGCGTGCTCTACGGCCTGATTCAAGACGGCATCGTGGCCGGCGTCGGCGCGGTGCTGGGCTTCGTGCCCCAGATGCTGGTGCTGTTCTTCCTGCTGGCGGTTCTGGAGGACGTGGGCTACATGGCCCGGGTGGCCTTCATCATGGACCGGATCTTCCGCCGCTTCGGCCTCTCCGGCAAGAGCTTCATCCCCATGCTGGTGGCTACCGGCTGCGGCGTACCCGGCATCATGGCCTCCCGGACCATCGAGCAGGACCGGGACCGGAAAATGACCATCATGACCACGGGCTTCATCCCCTGCGGCGCGAAAATGCCCATCATCGGCCTGTTCGCCGGGGCGGTGTTCGGCGAGTCCCCCTTTGTAGCCGTTTCCGCCTTCTTCATCGGCATTGCCGCCGTGGTGATCTCCGGTATCATGCTGAAAAAGTTCAAGGCCTTCGCCGGGGAGCCCGCCCCCTTCGTCATGGAGCTGCCCGCCTATCACGCCCCCTCCATGGGCAACGTTCTCCGGGCCACCTGGGAGCGGGGCTGGTCCTTCATCAAGCGGGCCGGAACCGTTATCCTCCTCAGCTCCATCGTTCTCTGGTTCCTCCAGGGCTACGGCTTTGGGAGCTGCGTGTTCCTGGCCGAGGAGGACAATAACGCCTCCCTGCTTGCCATGATCGGCGGCGCAATCGCCATCATCTTCGCCCCTCTGGGCTGGGTGGGCGATATGGCCTGGAAGGCCACCACCGCCACCTTCACCGGCCTGATTGCCAAGGAAGAGGTCGTCAACTTCTTCGGCGTGGCCTACCACTACGCCGGCGAGGCCGACCTGATGGACGACGCCAGCGGCATCTACGCCGCCGTAGCCGCGGAGTTCGGCGTCATGTCCGCCTACAGCTTCATGATCTTCAACCTTCTCTGCGCCCCCTGCTTCGCCGCCATGGGCGCCATCAAGCGGGAGATGAACAACGCCAAGTGGACCTGCGCGGCCATCGGCTACATGTGCGGCTTCGCCTATGTGATTTCCCTGATTGTCTTCCAGCTGGGCGGCCTGATCACCGGAGAGGCCACTCTGGGCGTGGGCACCGCCGCCGCGGTTCTTCTGCTGGCGGGCCTGCTGTACCTGCTGTTCCGCCGGGGCGCTCGGGCGGAAGAGGGCTTCCGCCTCTCCTCCGTCTCCGCCGCCAGAGTGTGAGACGCGGCCAGCGTCTGAGTAAGGAGGAAACCCTATGCCCCCCATTGTCGGCAACCTGATTGTACTCCTGGCCCTGGGCCTGGTAGTGGGCCTGGCGGTCCGGTCCCTGTGGCGGTCCCACAAGTCCGGCGGACACTGTTCCGGCGACTGCGGAAGCTGCCAGGGGTGCCATAAAAAGTAAGAAAAGAGCGCGGAGCTTCGGCTCCGCGCTCTGCTATTCGCTTTCATAAAAGAGTAAGCCAATGACATCAATGGAAAGGCACTTCATTTCATCCTCCGTGGATATGGAAACGGCATAATCCCGGATCATGTACTCCGCCCCCTTTTTTATGGCGTAAATCGTGATTTTATCCAGATCATAAAGATCCGCCACGGCATAGCCTTTCGTGGCTGAATCCGCAAGCAGCGTCCGGCAGCCGCGGCAGAAGTAAGAGGGGTCTATCGTCCCCCATTCTCTTTTTTTCGGTAAGGTGACATGGCTGGAATGATTACTGGTATCGCGATAGCCGGTAAGGCCGGCAATATTCAAGAGAGAGAATGTGCCCGTTGATTGTTCTTTCGCGATCTCGCTTCTGTGATGGGGATCTGGGTCATAGACCTGCATTTCGCCTGTTTCCCCGGTTGAGAGATTTACCACAACAGGGGCATGGTAAGATGTGCCGTTCCCGTTTCCACATAACGCGCAAACCTCCGGCTCCGGCGTATCAGCGAGGGACTTTGCTATGCCGCGGTCAGCGGCCATGTTTTGCAGAATCATGCAAAAGGCAGAATAAAGCGCCAATCCTATGATGATACGCAAAATCACAATACCAATTTTACGATTTTCATGGCGCGTTTTACCGTTTTTGCTTGTCAGAGTTTTCATAATAAACCTCTCCTGTTTCTTTCTTGTAAATTTGGCACACGCAGATCTATCTGCAATTATTGTTCGATTGGAAGGCACAAGATTTTTTATTCGTTATCATTGCCTTTCTCCTAATATCAGCTCAATCTATCTTTCTAAACTCGCTTAGTGTGTATCTTACTCACCGTATCACTTTAATAGTGTGATATATGGCAAAAATTACACACCAGTTATGCACCTGTCCAACTCTACTACTGTGTATAATAAGAGTAGCTTGGAGAGGTAAAACTGATGGATATTGAATATGTACGGCAAAGAATTACCGAATTACGGGTAAAACAAAATATATCAGAGTACCAGTTAAGTTATAACATTGGTCATAGCAAGAATTATGTCCATAATATTGTGACTGGCTATTCTCAACCTTCTGTAAAGGAACTTCTATATCTTATTGAAGCACTTGGAGTTACACCGCGTGATTTCTTTGACGAAAGCATTGAGTTCAGCAACCCCGTCCTTGCGAAAAAGATTATGGATGGCATCAAAGGGATGTCTGATGAAAATCTAAAAGCAGTTTTATTGATAATAGAACGGTTAAATGAAAACTTACTGTAAAAACGTACCCTGATTTGGGGTACGTTTTTACAGTAAGTAATATAGAACAAATTTACTTTGAAGTCAACCTATATATAGGTAATATCGACTAATTCTCTACTTATGATGTTTATAACATATTTGGGTGGATATTTACGATGGAATACTATCAGATTATTGCGAACCGAATAGCGCGCCTTTGTAAGGAACGAAGCCTTTCCATTAACATGTTGGCAAAAATGAGTAATATGCGGCAATCAACAATTGACAACATCATGCACGGTAATTCAAAGAATCCTGGTGTGCAAACTCTCCACAAAATTGCATTGACTTTCAATATGACCATTGCGGAGTTTCTTAATTTCCCGGAACTGAATGATTATTCCTTTGATGACGATAGTGAGGACGACTTACTTGAAGAATAAAGAGCGCGGAGC
>JAAVHG010000033.1 GCA_014799855.1 Oscillibacter sp.
TTCCACCCCCCATTTTCTCTTTTTCTTCCGGAAGAAAAAGAGAAAACGGGCCGTGGACGGTCCAAAAGAGAAAAAGAAGCGGCAAAATTGGTCGAACGACCAATTTTGAATACGGGGGTTGTCTGTCGCGCAGTACCCTGCAAGGCACTACCCTGCGGCCGGGTGCGTCGGACCCTCTTCTAGGAATGACCTCCGTCCCGCATCTGATAGCTTNTATCATNGTCGTTGGTGGTTATCGAATGGATTTNCTTCTCTTTTCGCTGCCNCTGGTNTGGTGGNTGNCGGNGAGGGCGGCGTTTTTCGCTGGCTGATTTTTGCGGCTTNGCTGGATTGTNCAGGCCTTGTTTTGCAAAACAATANATGAAAAAATAGGGTGATTTTTTGGCGACTACCTATAACAACCTATACTTGGACATCCGCCGCCGCCTGCGGNCGGAGGGGGCGGAAGCCGCTACCTTGGAGGCCCGGGAGCTGGTGTGCTTCGGCGCGGGCAAAAGCCGGGAGGAATTCCAGCGGGACGGCGGGCTTTACGTCTCCCCGGAGATCGAGCGGCAGATTCAGGCCCTGGTGGACCGGCGGCTGGCGGGGGAGCCGGTGGCCTATCTCATTGGCGAATGGGAATTTTACGGCCTCCCTCTGGACATCTCCCGGGAGGTGCTGATCCCCCGGCCCGACACGGAGGTTCTGGCGGAGCAGGCCATCGCCTACTGCCGGACTCTGGACAGCTGCCGGGTGCTGGACCTCTGCGCCGGAAGCGGGTGCCTGGGGCTGGCGATTGCCTCCAAGATACCCCAATCCCGCGGCATCCTGGGGGACTGGTCCGACGGGGCCCTGCGGATCTGCCGCCAGAACATCCGGCGGACGGGCCTGACGGGCCGGGTGGTTCCCGTGCGGATGGACGCTCTGAGCCTCCCGGACCGGGGGCTGGGGGAGTTCGACTGCATCGTCTGCAATCCCCCCTATATTCCCACGGCGGACATTGAGACGCTGGACGTCTCCGTAAAGGACTACGAGCCCCACATGGCCCTGGACGGCGGCCCCGACGGGCTGAACTTCTACCGGGCCGTGACGGAGAAATGGCGGGGCTGTCTGGTCCCCAACGGGCGGCTCTACTTCGAGGTGGGCGCCGGACAGGCGGACCAGGTGCTGCGGATTATGCGGCGCTTCGGCTTTGGGGATATTCAGATTATTAAGGACCTCCACGAGATTCCCCGTGTGGTCTTTGGCACTCTCTGCAAAGAGATTTAAGATAAGGAGAAACGGTTATGGAAAAGAGGCTCTACAAAATCGGACAGGGCAAGATGGTGGACGGCGTCTGCGGCGGTATCGCCAAGTATTTCGGCATAGACCCCACGCTGGTGCGGCTGGCCTGGGTGGCCTTCTGCGCGATGGGCGGCAGCGGGGTCGTCCTCTATATTGTCGCGGCCATTATCATTCCCCGGGAGCCGGAGGTTTTCTGAGCTCCCCTGTTTGCCGCCATTTTCCGTGAATATGCGGAAAATGGGTAAAATTATGCGCTTTTAGTGAGAAATCATCAAAATTCACCATATAGAGATTGAGGAGGAAACCGCAAATGGCAAAAGAAAAAGCCTCTGTCCCCACTCCGACCGTGGCGGCGGCAGCCAACCGGAAAAAGGCCATCGAAACCGCCATGGCCCAGATTGAAAAGACCTATGGCAAGGGGTCCATTATGCGCTTCGGCGACGCGGCGGCCCTGAACGTGGACTATATCCCCACCGGCTCTCTGGCCCTGGACGTGGCCCTGGGCATCGGCGGCCTGCCCAAGGGGCGGATCATCGAGATCTACGGGCCGGAGTCCTCCGGCAAGACCACCCTGGCCCTCCATGTGGTGGCGGAGGCCCAGAAGCGGGGCGGCGAGGCCGCCTTCGTGGACGCGGAGCACGCCCTGGACCCCACCTACGCCCACGCCCTGGGCGTGAAGGTGGAGGATCTCCTCATTTCCCAGCCGGACACCGGAGAACAGGCCCTGGAAATCACCGAGGCCCTGGTCCGCTCCGGCGCTATCGACGTGGTGGTGGTGGACAGCGTGGCCGCCCTGGTGCCCCGGGCCGAGATTGAGGGCGAGATGGGCGACAGCTACGTGGGCCTCCAGGCCCGCCTGATGAGCCAGGCCCTCCGGAAGCTGACCGGCGCTATCGGCAAGACCAACACCATTGTCATCTTCATCAACCAGCTGCGGGAAAAGGTGGGCGTTATGTACGGCAACCCGGAGGTGACCACCGGCGGCCGGGCGCTGAAATTCTATTCCTCCGTCCGCATCGACGTGCGGCGGATCGAGGCCCTGAAAAACAGCGGCGAGATCATCGGCAACCGCACGCGGGCCAAGGTAGTGAAAAACAAGGTGGCTCCCCCCTTCCGCGAGGCGGAGTTCGACATCATGTACGGCGAGGGCATCGCCCACGACGGCGAGCTGGTGGATCTGGGCGTCCGCCTGGATCTGGTGCAGAAATCCGGCTCCTGGTTCTCTATGGGGGAGACCCGCATCGGCCAGGGCCGGGACGCGGCGAAAAAATACCTCCAGGACAACCCGGAGATTGCGGAAAAGCTGGAGGCGGACATCCGGAAGAATTTCGACAAGCTCCTCAGCAATCAGAGCCGGGCGGCCGCCAGGGCGGCGGGCCGCGCCGTGGACGTGAGCGCCGAGGATTTCAAGGATGAGGATTGACCGCATTGAGGCTTCCAGGCACAAGCGGGGCCGGGTGCTGGTATTTTTAGAGGACGGGGCACTGCTGCGGATCACGGAGCAGGAGCTTCTGGACTTCGGCCTGCGGGCGGGGGACGATTTGGACGCCGCCGCCCTGGAACGGCTGAAAGAGGCCGCCGGCGTGTCCAACGTGAAGGTGACGGCGGCGGATCTGGTGGGCCGGAGGGCCATGTCCCGGGCGGAGCTGGAAAAGAAGCTGATGGAAAAGGGCGCCAGCCAGGACGAGGCCCAATACGCCGCCGANTGGATGACGGCCATCGGGGCCATCAACGACCGGGAATACGCCGCCATGCTGGTCCGGCACTGCGGCTCCCTGGGCTACGGCCCCCGCCGCACACAGGAAAAGCTCCGGGAAAAGGGCATCCCCCGTGAGCTGTGGGAGGAAGCCCTCGAGGAGCTGCCGGAAAACGGCGGGCAGATCGACGCTTTCCTCCAATCCAAGCTCCATGGCCGGAGGCCGGAGGAACGGGAAAAGAAGCGGCTGACCAACGCTCTTCTGCGGCGGGGGTTCTCCTGGGGGGACGTNAAGTCCGCCTGGACCCGGCTGGGGGAGGAGATTTTGGAGGANGATTGACNGCTTTTGCCCTCATTTTTCCANAAANCGCATTTTACATNATANTAGGAGAGCTTATCCATGGGCTATCAAGTAGCGTTTATCTCCCTGGGCTGCGCCAAAAACCANGTGAACTGCGAGCAGATGATGGCGGCGGTCCAGGCCGCGGGCCACACCGTCTCCGGCGACCCGGCGGGGTCCGACGTGGTGGTGGTGAANACCTGCGGCTTCCTGGCCTCCGCCTGTGAGGAGGCCATCGGCGTCATTTTGGAAATGGCGGAGCTGAAACAGGCGGGACTGGTGAANAAAATCCTGGTGACCGGGTGCATGGCCCAGCGGTACAAGGAGGANGTGCTGAAGGAGCTGCCGGAGATCGACGGCCTTCTGGGCACCGGAAGCTACGGCGACATCGCCGGGGCCGTGGAAGCCGTTATGGCCCCCGGCCTCCCCGTATGCCGCTTCGGCAATATCCACACGGCGGAGCAGGGCGGNCCCCGGATTCTCTCCACGCCNCCCTGGTACGCCTACCTCCGCATCGCCGAGGGGTGCGACAACCACTGCGCCTACTGCGTCATCCCCTCCCTGCGGGGGAAATACCGCAGCCGCCCCNTGGANGANCTNCTCCNGGAGGCGGAGGANCTCAGCGCCGCCGGGGTCAAGGAGCTGCTGGTCATTGCCCANGATATNACCCGGTANGGCACGGATAGGGGNGACGGGCCGCGGCTGGCGGACCTCCTCCGGGAGCTGTGCCNGCTGGATTTCCATTGGATTCGCCTCCACTACCTCTACCCCGACGAGATTACGGAGGATNTGATCCAGGTGATNGCCGGGGAGGAAAAAATCCTTCCCTATCTGGACATTCCTATCCAGCANTGTAACGACCACATTTTAAAGGCCATGAACCGCCGGGACACCAAGGAATCCCTGCTGGCCCTGTTCCGCCGCCTCCGGGAGGCNATTCCCGGCCTGGTGCTGCGGACCAGCGTCATNACCGGCCTCCCCGGCGAGGGCGGGGCGGAGTTTGAAGAACTGTGCCAATTTCTGCGGGAGGTCAAAATCGAGCGGGCCGGAGTCTTCCCCTTCTCCCCGGAGGAGGGCACCCGGGCGGCGCAGATGGACTATCCCGACAGCGAGACCGCTGGNCGNAGAGCGGANCTGGCGGTGGACGTGCAGTCGGATATCATCGACCAATACAACGAAACCTTGCTGGGAGAAACCCGGGAGGTCCTNTGCGAGGGCTTCGACGGCCAGGCCCAGATGTACTTCGGCCGCACCTATGCCGAGTCCCCGGACATTGACGGCCGGGTCTATTTNACCGCCGGGGAGGAGGTCCCCGCCGGNTCCTTTGTTCAGGTCCGGTTCACCGGGGTTATGGACGGNGAGCTGACCGGGGAGCTGGAGCCATGAAAAGCCCNCTGGAAGAGATCCCCAGCGTGGGACGGCGCATNGCCGCCGTGATGGAGGCCCTGGGCATTCATCAGGTCTCGGACCTGCAAGGCCGGGACCCGGAGGATCTGTACCGCCGGGAGTGCCTGATGAAGGGNTTTCAGGAGGACCGCTGCGCCCTGTACGTCTGGCGGGCGGCGGTTTATTACGCGGATCACCCGGANCGGGACGCGGAAAAGNTGAAATGGTGGTACTGGAAGGACAAACCCTATCCGGAGGAGGATGGATATGAATCTACCTAACAAACTGACGATCTTGCGGATTATTCTGACGCCGGTGTTTATGGCGGTGCTGTACTGGGGCTTTCCCGGGGCCGATTACGCGGCGCTGGCGATNTTNATCGCCGCCAGCCTGACGGATCTGCTGGATGGGAAAATCGCCCGGAAGTACAACCTCATTACGGATTTCGGCAAATTTGCCGACCCTCTGGCGGACAAAATCCTGGTGGTGGCCGCCATGCTGTGGTTCGTGGAGGTGGGCCGGATGCCCGCCTGGATGCTGATGATCGTCCTCCTGCGGGAGTTCGCCGTCAGCGGACTGCGGATGGTGGCCAGCGACAATGGGCGGGTTATCGCCGCCGGGTGGTCCGGGAAGGTNAAAACCGCCTCCACCATGGTGTGCATNATTGTGATGCTGCTGTTGGGACCCGAAATCGCCTGGGCNGCNTCTAATCCTCTGACCGCCNTGCCTATTGGATGGCTTTTGTGGATTGACCCGGTCTGCGGCTGGATCATCACNCTGACCACACTGTACTCCGGCGTGGAGTATTTTGCCAAAAATAAGGACATTATTTCCTCCATGTAACCAAATTTCCAAGAAAATGCGCCAAAGAGAGGATGTTTTACNGATGAACACCCGCATAGAACACGACACCATGGGCGAAATCGCCGTNCCGGCGGACCGCCGCTGGGGNGCCCAGACGCAGCGGAGCCTGGAAAATTTCAAAATCGGCGGCCAGCGCCAGCCTAAGGAGATTATCACCGCCTTTGCCTATTTAAAGGAGGCCTGCGCCCTGGCTAACGCCGCCGTGGGCAAGCTGNCNGAGGAGCAGGCCCAGGCCATCGCCGCCGCCTGCCGGGAGATCCGGGAGGGCAAATGGGACCAGGAGTTCCCCCTGGTGGTATGGCAGACCGGAAGCGGCACCCAGACCAACATGAACGTCAACGAGGTTATCGCCCACCTGGCGGCGGAGCGGGGCGTGGCCCTGCACCCCAACGATCAGGTGAACGCGTCCCAGTCCAGCAACGACACCTATCCCTCCGCCCTCCACATCGCGGCGGNCNTGGCNGTGGCGAACCAGGTGCTTCCGGCGGCGAAGGCCCTGGCGGGGGCGTTCCGGACGCTGGAGGAGGGCTGGCCGGACCTGATCCGCATTGGCCGGACCCATTTGCAGGACGCTACGCCCCTGAAATTTGCCCAGGAGGTCTCCGGCTGGCGGGAGCTGGTGGAGGCGCCCTGCCGGATGCTGGACGCGGCTCAGAAGGAGCTGTGCCGCCTCGCCATCGGCGGAACCGCCGTAGGAACCGGCCTGAACGCCCCCAAGGGGTACGACGAAATGGTCTGCAAGGAGCTGCGGAGCCTGACGGGGCTGGATTTCCAGCCCGACGGCAACAAGTTCCACGCCCTCACCAGCAAGGACGCTCTGGTCTTCGCCCACGGGGCTTTGAAGGCCCTGGCGGCGAACCTGATGAAAATCGCCAACGACATCCGCTGGGAGGCCAGCGGTCCCCGGTGCGGCATGGGTGAGCTGCACATCCCGGAAAACGAGCCCGGCAGCAGCATTATGCCGGGGAAAGTCAACCCCACCCAGTGCGAGGCCGTCACCATGGCGGCGGTGCAGGTGATGGGGAACGACGCCGCCATCGGCTTTGCCGCCAGCCAGGGAAATTTCCAGCTGAACGTGTTTCTGCCGGTGTCCGCGTACAATTTCCTCCTNTCCGCCAACCTCCTGGCGGACGCTATGGAGTCCTTCCGGGTCCACTGTGTGGAGGGCATCACGCCCAATGTGGAAAAAATGGAGGAGAATCTCCGCAATTCCCTGATGCTGGTTACCTGCCTTACGCCGGAGATCGGCTATGAGAAGGCGGCGGAGTGCGCCAAAAAGGCCCTCCACGAGGGCACCACGCTGAAAGAGGCGGTGCTGTCTCTGGGCCTGCTGACGGCGGAGAAATTCGACGAAACCGTCCGGCCGGAGAAAATGGTGTAAGCGGCCCTTGGGTCAATACCGTTCAGTTAAACGCAAGGAAACTTGTGGGGCCCGCTCAGGGGAGCGGGCCCCGCTTTTTGCCTCTCTTGACTTAACAGCGCGGCCCTTGGGCCGCTCCTTTACTGCTTAGGCGAAATTGTGTATATATGCAGTTTATTGCGGATATTTTTCCGTTTTTGCGCCCTCCGCGGCGGTTTTCCGGGAAGCGGCCGGCTTTTGGCGGCGGGCATTGTGAATAGAATCGTCAGAATAGGCAAAAGGGGAGAAAGTATCCGGAAAATGTTGTGCAAGTTTATCCTTGCATAAATATGCAGAACGAGTGTATAATCAACACACTATAATGTAACCCATATTCCATTCAATAGGGAGGACCCTTGTGATGAAAGAGAAAAAGGACATCAAGAAAATCGTGCTCGCCTACTCCGGCGGTCTGGATACATCCATCATCATCCCCTGGCTGAAGGAGAACTACGGCGGCCCGGAGATCATCGCCGTGGCCGCCGACGTGGGCCAGGGCGACGAGCTGGACGGTTTGGAGGAAAAGGCCCTCAAGACCGGCGCAAGCAAGCTGTACATCGCCGACCTCACCGACGAGATGGTGGACGACGTGATCATCCCCTCTCTGAAAATGGGCGCAAGCTACGAGCAGTACCTCCTGGGCACCGCTTTCGCCCGGCCCATCATCGCCAAGAAGCTGGTGGAGATCGCCAAGGCCGAGGGGGCCGACGCTATCGCCCACGGCTGCACCGGCAAGGGCAACGACCAGGTGCGGTTTGAGCTGACCATCAAGCGCTTCGCCCCGGACATGACCATCATCGCCCCCTGGCGGGAATGGGACATCAAGGGCCGGGACGAGGAAATCGACTACGCCGAGGCCCACAATGTGCCTCTGAAAATTTCCCGGGAGACCAACTACTCCAAGGACAAGAACCTGTGGCACCTGAGCCACGAGGGCCTGGATCTGGAGGACCCCGCCAACGAACCCCAGTACGANAAGCCCGGCTTCCTGGANATGGGCGTTTCCCCCATTGACGCGCCGGACGCGCCCACCTATGTGACCATCGACTTTGAACAGGGCGCGCCTGTGGCCGTGGACGGCGTGAAGATGAAGGCCAGCGACATNATCCGCAAGCTGAACCAGCTGGGCGGCGACAACGGCATCGGNCTNNNNGACNTNGTGGANAACCGTCTGGTNGGCATGAAGNNCCGNGGCGTTTACGAGACNCCCGGCGGNANNATNNTNTANNANGCCCACCAGTGCCTGGAAATGATTACGATTGACAAGGACACCGCCCACATGAAGAGCAAGCTGGCGGTGGACTTCGCGGACCTGATTTACAACGGCAAGTGGTTTACCCCCCTGCGGGAGGCCCTCAGCGCCTTTGCCGACAAGACCCAGGAGCACGTCACCGGAAGCGTGAAGCTGAAGCTCTACAAGGGCAACATCATTACCGCCTCTATCACCTCCCCCGAGAGCCTGTACTCCGAGGAGCTGGTAACCTTCAACGAGAGCGCCTATGACCAGACCAACGCCACGGGCTTCATCAACCTGTGGGGCCTGCCGGACACCGTCCTGGCTCTCAGGGAGCAGGGGAAGCTATAATAAAGAGGGGACTTCGTCCCCCCTTTAGATTCCCCCTCACCAGTGACGTCGGTCACTGGTGTGNGCGCNCCNAGNGCGCACNGGTCTTGGTATTTTCGCCACGTACACGCCGCGGCGAAAATNATTTCAATTTATTTCTCCGCCTTTGGCGGAGANACCAGGGGCNGCGCCCCNGGACCCNGCTGGGGAAACCGTAGGTTTCCCCTGTCCCCTTTCCTNTCTTNNTTCTCTGNTCNTTAATCTCTGCTTTTNTATCTTTACTCCTNATTCNTAACTTTTAANTGAACGGAGCTTACAACCATGAAACTTTGGTCCGGACGGTTCACCAAGGACACCAACGCNNTGGTGAACGAACTCAACGCCTCCATCGCCTTTGACCAGCGGCTGTACCGGGAGGATATCCAGGGCTCCATNGTCCACGCGGAAATGCTGGGGAACCAGGGNATCATTTCCCCGGAGGACGCCCAGGCCATTATCCGGGGGCTGAACGGGATCCTGGCGGATGTGGAGGCGGGAAAAATTGAATTTTCCCCGGAAAACGAGGATATTCACATGAATATCGANGCNCTGCTGACCGCCCGCATCGGCGACGCGGGAAAGCGGCTNCACACCGCCCGCTCCCGGAANGACCAGGTNGCCCTGGACTTCCGGCTGTACGTCCGGGAGCAGATCGGAGCCGTTCTGGGCCAGCTCCTGGATCTGGAGGAGGTCCTTTGCCGTCAGGCGGCCCGGTATCAAACCGCCGTTATGCCCGGATACACCCATTTACAGCGGGCACAGCCTATCTCCTTCGCCCAGCANCTGCTGGCCTANGGCAGTATGTTCCGCCGGGACGTGACCCGGCTGGAGGACTGCCGGAANCGGCTGAACGAGTGCCCCTTGGGCTCCGGCGCTCTGGCGGGGACCACCTATCCCATCGACCGCTGGCNAACGGCGGAGGGCCTGGGCTTTGACCGTCCCATGGGCAACTCCCTGGACGGCGTGTCCGACCGGGACTANGCCCTGGANCTGCTGTCGGACCTCTCTATTTTGATGACACACCTCAGCCGCTTTGCCGAGGAGATTATTCTCTGGTGCAGCTGGGAGTTTAAGTTTATCGAGCTGGACGACGCTTACGCCACCGGNTCNTCCATNATGCCCCAGAAGAAAAACCCGGATGTGGCNGAGCTGGTCCGGGGCAAAACCGGACGGGTTTACGGGGACTTGATGTCCCTGCTGACGGTGATGAANGGCCTGCCCCTGGCCTATAACAAGGACATGCAGGAGGACAAGGAGCCCGTGTTCGACGCCATCGACACGGTGGAACTGGCCCTNCCGGTGTTCTCCGCCATGCTGGACACNATGACCGTNCTGCCGGAGAATATGCGGAAGGCGGCGGGCCGGGGCTTCATCAACGCCACCGACTGCGCCGACTATCTCACCAAAAAGGGGATGCCCTTCCGGGACGCTTACACGGTGGTGGGCCGTCTGGTAGCCGCCTGNTCCGCCCANGGGAAGACTCTGGAGGAGCTGTCCTTGGAGGAACTGAAGGCCGTGTCGGACCTCTTTGAGGAGGATGTATACGAGGCCTTGAACCTGGAAAACTGCATGGCCCTCCGGGCCAGCTACGGCGGGCCCGCCGTCAGCGAGACACAGCGGCAGATTGAGGAGATTCAGGCCTTCATTGCCCAGCGGAAATCATGAACGGCTTTCTGCTGTTAATTCCCTTTCTCCTTGTCCGGTTCGGGCTTCTGGCTCTTCTGGACCGGGAGGCCGTTGGGCGCGCCGCCCATTTCGCCCCCATGTCCGGTGGGGAAATCCCCGCTTACTGGGTGTATCAGATTTCCACCGCCGCCATATTTATCTATCTGTGTTTCTGCAAGATCGCGGTACTGCCTCTGTGGCTGTTTGGCGCTGGGCTGGCGGTTTATCTGTTGGGACTGCTGGCCTGCGGGGCCTCTATAGTCAGCTTCGCGGCCCCGTCCGGCGGGGGACCGCTGACCAAAGGGGCCTACCGCTTCTCCCGCAATCCCATGTACGGGGCGTATTTCCTCCTGTTTCTGGGATGCGCCCTGCTGACCCAATCGCCGGCGCTGGGCGGAATTGTGCTGGTTTTTCAAATTTCCGCCCACTGGATTATTCTGGCGGAGGAGCGGTGGTGCCTGGAACGGTTCGGGGATGCTTACCGGCAGTATATGGACCGGGTCCGGCGGTATCTTTGACCTCCGCCCCTTTTCAAAATTTCACCATCAGGACGTGACAGCTATGAGCAAACCAAAGGTTTACATCGACGGCAAGGAGGGCACCACCGGGCTCCAGATTTACGACCGTCTCGCCGCCCGGGAGGACATCGACCTCCTCCTCATCGACGAGGACAAGCGGAAGGACGCCGCCGAGCGGAAAACGTTCCTCAACGAGGCGGATCTGGTCTTTCTCTGCCTGCCGGACGCGGCGGCGGTGGAGGCGGTGTCCCTGATTGACAACGACCGCACCCGGGTGATCGACTGCTCCACNGCCCACCGGACCCATCCGGACTGGGCCTACGGCTTTCCGGAGCTGTCCNCCGCCCACCGCNNGCGGATTCANGAGGGGAAGCGGATAGCCAACCCCGGCTGTCACGCCACGGGCTTTATCAGCGCGGTATTTCCNCTGACGGCGGGCGGGACCCTGCCCGCGGATTATCCCCTGACCTGCTTCTCCCTNACCGGCTATTCCGGCGGCGGGAAAAANATGATTGCGGAATACGAGGGGGCAAAGGGGGACGCNCTNTACAGCCCCCGNATCTANGGCCTGAATCAAACCCACAAGCACCTGCCGGAAATGCNGAAAATATGCGGCCTGACCATTGCTCCGGTCTTCTGCCCNATTGTGGACGACTACTACAAGGGCATGGCNTCTACCGTCTGCCTCCACAGCGGTGTGGAACCGCTCCGGCATGGCGGCAGTCCCCAGGCGGTGTGGGAAATTTTGACGGANCATTACCAGGGCCAGCCGCTGGTGAAGGTGGCNCCCCTGCATGGGGAAGGACCCATGATTCCCGCCAACGCCATGGCCGGNAAGGATACCCTGACGCTGATCGTCTGCGGCAGCGGGGACGGAGCCCGCACCACCGTTACCGCCCTGTTNGACAACCTGGGCAAGGGCGCGTCCGGCGCGGCGGTGCAGAACATGAACCTGATGCTGGGCTTTGACGAGACCGCGGGTCTGAATCTTTAATCTTTCACCATTGACCATGGATCATGNCGGCGTTTCGGCTTTGCCGAAAGGAATNGAAATCATTCGCCGCAGGCGAATACGCCTATGGTCCACTACCTATTCAAGAGCGAGGTAAATCGTATGCTGAAATTNATTGACGGCGGCGTGTGCGCCGCCGANGGGTTCCGGGCCGCCGGGATTCACGTGGGGGTGAAGACCCACGCCAACTGGAAAAAAGACGTGGCCCTCATTGTCTCCGACGTGGACTGCGCCGCGGCGGCGGTTTTTACCAAGAACGTGGTCAAGGCCGCTCCCATCCACGTGGACATGGCCCANCTGGCCGACGGAAAGGCCCGCGCCATTATCGCCAACAGCGGCAACGCCAACGCCTGNGCCCCCCAGGGNGAGGAAAACGCGGAGCGGATGTGCGCCGCCGCCGCCAAGGCTGTCGGCTGTGACGCCAAAGACGTGCTGGTGTCCTCCACCGGCGTTATCGGCCAGACGCTGAACGTGGGCGTNATCGAACAGGGAATGCCGGAGCTGTACGGCGCGCTGGACCGCTCCGCCCAGGCCAGCGACGACGCGGGCCACGCCATTATGACCACCGACACGGTGAAAAAAGAGGCGGCGGTGGAGACGGTTGTGGGCGGGAAAACCGTGCGCCTGGGCGGTATCGCCAAGGGCAGCGGCATGATCCACCCCAACATGGGCACTATGCTGTGCTTCCTGACCACCGACTGCGCTATTTCCCCCGCCATGATCAAAACCGCCCTGCTGGAAACCGCCAGAGTCAGCTTCAACCGCATCAGCGTGGACGGGGACACCTCCACCAACGACACCTGCATCGTACTGGCGAACGGTCTTGCGGGCAACGGGGAGATCACGGAAAAAGGCCCGGATTACGACGCGTTCCTGGAGGCCCTTCAAGCGTTGTGCGTGGACCTGGCCAAAAAGATGGCCTCCGACGGCGAGGGGGCCAAGCATCTGATTACCTGCGCCGTCACCGGGGCCGCCAGCGAGCAGTCGGCGGAAACCATTGCCAAGTCCGTTATCTCCTCCACTCTGACCAAGGCGGCAATCTTCGGCGCTGACGCCAACTGGGGCCGGGTGCTCTGCGCCATGGGCTACTCCGGGGAGAGCTTCGACCCGGACAAGGTGGAAGTGCGCTTTGCCAGCGCCGCCGGAGAGATTCCGGTGTGCCGCCAGGGCCGGGGTCTGGATTTTGACGAGGATCTGGCGAAAAAAATCCTTCTGGAACACGACGTGGAGATCCGCGTCGCCATGGGCGAGGGCTCCGGCTCCTGCACCTGCTGGGGCTGCGATATCACCTATGATTATATTAAAATCAATGGGGACTACCGGACGTAATTAAAGAGGGGACTTCGTCCCATCTCCGGCCTAAGAGCCGCCCTGCGGGCGGTTGGCCTCCGAAACGCGCCTGCGGGCGCAGCCTTTAGATTCTCCCCACCAGTGACGTCGGTCACTGGTGAACGCCGCCCAAGGCGGCTGAGTCTTGGTATTTTCGCCACGTACAGAAGGTGAATTGCCCCACAGGGGCAAGAGAAACCCCTCTGGAGGGCGCCGCGGCGAAAATGATTTCAATTTATTTCTCCGCGAAGCGGGGAAATTNGCNAATANCCCTATAAAATTTGCCGACAGGGGGGCTCTAAAAATGTTATCGCTTCTGCTGTATTGGCTTGCNANTTTTGTNATTTTTTTCCCGTTTCTTGGCTTTCCGGCTTTTCTCCTCGCCCGCTGGTGCCTGCGGCGGAANCANTGGCTTCTTCCGGGGGCTGGTGTTGGCGGCTATGGCCGTCTGTGTCCTGGGGTGCGGCTATGGGGTTCTGCGCCTGACCGGGGCNGTGATNCTGCCNGGAGATAATACCTATTCNATAAACTTNNTCGACGCCACATGGCGGGACCACGGCGCGGCATTGCTCCTGGTCTACGGCGGTTTTCTGACCAGCATCGCCGCCGCTCTGGTCTCCGCCCGGCGGGCGGGCGCGGCGAAATAATTTTTCCCTCACATTACCAATAAAAGGAGAGATTTCTATGTCCTCCCANGAACAGCAGGCCCAAACCCTGGTNGAGGCCCTGCCTTACATCCAAAAATTCACCGGNAANACCATTGTGGTGAAATACGGCGGCAACGCCATGATCTCCGACACCCTCCGCCGCTCCGTNATGANCGACATTGTACTGCTGAATCTGGTGGGCATCCGGGTNGTGGTGGTCCACGGCGGCGGGCCGGAGATCTCCGCNATGCTGAAAATGATCGGNCACCAGNCCCGCTTTGTGGACGGCCTCCGCTACACCGACGCCACTACCATGGACGTGGTGCAGGCNATCCTCTGCGGAAAGGTCAACAAGGATCTGGTGGCCCANCTGAACCGGCTGGGCGGGCGGGCTATCGGCCTCTGCGGCATGGACGAAAATCTCTTNCAGGCGGTGCAGCTGGACGAAAAATACGGCCTTGTGGGCCGGATTACCGACGTAAATCCCACNATCGTGGAAAACGCCATCCAAAGCGGCTGCATNCCCATCGTGGCTACCGTNGCCCAGGGCGTGGACCAGGACACCGCCTACAACATCAACGCCGACACCGCCGCCGCCAAGCTGGCCGCGGCCCTGAAGGCCGANAAGCTGATTCTGCTGACGGACGTTCGGGGCCTCCTCCGGGACCCCCAGGACGAGAACACGCTGATCCACTCCCTCCACACCCGGGANGTTCCGGATCTGGTGGCCCAGGGGGTCATTTCCGGCGGCATGATCCCCAAAATGGAGTGCTGCGTGGACGCTATCGCCGGGGGGCTGGAGAGCGTCCACATTCTGGACGGACGGATTCCCCACTCCATCCTCATTGAGCTGCTGTCCGACAGGGGCATCGGCACTATGCTGAAAAGGGAGGACGCGTAAGATGACTTCTCAGGAAATCAAGGCCCTGACCGGGCAGTATATCATGAACACCTACGGCCGCTTCCCCGTGGCGATNGACCACGGCCAGGGAGCGCGGCTCTACGACCCGGAGGGCCGGGAGTATATCGACTTCACCAGCGGCATCGGCGTGACGGATCTGGGCTATGGNCANGCNGCGTGGGCCGNNGCTGTGGCCGATCAGGCCNGGAAGCTGGGCCATACCTCCAACCTCTTTTACACGGAGCCCGCCGCCANGCTGGCGGAAATCCTCTGCAAGCGCAGCGGCATGTCCTGCGTCTTTTTCGCCAACGGCGGCGGCGAGGCCAACGAGGGCCTGATCAAGCTGGCCCGGAAGTACAGCTTCGACAAGTACGGCAAGGGCCGCGCCACNATCGTCACCCTGAAAAACTCCTTCCACGGCCGCACNATCACTACCCTGATGGCTACGGGCCAGGAGGTGTTCCACAACTATTTCTTCCCCTTNACGGAAGGGTTCCGCTACGCGGAGGCCAACGACCTCGCCGCCCTGGAGGCCCAGGGGGAGGACGTGTGCGCCGTGCTGGTGGAGCTGGTCCAGGGGGAGGGCGGCGTTCTGCCGCTGGATAAGGAGTATGTTCAGGCCGTGGNCAAGCTGTGCCGGGAGCGGGACTGGCTTCTGCTGGCCGACGAGGTGCAGACCGGCGTAGGCCGGACGGGAAGCCTNTTNGCCTNNCAGCANTANGNCATNCTGCCCGACGCCGCCTCCTTTGCCAAGGGCATCGCCGGGGGCCTGCCTATGAGCGGCGTTCTCGCCAGCG
>JAAVHG010000034.1 GCA_014799855.1 Oscillibacter sp.
CCACGCCGGACACCGTAGTCCTGGCAGGGGCGGCGTATCTGGACGAGGATCTCTGGCAGGGAGGCTTTTTCTACAACGGAATGACTATGCTTTTCCGTGTGGAGGAGGGCAGAAGAATCCCCCTGGATATGGAAGAGGACGACTATTACGTCGATTGTTTCTACAATGCTCCGATGTTCTCCGGGTATGTGCTGCGGATTCTGCTGAAAAACAATGCGATTTCCCTCGCGGAGGCCCCGGAGGAGAATCTGCTGTGGATGTTCTATGAGAACCAGGTCGTAGCCATGAACTTGCTGGGCGCCTATCCCGCCGGAGAGCGGGATGCGGCCCTGACCGCTCTGGCCCAATACGCCGCCAACGAGGCGGACGACGACGCCCGGGAGTGCTTCCAGCAAGGAATGCGAAACCTGAGCTGGAACGCCTCTGAATTGACGGAGGAGGGCCGGGAGGCCTATCAAACCCTGCTGGCCGCTGTAGAGCAAACGGAGGAATAGGGAAGCGGTATCGCGGACACGAAAAAAAGGAGATCCGCCCGGCGGGGCGGATCTCCTTTTTNGATTTNCCTCTTTCTTTTTNCNTNNATTTCGGGTATACTGTTCCATCATATGCCAATNTCCAAAAGAAAAGGAGAACTGTTATGCAGAATTTNTTTCTTGTGGCCGCNGTNATCTGCTTCGGNATGGCCGCCATCAAGNTGTACACCGCCAGAATGACCCCCAACCAGGCNGCCGCTAAGGCNGGGGCGGCGGCAAAGCGGGCCGGGTACGGCGTTCTGACTCCGGAGGANGCCCAGGCCCGTCTGGCGGAGAACGNGAGCGCCATTCTGCTGGATGTGCGGACCCAGGAGGAGTACGACGGCGGCCACATTTCCGGCGCGGTGTGCTTTCCAGGGGAAATGATCAGCGGGGANATGCCCATCGCCTTTGACAAGGACGCGGAGATTCTGGTCTACTGCCAATCCGGCGTCCGCAGCGCCAAGGCGGCGGAGAAGCTGGTCAAGCTGGGCTATACCAACGTTTTCGATTTGGGCGGNTTGCAGAGCTGGCCGGGGGAATTGACCACGGAATAAGCNTGAAANACCGGAAAGGAAAATTCCTTTACNATANANCAACNGCAAGNGTTNCAGGATATAGATTGCNCCNCNNATGCTATGGTATAACGCGCCTAAAACGACCGGATTTGNTTTTGAATCAGGGTTCCCACNGTGTCGGCGAACTGGTCCAGGGACCGGATGCGGGCAAAGTCCCGGCCATAGATGGTGTGGACGGAGGGGAGGTCCTCGTCCTCCCCGGTGAAGACGCAGACAACGGCGACGCCCCGGCGGATCAGGGACCGGACCTCCATGGCGGTGTTCTGCACCCCGTCCTCACCGGCGTAGTCAATGAAATCGGAGCCCCGGGGNATCTTCACCACGTCGTTGGGCTTGGCGTCAGAGAGGAGGATGACCATCTGGTGTTCCCAGGGGTTGTCCTCCAATTCCTTGCCGATAAGNTTCANGGCAAGGCCATCCCGGTTGCACCCGGCNGCNAAGTAGTGGAAAATCCGCTCGTTTTTTTCCGGCTCCAGATAGTCCCGGTAGCGGGTCAGCACCGTGTAGCCGCTGAGGGAGCAGAAGGAGGATACCCGGACNGGGATANGGCACCGGGTCAGGCTTTCGGCGATCATGTACCCCTGGGCGGCCACGGCGGCCTGACGGCCCACCTGGGAGTGGGAACAGTCCAGCAGCAGATCCACGGAGAGCTGGCCGGGGTCGGCGTTCTGCACGCGGGTGAAGATCTTGTNGTCGTCCAGATACACCCCNCGCCAGACACGGCCGGCGTCCAGAGTCCCGGCGGCGGTCCGGACCTCCGTNGGCTGGAGATAGGCCNTCATGGCGTTGCGGATGCGGGCGGTGAGGCGGACAACGCTGGCCCGGTGGCGGAGGCCGTCGGCCTCGTACAGGGCCTTGTTCCGCTCCATCTGCTTGAGGGCCTCCCGCCGCTGGTTTCCCACNTAGCCCTTCACGTTTTCCCATACCCCGTCCCCGGAAGCGCAGTACAGCCGGCAGCCCTTGTGATCCCCGGTGCAGACGGCCTCCTCCAGGGCGGCGATCCGCCGCTGGTCATAGAGGGGGGTGCCGAAATACTCCCGGATGAATTTGGCNAGGTCCATTTCCGTCTCGGCGGCGGTGCGGTCAGAGATATGGCGGCGCTCCGGNGCGGAGGCTTCNTCTCCNTCCCCGGCGTGTTCTCCGTAGCCGTGGCCGAANGTGCGAAGGGAGGGGATTCGCTTCACCTTGGATTTTCCCACGCCGAAGAAGAAAATGCTGGGGANAAACCACGGTTTTTTTTCAGCCTCCGGTTCCNCCTCTCCGGGGACAAATTGGAAATATTGTTCCAGGAANGCCAATGCCCGGTCCCGGATCTCCTCTCCGGCCAGGTCTCCGGAAAATTCCAAGGCGTCCAGCATTTCCCGGTCCCGGGCCATCAGATCCGGCGTCTCGCCNAAGGCGCGGCGGAAGTGGCCGTTTTCCAGACGGCGGAGCAGGTCCTCGTCNCCCTCCAGGGAGACGGCCCGCTGGTTGGCGAACAGCGCNGCCTGGGCGTACCGCCGCCGGAGGGATTCNAGGGCGGGGCGGCGGGGNGATTCCCGCAGAAAGGCGGCGTTTTCCAGCCCCAGCCAGAGAAGCTGCTCAAAAAGNTCCTCCCGNCCNCNGCCNTGGATGGCGGAGAAGAGGGATTCTGTANTNTCCGCCCCGTAATTTTTCCGAACGGCCCCGATGATGCTGTTCCAGTACAGCTCCGCGCGGCCGTCGTGGTCGTAGGCCTTGAAGTCCGGCTCGAAGCCGTACTCTCCGGCGGCGTTCCAGATGAGGTTTCTGGCGCGCCGCTTTTCGCTGTCCAGAATCTCCATCAGGCGAACACATCCTCANAGGAAATCGTCTCCGGCAGGCGGGTGCGGATCACGTCCAGCACCAGCTGGCGCTCGAAATCGTCAAAGGACTTGTTGACGATGCCNAGNTCCAANGCCCGGTTTCCCTCNAGGCCCGCCTGCATCAGCCGCACGGCGGCCAGAAGCCCCCGAAGGTCCANGGCTTTGGTGGACAGCTCGCCGCCGTCGCATTTNCGCTGGATATCCTGGAAGAGGCCGGCGAANTGGTCCGCCCAGGCGGGCTTCAGGGCCGGGAACTCCCGGACCATCAGCTTCACCAGATCCCCGGCNGCGATAGCGGGCATGTTGATGACCACGAACCGGGAGGCCAGGGCCTCGTTCAGCTCCCGGGTTCCGGCGTAGCCGTAGTTCATGGTGGCGATNAACCGGGCGGCGGGGTGGAGGGCNATGCGGTCGTAGCCGGGCATGTCGATGCTGCGNCGGAAGTCCATNGTGGCGTGCAGCACCGCCAGNGACTCGTTTTTCGCCATGTTNATCTCGTCCAGCACNCCNAAGCCTCCCACCTCCGCGCACTGGTAGATGGGGCCTTTCCGCAAAGAGACGGCCCCATCGGCAAAGGTGTCCGTNCCCAGGAGGGTGGCGGCGTCGGTGTTGATGTAAAAGGACACGTCCCAGCTGGGGCGGCCGAANGCGGCGGCCAGGTTTTCCGCCAGAACGTTTTTCCCGGTGGCCTTGGGGCCCACCAGCAGCAGGTTTTCCCCGCAGAGGAGGGCGGTGACGGCCTCCTCCCAAATCTCTTTGCCATAGTAAAGGTAGCGGGGCTCCGGCACCCGGCGGGCCAGGGCCTCCTCCGCNGGGAATTTGGCCCGGAAGGCCTCGATTTCCCCGATAATTTTTGGGCTGACGCCCTCGTTTTTCAGGAAGTCCAGCATGACAATCTCCTTCCCATCTCTTTCTGGAAGTGATNCGGTGACTCTATGATACCACGTTTTTGGAAAATGGCAAGCGGGAAGAGAGGGAAGATAACCGNGGNCGTATGCAAAAAAACCGTCAAACTGTTGCAAATACACCTGCANTTTTCCGGNAANTTTTATATAATCCATACAAGCAAGCAAATCGGCCATTTCAGCGGCGAACCGGAAACAACGAAAAGGAGGAAATCGTATGTTCTATCAAACCACCCAGGCGCAGGAGGAACTGCGGGCCAAGGTACGCCAATTCGCGGAGGCGGAGATTAAGCCCATTGCCTTCAAGCTGGACAAGGAGAACCAATTTCCCACAGAGGCGGTAAAGCAGCTGGGGGAGATGGGCCTGATGGGCATCCCCTATGANAAGAAATACGGCGGCGCGGAGCTGGATGTGCTCAGCTACGCCATTGCCGTGGAGGANCTGGCCCGGGTGGACGGCGGCGCCGGCGTGATTCTGTCGGCCCACACGTCTCTGGGNACCTTCCCCATCGCCGCCTTCGGCACGGAGGAGCAGAAGAATAAGTATCTGCCGGACCTCTGCTCCGGCAAAAANATCGGCGCTTTCGGCCTGACGGAGCCTAACGCCGGGTCCGACGCCGGCGGCACCGAGACCACCGCNGAGGACAAGGGAGATCACTGGCTGCTGAACGGCGAGAAAATCTTCATCACCAACGGCGGCGTGGCGGACACCTACGTGGTNTTTGCCGTCACCACGCCGGACATCGGCACCCGGGGTATCTCCGCCNTNATCGTGGAAAAGGGCTGGGAGGGCTTCACCTTTGAGGAGCACTACGACAAGATGGGCATCCGCTCCTCNGCCACCTGCCAGCTGAATTTCAACAATGTGAAAATCCCCAAGGAGAACCTGCTGGGGAAGGAGGGCCAGGGCTTCAAGATTGCCATGGCCACCCTGGACGGCGGCCGCATCGGCATNGCNNCCCAGGCNCTGGGCATCGCNCAGGGNGCNTATGANNCNGCNGTGGANTACTCCAAGGAGAGAATCCAGTTTGGCCGTCCCATCTGCCAGCAGCAGGGCATCGCCTTTAAGATTGCCGACATGGCTACCAAAATCCGCTGCGCCCGCCTGCTGGTCTACTCCGCCGCGGAGCTGAAGCANGCCCATGAGCCCTACGGNATGGAGTCCGCCATGGCNAAGCAGTATGCCTCNGANATCGCCCTGCAGGTCACCAACGACGCCTTGCAGATCTTCGGCGGCAACGGCTANTTNAAGGGTATGGAGGTGGAGCGGTTCTACCGCGACGCCAAGATNACCACCATCTACGAGGGCACCAACGAGATCCAGCGGGTGGTNATCGCCTCCCATATTCTGGGCAAGGCCGGGAAGGCGGAGTCCGCCCCCATGCAGAAGCGGGGNCCGGAGACCGGAGAGCGGAAGAAGATGATCCTCAAGGAGGGCACCGCCCAGGAGAAGGTGGACGCCGTTGTGGCGGCCTTGAAGAAGGACGGNCACGACTTCACCGTGGGCATCCCCATGGACACCCCCATNGTCCAGGCGGAGCGGGTGGTCAGCGCCGGCAAGGGCATCGGCGAAAAGGAGAATATGAAGNTNATCCGGGATCTGGCCNAGGCCGCCGGAGCCGCTATCGGTTCCAGCCGTCCTGTGGCGGAAACCCTGCAATACGTGCCCCTGGACCGCTATGTGGGCATGAGCGGCCAGAAGTTCAAGGGGAATCTGTACATCGCCTGCGGTATCTCCGGCGCGGGCCAGCATTTGAAGGGNATCAAGGACGCCTCCACCATCGTAGCCATCAACATTGATCCCAACGCCCGGATTTTNAAAAACTGCGACTACGGCATNGTGGGAGATCTTATGGAGATTCTGCCTCTGCTGACCGCCGCCCTGGATACCGGNGAAAANCTTCCCGCGCCGCCCATGAAGAAGATGAAGCGGGCCGTGCCCAAGAAGACCACTCCGCCCCGGAAGCTGTATATNTGCAACGGCTGCGGCCACGAGTACGACGTNCTGNCCGGTGATCCGGAGAGCGACGTCCGCCCCGGCACCGCCTTNAAGGATNTGCCGGAAGGCTGGGTCTGCCCCCACTGCGGCGAGCCCATGGACCAGTTCATCGAGATTGAAGTGTAAGAAAACGCCGATCCATNTATCTTTGANNGGNGGAGCCCCGTTAAACCCGGANCGCCGCCCATCAGCGGACAACCAAAATTCAAAACGACAAGAGGAGGCAATTCTCTATGTATAATTACCGGAAAGTCACCGACGACCTCTACTGGGTAGGCGCTAACGAACACCGCCTGGCCCTGTTTGAGAACATCCATCCCCTGTACCACGGCGTCAGCTATAACGCCTATGTACTGCTGGACGAGAAGACTGTCCTGGTGGACACCGCCGACTGGGCCGTGGGCCGCCAGTTCATNGAAAACGTNACCGCCGTGCTGGANGGCCGTNCTNTGGACTATCTCCTTATTAACCATGTGGAGCCGGACCACGCCGCCTCCATCCAGGAGGTGCTTCTCCGNTGGCCGGAGGTNNNGATCATCACCTCTCCCAAGGCGGTCATCCTTTTGCGCCAGTTCGGCTTCCAGATGGACAGCGATAAGATNGAGGAGGTCCGGGAAGGGGATACCAAGTGCTTCGGCAAGCATACGGTGGCCTTNGTCTCCGCNCCCATGGTTCACTGGCCGGAGGCCATGGTGACCTTCGANACCACCAACGGCGTTCTCTTCTCCGCCGATGCCTTCGGCTCCTTCCGGGCCCTGGACGGCAAGCTGTTCGCCGACGAGTTCGACTTTGACCGGGANTGGATTGACGACGCACGGCGGTACTATACCAACATTGTTGGCAAATACGGTCCCCAGGTGGTGGCCCTGCTGAACAAGGCCGCNAGCGNCGTGGGCCTGGACAANATCAAGATGCTCTGCCCCCTCCACGGACCCATCTGGCGGAAGGATCTGGGCTACATNATTGATAAGTACACCCACTGGGCCACCTANGAGCCGGAGGAGAAGGGCATCATGATTGTCTACGCCTCCATGTNCGGNANCACCGAGACGGCGGCGGAGGTNCTGGCGGCGAAGCTGGCGGAGCGGGGNGTGCTGAANACCCGCCTTTACGANGTGTCCAGCACNCACGTCAGCTACCTGATCTCCGACCTCTTCAAGTACAGCCATCTGG
>JAAVHG010000035.1 GCA_014799855.1 Oscillibacter sp.
ACCAGGTGTAGGGCTGCGCCCTCTTGATGTCCGCGGCGGACTACTTCTTTTGGAGATTCTAGCAGGCGTATTCCTACTACAATTTTGCCCTGGTAAACTACATCGGTTTCCGCGACCGAGGAATGCTGCTGGCGGGCGGCTGCGGAGATACCAACGGCCCGCCCCGGATTGGCAGAACAGGCCACCTGGAACAGGCCTTTACCTTTGGGCAGACCCTGTACCCGCTGGAAGAGATGGCCTGATTCCTTGCATACGGTCCCGCAAAGATTGAGCCGCTCTTTTAACCAGAGCGGCTCAATAATAAAATCCCCAAATTCAGGGAAAACTGAATCCGGGGTGATGATTATTACACATTTTTTTCGCGGCACAAATCGAACAGGGCCCTATTTTGAAGGGTGGTATTTGAAGCACCAGAACCGGCAGGGGCAGATCCTCGCGCTGATTCCCGCGTTTCATATCGACGGCAGGGGCCGCCGCACGGTGTCCCTCCAGGTCATTTCAAACGGCGAGGCGTGGTGGCTGGAATACCCGGAAGCGCAGCTTCGTTTCTCCCGGCAGCCGTTTCAAATCCAAATTGGTCCGTCCAGCTTCAGCAGCCAGGGGGTCACCCTCCACATCGAGCAGGATGGACTTTCTCTCCACGGTACGCTGCGCTACGGCCCATTTGCCGCCCTCCCATCGGATATCATGGGGCCGTTTCGATTTTTTGCCGGAATGCAGTGCTCCCATGGCGTTATCAGTATGGGACATTCTCTGGAGGGAACGCTGGATTTGAACGGTGAGCAAATCGATTTCTCCAACGGGATTGGGTATATGGAAACGGACCGCGGACGCTCCTTTCCCAGCCGGTATCTCTGGACCCAGTGCGTCTGGGATAGGCCGGAGCGCGGCGGCTTAATGCTTGCAATTGCAACGATCCCTCTTCCTGTTGGAGGCTTCACCGGCTGTATATGCTCCGTTTTTTACCGCGGACGGGAATACCGCCTGGCGGCCTACCGGGGCGTCAAAATTGAGGCGTGGTCCTCTTCCGGAGCGGTCATCCGCCAGGGGAAGTACCGTCTGGAAGCGGAACTGCTGAACGAGCGGAGGCAGGCGCTCCGCGCTCCGGTGGAGGGTCGCATGGAACGCACCGTCCACGAGAGCCTGTGTGCGGAGGTGCGTTACCGCTTCTGGTACGGGAAAGACCTCTTGTTTCAGCATACGGATGGGAATGCCAGCTTTGAGTATTCCAGCACAGATTGTTCACCGAATATTCCGTGAAGGCACAGGACACTCCGTCCGCCTTTTTACTGCTGCCCCTTCCAATGACAACGAAGCCCATTCTGGCGCATCCGCTTTGCCGCCATATAAGCCCTGGCCCGTTTCCAATTCAGAAGCGCCTGCATTTGCGGTTTTGTGATCTCGCCGTGAGCCTCAANGTAAAACNNCCTAAATCNNCCCCNTNTTGGAGCANATAAAAACAAATATAGCAAAATTTTTGGAATTGCACCCATAAAAATGGTACTGCCAGGNATTTNTCCCANGCAGTACCATCTTTCGTTTTNCGGGATTCGGCCGGNTGGTTNTATGTACTTCCTTACCGCTGTCCGGCTCAAACCGGGAGATATTTCATATCCTANAGATCCACCACCGTAGGCTCATGNCCCACNTGGGGGAGGAGCTTTTCCAGCACGTCCGCCGTGCGCAGCTTCAGGCTGCTGGTGCAGTTGCAGGGGTGGCAGCTGAGGCAGGGGGCCTCGTAGACCTCCCGCTCCATCAGGAGGCGGACCTTGTTCTCANGGTCGTTCATCAGTCCCAGAATGGTGGCGGAGCCGGGGGCGCAGCGCAGAAGCTCCCACAGGGCCTCCGGCGAGGCGAAGGAGAGGCGGGCGCAGCCGATCTGGGCGCTGAGGTCCTTGGTGTGGAAGGGCTTGTCCGGCCCCATGCAGAGGAGGTANAACTGGGTTTTCTGCCGGTTGCAGAGGAAGAGGTTNTTGCAGATGGAAACGCCCAGGATTTGGCTGACGGCGGCGCATTTTTCCATGGTGTCCGCNGGGTCCCCNGNNACCCGGTCATAGGAAATTCCCAGGGACTCCAGCAGGTCGAAGGCCGCCGCCTCCTGAGGGGGAAGGTCCCCCTCGGGGCGGGTGTTGTGGTAAAGGGGTGAGAGATTCATNCCGTCAGTCCTCCTTCAAAAGCATGATGGCGGCCCGGTANATGTCCCCGGCGCCTATGGTAAGGATCAGNTCCCCCGGCTGGGCCGTCTGGCGCAGAGCCTCCGCCGTCTTTTCCAGGGTGGAGCAGTACACCGCGCCGGGGATATGGCGGCAGAGGTCCGCCGAGGAGATGCCCAGGGTGTTCTGTTCCCGGGCGGCGTAAATCTCCGCCAGAATCACCTTGTCGGGNATGCGCAGCTCCTCCACAAACTGNTCGAAGAGCTTGGCGGTGCGGGAATAGGTGTGGGGCTGGAAAGCCGCNATCANNCGGCGGAAGCCCAGNGACTTGGCGGTGGTCAGCAGGGCGTGAAGCTCGTCGGGATGGTGGGCGTAGTCGTCGTAAATCTCCGCGCCGTTGAAGGNCCCCTTGTGCTCAAANCGCCGTCCGGCCCCGGTGAAGGAGCCAAGCCCCTCTTCCACGGCCTTTCCCGGAATGCCCAGCACATAGGCCGCGGACGATGCCGCCAGGGCGTTGAGGACGTTGTGCCGCCCGTAGACCCGGAGGCNCACATGGGCGTAGACCTCCCCGTGGACCACCACGTCNAAGACCGGCCAGCCCTCCTCCTCNNGGAGGTTGGCGGCGGTGCAGTCCGCATTGGATTCCAGGCCGAAGGTGAAGGCGNCCAGGCCCTGGNCCGCGCTCCGGGCCCCGNNGTTGTCGGCGTTGACGATGACGCGGCCGCCGGCGGGCACCAGCTCCGCGAATTTCCGGAAGGAGCGCTTNATGTCGTCCAGGTCCTTGAAAAAGTCCAGGTGGTCCGCCTCCACGTTGAGGATCACCGCCACGGTGGGGAAGAAGTGGAGGAAGCTGTTGCAGTATTCGCAGGATTCCAGAATGATGGTGTCTCCNNGGCCCACCCGGTAGCCGGAGCCCAGCAGGGGCAGGGTGCCGCCGATCATGACGGTGGGGTCCGCCTCCGCCGCCATGAAGATGTGGGCGCACATGGAGGTAGTGGTGGTTTTGCCGTGGGTGCCGGAGACGCACAGGGCGTTGGGGTAGCGGCGCATAATGGCCCCCCAGCCCTCGGCCCGCTCGTAGACGGGGATGCCCCGGGCCACCGCCCCGGCGATCNCCGGATTGCCGTCGTGGACGGCGGCGGTGCGGACCACGAAGTCGCAGTCCCCTAAATTTTCCGCGTTGTGGCCCAGGGCCACGGTGATGCCCAGGGACCGGAGGTGTTGTACCGTGTCGCTCTCGGACATGTCGGAGCCCTGGACCTGGAGGCCCATGCCCNGGAGNACNTCCGCCAGNGGGCACATGGATACGCCGCCGATGCCCACCAGATGGGCCCGNTTGCCGGGGGTCAGATAGTCCTGAATGGGACGGGGATTGTTCATCATAGGGGGAACTTCCTTTCCAAAACCGGGTTTTCCCGTTGCGCCGGGGAAAAAAGCGGTATATACTATCCAAAGATAACCAAAATATTATAATACACTCCGGAGCGTTTTGCAACCGGAAAGCGGAGAGAAAGAACGGGATTTGGGAGGNCGTTTTGCNATGGAACGGTGGATGAAGAGAATCGACACCCAGGGTATTACCTATATTGAGCCCCTGNACGGNAGNCCGGACTGGTACTGGGGCATGGATTACACCCACGGCGACCTGTACGAGGCGGAGGAGCTGTTCCGGCAGAACCATCCCGTCNGCGGAAACAAGCTGGTGNTTGTCCGCTGTCCCGAGGGGCGGGTGNTCCAGCCGGTGACGGCGGGGAAGGGGCAGTACCTGGGGCNGCCCANGGGCTGNGNNGGAAAGATCCTGATNCTCCGGGTGGATTTNCCCCNGGAGNTCATNGAGATTTTCCGNTTTGANCCGGAANCGGAAGAGGNGGANACCCTGGCGGAGATTCCCCTCGCGGNGGCGGAGGACTGCTATAACCTGCTGNTGAAGCAATCGCCGCTGATGCTGACCCGGCAGGGGAAGGACGATACCTTTGAGATTCTGTGGCCGGAAAAGCTCCGGCTGACCATGGGAAACACGGAGTCCTTCGTGTGCCGGAGGGGCGACCGGCTGTATTTCACCGCCTGGTACGAGGACCCGGAGTACCGGGAGGAGGTCNTNGTGCGGAGCATGGCGTCNGGGGAGGTNCTGGANCGCTTNCCCGGAAGCTGGATGACCATGCCCNGCGGCCAGACGTGGATTTTNGGATAAAGGCGGTGATGGCGTGAGCGNAGGCGCGGAGGGGATTCCNCNNTATGTGAAANAGATTNTGGCGGCCCTGGAGGCGGCGGGCCANGAGGCCTGGTGCGTGGGGGGCTGCGTGCGGGATACCATGCTGGGCCGGGAGCCGGAGGACTGGGACGTGACCACCAGCGCCCTGCCGGAGGAGACGGCGGCGGTGTTCGGGGACCGGGCNCTTCCCACGGGCNTGAAGCANGGCACCATTTCCATCCGGACGGAGGANGGGAAGCTGGTGGAGGCNACCACCTACCGGGTGGACGGGGAGTACCGGGACCACCGGAGGCCGGAGAGCGTCGCCTTCACCCGGTCCCTGGAGGAGGACCTGGCCCGGCGGGACTTCACCGTCAACGCCATGGCCCTGAGCCTCCGGGGAGAGCTGCGGGACCCCTTCGGCGGGCGGGCGGATCTGGACCGGGGCCTTCTGCGGTGCGTGGGGGACCCGGACCGGCGGTTTTGCGAGGACGCNNTGCGGATTCTCCGGGGAATGCGGTTCGCGGCGGCGCTGGGCCTNGACGGGGAGGAGGCCACNNGCCGCGCCATGGACNGGAACCGGGCGCTTCTGGGGGAAATCGCCCCGGAGCGGATACAGATCGAGCTGGTAAAGCTCCTCCGNGGCCCCTNCGCCAAGGCGGCGCTGGACAGGCATCCCCAGGTGATCGGCGTGTTCTGGCCGGAGGTNCTGCCNATGCTGGGCTTNGACCAGCGGAATATCCACCACTGCCATGACGTGTGGAACCACTCCACCGAGGCCCTGGCCCATACNCCCCCCGTCCCGGAGCTGCGGCTGGCCGCCTTTCTTCACGANATCGGCAAGCCCTCCACCTTCACCCTGGACGAAAACGGCGTGGGCCATTTTTACGGCCACGCCAAAGCCAGTGTGGCCCTGGCGGACCGGATGCTCCGGCGGCTGAAATTTCCCAACGGNTTCCGGGAGCGGGTGGTGCGGCTGNTTGAGTGGCACGACCGGGACATTCCCCGGACGGACAAGGGGGTCCGCCGGGCGCTGCGGCTTCTGGGAGAGGCGGACCTGCGGCTGCTGCTGGATTTGAAGCGGGCGGACAATCTGGCCCAGGCCCCCGCCTACCGGGACCGGCAGGGGGAGATCGACAAGGNGGAGGCCATTTTGGACCGGCTTCTGGCGGAGGAGGCCTGCTTCTCGCTCAAGCAATTGGCGGTGAACGGCCATGACCTTNTGGCNCTGGGNCTCTCCGGCCCNGCCGTGGGGCGGACCCTCAACGCCCTNTTGGAGGGAGTCGTGGAAGGGGAGCTGCCCAACAGCCGGGAGGTCCTGCTGGAGGAGGCCCGGAGGCTGTTTTATAGTCAACACACTTGAAAAGAAGTGAAACTTCTTTTCAAGCCTGCGGCTTACGCCGCAGGCGGCCGCGTTGGCGGCCTATGTGTTTCCTTCATAGTTGGCGCACACGGGCTTTGCCCGTCCAGCGGTAATTACCGCTGGTTGAAAATCGGCTCTTGCCGATTTTCAAGTGCGCTGACTATAAAGCATACCCGTCCGGCCCCGGATTCAACCCCGGCAAAAGAGAATCACCTCCATCCCGCCTCCGCCATACCATGGGAACGAGGGGGAGTGCGGTATGCAGAGGAGCAAGAGAACCATCGGCCTGATTGGCGGAGACCGCCGGCAGGCGGAGCTGAGCCGCCTTTTGGCGGAAAACGGACATATTGTATTTACCTACGGCTTGAACGAGTGGAANGCGCCGGGGAACGGCCCCCTGGACCGGGCGGCCTCGGCGGAGGCGGTGATTCTGCCCCTGCCCCTGTGCAANGGGGACGGGGTGCTGAACTGCCAGGAGGACCCCATGCCCACGGCGGAGCTGTTCCGGCGGCTGGACCCCGCCCAACGGATTCTGGCGGGGCAGATCCGGCCCCAGCAGCGCCGGGAGGCGGAGGACCGGGGGCTTTTGCTGGAGGANTACTTCCTCCGGGAGGAGCTGACCGTGGCCAATGCCGCCGCCACGGCGGAGGGGGCCGTGCAGACGGCCATGGAGCGGCTGGACCGGACCCTGTTGGGCATGCGGTGCCTGGTGCTGGGCTTCGGGCGCATTGGAAAGCTGCTGAGCCTCCGGCTNCANGGCCTGGGGGCGCGGGTCACCGCCGCCGCCCGGAAGCCGGCGGATCTGGCCTGGATTCGGGCCATGGGCATGGAGGCNCTGGATATNNGCCAATTGGACGGAAACCTCTCCGGCTTCGGGGCGGTGTTCAACACCGTGCCCGCCATGATTCTCACCAGCGGCCTGCTGGCCCAGCTGCCCTGGGACTGCCTNTGCGTGGACCTGGCGTCCACACGGGGCATTGACCTGCTGGCGGCGGAGGCCCTGGGCCTTCCCGGCGTGTGGGCCAAATCGCTGCCNGGGCGGCTGGCCCCCCGCACCGCGGCCGCCATCATCCGGGACGCGGTGTGCGCCATGCTGGCCCAGCCCGCGGCGTGACGGCCTCCCCCTGGGGNACCGCCGCGCCGGAAGCGGNCCGCGGCGGTTTTCCCCTTCATATTTCATANNGAAAAATGAGGTGAAATCCGCGTGAGGAAGGAACGGGTTGGATTCGCGGTATGCGGGTCCTTTTGCACTCACGAGGCGGCGCTCCGGGCGCTGGAGCGGATGACGGAGATCTATGAGACGGTGATCCCCATTGTGTCGGAGANCGCCGCCTTTACGGACACCCGCTTTGGCGCGTCGGAGGATCTGCTGGAGAAGATGGAGGATTTGACCGGGCGNGAGGTNCTCTGCGNCATTCCCGCCGTGGAGCCCATCGGGCCCAAGAAGCTGCTGGATGTGCTGGTCATCGCCCCGGCCACNGGCAACACCATCGCCAAGCTGGCCGCCGGCATCGCCGACACCGCCGTCACCATGGCGGCCAAGTCCCACCTGCGCAACGGCAGGCCGGTGGTGGTGGCCGTGTCCAGCAACGACGGGCTGGCGGCGGGGGCCCGGAACATCGGGGAGCTCCTGGCCCGGCGGCACTACTATTTCGTCCCCTTCGGCCAGGACGCCGCCCAGGCGAAGCCAAGCTCTCTTGTGGCGGACTTTGCCCGTCTGCCGGAGACGGTGGACGCCGCCCTGCGGGGGGANCAGCTGCAGCCCATNCTGCTGCGCTGAGGAGAAACGGCCNGGANAGGCGGGAAANCCCCTCTCCGGGCCGGACCGTTNNTCNGGCGCATTCTCCGCCAAATCCCCTTGACAACCCTGTCCAAATACGCTAATATATAGGCGTTCATGAAAAGANAGACGGAAAACAAAGGAGGAGAGCGTATGCGTTTGCTGCTGANCGGCGGAACGGTGTTTCGCGGCGGNGCCTTTGAGCCGCTGGANGTGGCCGTTGACGAGGGCNGCNTTGTTGCCATTTCCCCCGCGCTTCCCNGTGAGGGCTTTTCCACCGTTATTGAATTGCACAATAAACTGATAGTTCCAGGTTTCGTAGATGTCCACACCCATCTTCGAGAGCCTGGTTTTTCTTATAAGGAGACCATNGCCTCCGGCACCGCGGCNGCGGCGGCGGGAGGGTANACCGCCGTGTGCGCCATGCCCAACCTGAACCCGGTTCCGGACTCNNTGGAGCATTTGCGGGTCCAGCTGGACCTGATCCGGGAAAACGCCCTGGTCAACGTCTACCCCTACGGGGCCATCACCNGTGGGGAGAAGGGGGAGGCCCTGGCGGACTTGGAGGACCTGGCCCCCTATGTGGCNGGCTTCTCCGACGACGGCCGGGGCGTGCAGTCCAGGCAGATGATGCAGTGGGCCATGAAAATGGCCAAGTCCCTGAACCGGCCCATCGTCGCCCACTGTGAGGACGAGAGCCGCCTGACTCCCGGCTGGTGCGTNCACAACGGGGCNTACGCCCAGGCNCACGGCCTCCCCGGAAACGACTCCATCAGCGAGTGGCGGCAGGTGGAGCGGGANATCCAGATGGTGCTGGAAACCGGATGCCGCTACCATGTGTGCCACGTCTCCACCCGGGAGTCCGTGGCCCTGATCCGGGCCGCCAAGGCCAGGGGCCTGCCGGTGTCCTGCGAGACGGGGCCCCACTACCTGGCCCTGTGCGACGGGGACCTGCAGGACCACGGCCGCTTTAAAATGAATCCCCCCATCCGCTCCGCCGCCGACCGGGACGCCCTGGTGGCAGGGCTTCTGGACGGCACCATCGACTGCGTCGCCACGGACCACGCCCCCCACTCCGGGGAGGAAAAGGCCAAGGGCCTCCGGGGGAGCCTCAACGGCGTGGTGGGGCTGGAGTGCGCCTTCCCGGTGCTGTACACCAGTCTGGTGGAGACGGGAAAGGTGCCCTTGAAGACGGTTTTAAACGCCCTGTGCGTCAATCCCCGGCGGATTTTCGGCCTGCCGGGGGGCTATATCGCCCCGCATATGCCGGCGGATCTGACGGTGCTGGATCTGCACCGCCCCTATGTCATCGACAGCGGGAAATTCCGCTCCCTGGGCCGGGCCACGCCCTTTGACGGCTGGAAGGTGTCCGCCAGCGTGGTCATGACCATATCCAGCGGAGAGATTGTCTACCACCAGCCCATAGAGACGGAGAGCGGCGCGTGGGGCATTGTCCGCGGCTATGACCGCCCGGAAGGAGGAACGCCATGAAGCAGTCCGTTTTTACCCTGGAAAATGCCCGGAAGTGCACCCGCGATGTTTGGGAGCTGCGGCTTACCGGGGATACCTCCGCCATGACCGCCCCGGGGCAGTTTGTCAATATCGCGCTTCCGGGAAGGTTTCTCCGCCGCCCCATTTCCGTCTGCAACTGGACCGATGGGGATTTGATCCTGCTGGTCAAGGAGGCGGGGGAGGGCACAAAAGAGCTGGTCCGCCTGCCCGCCGGAACAAAGCTGGACGTGCTCAGCGGACTGGGCAGCGGCTTTGACGCCGCCGAAGCCGTGGAGCGGTCCGCCGTCCTGGTAGGCGGCGGCATCGGCATCGCGCCGCTGCTGGGCCTCGCCATACGCATGGGAGAGGCGGGATGGAAGCCCACGGCGGTGCTGGGATACCGCTCGGCGGAGGACAGCTTTTACCAGGACATGTTTGCCGCCATAGGCGTGGATGTGCGGCTTGCCTCGGAGGACGGGAGCCTGGGNACCAAGGGCTTCGTCACCGNCGTGCTGCGGGAGCTTNCCGGCTGCCATTANGTNTGCGCCTGCGGCCCCACGCCCATGCTGAAGGCCGTTTCGTCTCTGCCGCGGATTACGGGGGGCCAGTTCAGCTTTGAGGCCCGGATGGCCTGCGGCTTCGGGGCCTGCGTAGGCTGTACCATCCCCACGAAAAACGGTCCCCGCCGGGTCTGCAAGGACGGCCCGGTGTTCCGGAAGGAGGAGATTCTATGGTAGACCTGTCGGTGAGGCTGGCGGGCGTGGAGCTGAAAAATCCCATTATTCCCGCCTCCGGCACCTTCGGCTTCGGCCAGGAGTACGCCCAGTGGTATGATTTGAACATTTTAGGCTCCTTTTCCTGGAAGGGCACCACAAAAGAGGCGAGAATCGGAAACCCGCAGCCCCGGATTGCCGAGACGGCGGCGGGGATGCTGAACGCCGTGGGCCTGCAAAATCCCGGCATTGATGAGGTGATCGCCCAGGAGGTCCCGAGCATCCGGGAGGTTTTCCAGGGGCCGGTCATCGCTAACGTGGGGGGCTTTTCCCTGGAGGAGTACGCGGAGAACTGCGAAAAGCTTTCGGCAGTGGAGCAGGTGAAGATTCTGGAGGTAAATATCTCCTGCCCCAACGTCCACCAGGGCGGGAAAAACTTCGGATCGGACCCGGAGTCGGCGGCGGCGGTGACCCGCGCGGTGAAGGCCGTATCCCGCCAGCCGGTGTTCATGAAGCTGAGCCCCAACGTGACGGATATCGCGGAAATCGCCAGGGCCTGCGTGGACGCGGGGGCCGACGGCGTCTGCCTGATCAACACCCTTCTGGGGATGCGGATTGATCTGAAAACGAAAAAGCCCCTGCTGGCCAACCGCACGGGAGGCCTGTCCGGTCCCGCCATTTTCCCGGTGGCGGTGCGGATGGTCTGGGACGTGTACGAGGCGGTGGGGAAGGAGGGGAACATCCCCATCATCGGCTGCGGCGGCGTTTCCAGCGCCCGGGACGCGGCGGAGATGATGCTGGCGGGGGCCTCCGCCGTGGAGGTTGGGGCCGCCAATCTCCGGGACCCCATGGCCTGCAGGAATATCATTGAGGACCTGCCCGGCGTCTGCCAGGAGCTGGGCGTGGAAAAACTTTCGGAGTTGACAGGAGGAGCGCACAGATGAATCGAGACGTGATCATTGCCCTGGATTTCCCGGGAAAAGGGGAGACGCTGGCCTTTTTGGACCGGTTTCCCGCGGGAGAAAAGCCGTTCGTGAAAATCGGCATGGAGCTGTTCTACGCCGAAGGCCCGGATATCGTCCGGGAGATCAAGGCCAGGGGCCACAAGATCTTTTTGGATTTGAAGCTCCACGACATCCCCAACACGGTAAAGCGGGCCATGAGCGTTCTCTCCCGGCTGGACGTGGACATGGTGAACCTCCACGCCGCCGGGGCCTCGGAGATGATGAAGGCCGCTTTGGAGGGCCTCACCCGGCCCGACGGCACCCGGCCCCTGCTGATTGCCGTGACCCAGCTGACCAGCACCGACGCGGCGGCGCTGAAAAACGAGCTGCTGATTGACGTTCCCATGGCGGAGACGGTGCTGTCCTACGCCCAAAACGCCGCCAAAAGCGGCCTGGACGGGGTGGTCTGCTCTCCCCTGGAGGCGGCGCTGGTNAAGGAGCGCTGCGGCGGGGACTTCCTCACCGTCACTCCCGGCATCCGGTTTGCCGGCGGGGACGTGGGGGACCAGAAGCGGATTATGACCCCGGAAAACGCCGGGGAGAACGGCTGCGACTATCTGGTCATGGGCCGTCCCATCACCCAGGCGGAGGACCCGGTGGCGGCCTACCGCCGGGCGGTGAAGGAGTTTTTAGGATAAGTCCATGGAGCCGCGAGATATTCTGAAATACTGCCTGAATGAGCTGCCCGGAACCGTGGAGACCAGCAGCTGGGGCGAGACAGGGGTTTTTTACAATCCCGNCCNCGTCCTGAAACGGGGAGTCTACGTCCTGACCGTCAAGGAAAAGGACGGGGAGAACGACAGAGCNTCCCGNCTGGACCGCCCCGGCGTTTTCAGGGTGAATCTGGGCCTCCGGCGGGAGACCTTTGTCCGCCTGTTCGGCCCGCTTCCGGCCCGTCCGGCCAAGGGGGGCGTGGTGGANATGGAGGAGGATTTCTCCNCCCGAAACNGCCTTCTGCCCCANCCGGTNTANGCCTGGATGGGCTGGATCTGCGCCCTGAATCCCTCCCCGGAGCTGTTTGAACAGTTGAAGCCGCTGATTGCGGAAAGCTATGANTACGCCAAGGAAAAATTCTCAAAAAGGAGATAGAAGCCATGACCCTGGATCTGGAAAANACNATNGCCCATGACCTGCTCTCNATCGGAGCGGTCTTTCTCAGCCCGGACAAGCCCTTNACCTGGGCCTCNGGCATCAAAAGCCCCATCTATTGCGATAACCGCNTGACCCTTACCGCCCCCGCCGTCCGCACCCACGTGGAGGAGGGNCTNGCGGAGGTCATCCGGGCCAATTANCCGGAGGTTGAGGTCCTGATGGGNACNTCCACCGCCGGCATCGCCCACGCCGCCATTGTGGGCCATATCATGAACCTGCCCATGGGCTACGTCCGCTCCGGCAGTAAGGACCANGGCCGCCAGAACCGNATNGAGGGNANGCTGGAAGNGGGNCAGAAGGTGGTCGTGGTGGAGGANCTGATCTCCACCGGCGGCAGCTGCATNGAGGTNGTGGAGGCNCTCCGGGANGCCGGNGCCCAGGTGCTGGGCATCGCGTCCATCTTTACCTANGGCCTCCAGAAGGGCCTGGACCGGATGGCGGCGGCCAATGTGAAAAACGTCAGCCTGTCCAACTTCGACGCGGTGTGCGAGGTAGCTGCTCAGGNGGGCAAAATCCGTCCGGAGGACATCGACCGCCTGAAAAAATTCCGGGCCAANCCCTCGGATGAGAGCTGGATTTCCTCAAANTAACCCGNNATAGNGAACAGCCNGCCCAGCACNTGCCAGAGGGTGCATNCCCANCCCTATGGAATAACCTGACCAGCANCCGCAAGGGGTANTGCATTCCTANCCCTATAAAATGGCCTGACCAGGAGGTCAGGCCCCACAAGGAGACTCTCAAGTCTCGCCCGATAGACAGGAGCATTACGGTGATCCACCNGAGTGCGTCAGCGCAAATAGAGGGAGAAGGTATCATCAATCACCAACCCCCGCCAGCACCNCGNCGCGGNCNAAAGACATACCTGNCNTNCNGNGCAGTCCAAGCGCGCAAGCGGTTTCTCTTTTGGACCGTCCACGGCCCGTTTTCTCTTTGGCGCAACCAAAGAGAAAATGGGGGGCTAACAGAGGGGTGTTGCTCACGCAACAGGGAAAACCGGAAAAACAGCGTTTTTACTCCAAAATGGCGTGGTATCGGTGGAAAACGAAAGGGAAATGCTCCGTTTTTTCCTGGAAATGGTGGAAAACTGAGGGAAATCCCTGCGGGGGGACGGGGGCTGTTCTACCGATAGAAGTGTTGTGCCCTCCTTTTCAGTATACTTTGCAGGATTATACACCGGGCGTCAAGGACTGCGGCCTTGCGGCCTTGCCGCCAGCGGGCGGCGCTTCGCGTCCTTGACCCCCTATGTGTGTTTAGGTTACATTCTGAAAAGGAGGACACAACACATGCTAGACGCAAAAATCAGCAACAAACAAAGGCTTTCCATCTACAAGCGGGACAACTTCCGGTGTGCCCTGTGCGACGGGGTACGGGGGATTCAAATCCACCACGTTATCCCCAGGGGCCGGGGCGGGAACAACAGCAACCACAACCTCATAACCCTTTGCATGTACTGCCATGGAATCGCCCATGGGACGAAATGGGCGGAGGGTCCGGACTACATCGACCAGGAAGACATAGAGCTGTCCTGCGTAGAATACCTCTCGGACCTGTACGCCGGGGAAGGGGAAGTCTGGAACCCCTGGGAACCGGGAAAGGAGGGAAGCTGGTGAGGGGGGCTTCCCCCCTCCCTCCTCTTGTGGTACAATGTCTTGTGGCAGGAGGAACGGCCGAACACAAAATCTTGTGCAAGGGAGTGGTAGACAGTACAGGTTCAAGAAACTTGGAGGGCGAAAGCCCAGGAGGCGGCGCTGACCGCTGGGCGGGCGTACCGGATAGACCGGACCCGCCAAACCAGATGGGACCGGGAGCACATCCGCACGGCTTCATGTCGGATAAGCGTGGAGGAAATGGCCGCATTGAAGGAGGAGTGCCGGAAGCAGGGAACCACGGTAATGTAAATTTATATCCTGGTATCTCCGGTATTTCAAGAGCCATTTCTAGCGGCCAAGGATGAAATGTATTTTGTAGGCGTCTTCTTACAGTAGCAGGTTTTTTGTCCCACTTTTCACACATAGCCTTAAAGCTGGGAAATTTTTCTCCCTTGTGGTCTACACTTTGAATTGCCGCCATAAAACCAACTCTCCATTCTTTATGTAAAAACCGCTTGCGTCTTGCGGTGATATAGTGTAAAATATGGCTATGAGATAACAGAAGCATTATAAAGGCAGGACGTGAGAGGTTGCAGCCTCCCACGCCCCTATGCAGGAGAAGGGACCTCCCACACAGCAGATTACTGCGCCACGCCCATTTTATCAAATATCCATAGGTTTCGCAAGCATGAAATGGGAATGTGTGTTTAGCTTTCGGCGGTGTAGGGAAATTATACCCTGCGCCGCTTTTGTTGTCTCACGGGAAAGCCTATGGGGGCCGGGAAAGGAGTACCACCCCCAAGGGCCGGACCGTTGAGACGGGAAAAAACCTTATAAAGTTGAAGGAGAGGACGATATGAAAAAGAAATTGCTTTCCCTCGCGCTGGCTCTGGTGCTGTGTATGAGCCTGACTGTCCCGGCCTATGCCGCCGGAGATTTCGTCATTGAGGACGGTGTTTTGACCAGTTATACTGGTTCCGCCCGTTCGGTGGTAATCCCAGATGGCGTGACCGCTATTGGCTATGGCGCATTTGCCGTTGACTGTGAAAATGTGACTGAAATTAAAATCCCGAATACTGTAACATCAATAGGACGTGCATTCTCCGGATGTGAAAATTTGAAACGCATAACGATTCCTGCCAGTGTAACGGAAATTGAAGAAGGTGCGTTTTATTTCGCGGGATTAACTAATATTGAGGTTGACCCTGCCAATTCCTACTATACATCTGTGGACGGCGTTCTGTTTAATCAGGATAAAACGCTGTTGGTTCAATATCCCATGAACAAGGCGGGTTCTTCTTATGCTGTTCCCGCCGGAGTAACGCGTATTGGCGACAGCGCGTTCGGTGTGTGTGACAATCTGACCAGAGTAACCATTCCAGATGGCGTAAGCTCTATTGGAGCCAGTGCTTTCGACTATTGCCGTAACTTGACTAATATTACTATTCCCTCAAGCGTAACAGACTTTGGATTTTTGGCTTTTGGCGAAACACCGTGGCTTGAGCAATTAGGCGAATTTCCCATAGTGAATCATTGCTTATTACGAGGCCCTCACGGTAAATCTTCGGTTGTGATTCCTGACGGGGTAACAACAATCTGCGAGGACGCTTTCCGCTTTGAGTACGATTTGAAACACGTGGAAATCCCAGATAGTGTGACAAAGATTTGTGATAGCGCGTTTATAGGATGCGAGGCTTTAACAAATTTAACCATTCCCAACACTGTGACAGAAATTGGCGATGAA
>JAAVHG010000036.1 GCA_014799855.1 Oscillibacter sp.
CAAGTGGATTTCCGCGCCTATCCGGGCGGTGATGGAGTGCTGCAAGGGGATTTAGCGGGGTCCTTGGGAAAATTCTTCCCCCGGTACGGTGAAATTTTTCCGGAATTTTGGGAAAAATTTTGAAGAAGGCGGTTGACCTAGGGAATTCTCCGTGCTATAATACCCATTACCTGTGAAATGGGGCTTTGTCATTGTGCGCTTTTTCGCTTTTCGACGCCGGGACGGGCCGTCATGGAGGCAGGGAGGCAGTCGGTATCCCCGGCGGGCCTGTCAATGGCAGGGATGACCGGAGACGATACCAATAATAAGGAGGTGCCGTTAGATGCGCGTAAAAGTCACTTTGAGGTGCAACGAGTGCAAGCAGAGAAACTACAACACCATGAAGAACAAGAAAAACACCCCGGACAAGCTGGAACTGAACAAGTATTGTCCCTTCTGCAAAAAGCACACGCCCCACACCGAGACCAAGTAATGAATTTGAGAAAGGGCGTGTAAGCGTATGGCAGAAGAAAAGAAGAAGAAAAAGGACCGGGGCCTTTGGTTCCGCGAGATGAAAAGCGAATTGAAAAAGGTTGTGTGGCCCAACCGCCAGACCGTGGCGAAGAACACCGGAACGGTGCTGCTGTGCTCGGTGCTGATCGGGGCCTGCATCTGGATCTTCGATTTTGTGGCGGTTTCCGCCGTGGATCTGATCCTGCACGTTTTCGGCGCCTGAGGGTGAGCGAAGATGGCAGAGAGCGCCAAATGGTATGTGATCCACACCTATTCCGGCTATGAGAACGCGGTAAAGACCAGCATCGAGAAATTTGTCACCGGCCGGGGCATGGAGGATAAGATTCTCCGCATGGAGATCCCCATGGAGACCGTGACGGAGGTCACGGAGTCCGGCGCCTCGAAAGAGGTGGAGCGGAAGGTCTTTCCCGGCTACGTGCTCATCAAGATGATTATGAGCGACGAGACGTGGCATCTGGTTCGCAACGTCCGGGGCGTCACCGGCTTCGTGGGCTCCGCCAATAAGGCTATCCCCCTCTCCGAAGAGGAGGTTCTGGCCATGGGCATGGAGAAGCACGAGATCGTGGTCCGCTACAAGGTGGGCGACCACGTCCGCATTATGGACGGACCCCTGGCCAGCTTCACCGGCGTCGTCGAGGCGGTGGAGCCGGAGAAGAACCGGGTCAGCGTCATGGTTTCCATGTTCGGCCGGGAGACCCCGGTGGAGCTGGAGCTGGACCAGGTAGAGGTTCAGAGCTGACAGAAGTGGGAGGGACCCGAACGGCGGTCCCGCCAGAAACGGGCGCGTCCCGTTACCACATTTTTTAAATTAGGAGGTGCTGCTAAAGTGGCACAGAAAGTTACAGGCTATGTAAAGCTGCAGATCCCCGCGGGCAAAGCGACGCCCGCTCCCCCCGTGGGCCCGGCCCTGGGCCAGCACGGCGTGAATATCGCCGCCTTCACCAAGGAATTCAACGAGCGCACCAAGAACGACGTGGGCATGATCATCCCCGTGGTCATCACCGTCTACGCCGACCGCTCCTTCTCCTTCATCACCAAGACGCCCCCCGCGGCGGTCCTGATCAAGAAGGAGTGCAACATCGAGTCCGGCTCCGGCGTGCCCAACAAGACCAAGGTGGCCACCATCTCCAAGGCCTCCATCCAGAAGATTGCCGAGATCAAGATGAAGGATCTCAACGCCGGCAGCCTGGAAGCCGCCATGAGCATGATCGCCGGCACCTGCCGCAGCATGGGCGTTGTGGTGGGCGACTGACTGCCTGCCGGCCCATGGGTTCCCGCNGGAAAGCGGGGGCCAGCGTGATTTTAAAGTCTCACCGGGCGGCCCAGAGGCCGTTCCATACAGTGGGAGGAGTCCGCTCCGAAAGACCACTATGAGGAGGAAATAACATTGTTTAGAGGCAAGAAATATAAGGAAAGCGCCAAGCAGATTGACCGCAGCGTCCAGTATGAGGCCGCCGACGGCATGGCGCTCATTTGCAAAACCGCCAGCGCGAAGTTCGACGAGACNGTGGAGCTCCANGTGAAGCTGGGCGTCGATTCCCGCCACGCCGACCAGCAGGTCCGCGGNGCCATCGTCCTGCCCCACGGCACCGGCAAGAGCGTCCGGGTGCTGGTGTTNGCCAAGGCCGACAAGGCCGACGCCGCCCGCGAGGCNGGCGCCGATTACGTTGGCGATATGGACATGGTGGAGAAGATCCAGAAGGAAAACTGGTTCGACTTCGACGTGGTTGTGGCCAGCCCCGACATGATGGGCGTTGTCGGCCGTCTCGGTAAGGTCCTGGGCCCCAAGGGCTTGATGCCCTCTCCCAAGGCCGGCACCGTNACCCCNGACGTGGCNAAGGCCGTGAAGGAGGTCAAGGCCGGTAAGATCGAGTACCGCCTGGACAAGACCAACATCATCCACTGCCCCATCGGCAAGGTGTCCTTCGGCCCCGAGAAGCTGGTGGAGAACTACAACGCCCTCATGGGCGCCATNGTGAANGCCAAGCCCGCCGCTGCCAAGGGTCAATACATCCGCAGCTGCGTAGCCGCGTCCACCATGGGCCCCGGCGTGAAGATGAATACCGCGAAGCTGGTCTAAGAATTAAGGTTAAAGGGGGGACGCGAGTCTCCCCTTTCCTCTGTTTGGACAGGNTTTTTTGGATGGGAGGCTTAACTATGCGGCGAGTGGTGNTCTATCCCCTGGACAGGGTGGAAATTGATGGACAGTCCCTCCGGCTGGGGGACTCCCAAATGGCCGTGGAGGCTGTCTTTGGGCCNGGCGAGCCNGCGGGGAACCGGTGGTACTANGACCACANGCAGNTGGCCGTGGATTACGATAACGCGGGAAAAGCGGAGTTCATCGAGTTTCTGGGCGGCCCCGACGGGTCCCTGCGCCCGCTGATTGACGGCGTTTCTATCTTCGATGCCNGAGCGGAGGANNTTACNGCCCTGCTGACGAAGAAAAACGGCGGCNNGCCCCGGGATTTGGAGAACGGCCNCTGTCTCTGCTTCACCAGCATCAGCGTGGGCCTCTTCCGGGNGCGGACTCCGGAGGACGTTCGGGAAATGGAGGAGGAAATGCGGGCGGAGGGCGTTTTCCCGGAGGGNAATCCGGAGCTCAACAGNGAATGGCGCATGGCCCTCCACTGGAATNCCGTCGGCATCGGCCGGGNGGGATACTACGGATAATCTCCCAAAGCCCGGTATTTTGAGAAAAATTTTGGATTTTAGGGTTGACATTTGGCAAAACCCCATNTATAATANTCTTTGCGTTCCAAAGACAGCAGGTGGAGNTTGCTCCGTAAGTCCTGCCGAGGGCGGCAAACGGTTGCTTTGCTATCCGTCCTTGCGTCTTTGCGCCGCAAGGACGGTTCCTTTTTTGAACGCATCTCACAATTCTTTTGGAGGTGAAATCAAACATGCCTAACGCAAAGGTCTTAGCCGAGAAGCAGGCCGTTGTGGAGCAGCTGGCGGAGAAGATCCAGAAGGCCACCGCCGGCGTGCTGGTGGACTACAAGGGCATCACCGTGGAGGAGGACACCGCTCTCCGCCGGGAGTGCCGGGAGAGCAGCGTGGANTACGCCGTTATCAAGAACACCATGCTCCGCTTCGCGTTCAACAAGACGGGTCTTGAGGACCTGGACGAGCTGCTGAACGGCACCACGTCTCTGGCTCTGGCGGACGACCCCGTGGCTCCCGCCCGGGTGATGGCCGACTACGCCAAGAAGCTGGGNGACAGCAAGTTTACCATCAAGGGCGGTTTCATGGAGGGCAAGGTCGTGGACCTGGCCACCATCAACTCCCTGGCGGCCATNCCGCCGCTGCCCGTCCTGCAGGCCCAGGTTCTGGGCACCATGCTGGCCCCCATCACGGGNCTGGCCGTGGTNCTGAAGCAGATCGCCGAGAAGCAGGGCGCTCCCGCCGNGGACGCCGCCCCTGCNGAAGAGGCCGCTCCNGCCGCCGAATAACCGGGGCACACATCATTTTTGACAATTTACTTTTAGGAGGTTTATTGACATGTCTGANAAAGTTACCGCTATGATCGAAGAGATCAAGGGTTTGACCGTTCTGGAGCTGAGCGAGCTGGTGCANGCTCTTGAGGAAGAGTTCGGCGTTTCCGCCGCCGCCATGGCCGCTCCTGCCGCCGCCGCTGCTCCCGCCGCTGAGGAGAAGACCGATTTCGACGTGGTTCTGGCCGGCTTCGACGCCGCCGNCAAGATCAAGGTCATCAAGGTCNTCCGCGAGATCACCGGCCAGGGTCTGGCCGAGGCCAANGCCACNGTNGANGGCGCTCCCNCCACCATCAAGGAAGGCCTGTCCAAGGACGACGCCGAGGCTCTCAAGAAGCAGATCGAAGAGGCCGGCGGCAAGGTCGAGCTGAAATAAGCAGCCGCTTTCCGGCTGAACAGGGCGGTCCTCTGCCGCGGGCGCGCCGCGCCCATGCTTGCGGGCATGAACGCCTAACAACAGGAGGATAATACCTATGGATCTCATCAAAGAGTTNAATAAAGAGGCCCTGAGCCGGGAACTGCCCAAGGTGCAGATCGGCGATACCGTTCGTGTCCACGTGAAGGTCAAGGAAGGCTCCCGCGAGCGCATCCAGGTCTTCGAGGGCATCGTCATCGCCAAGAAGCACGGCGGCATTGAGGAGACCATCACCGTCCGCCGCATTTCCTACGGCGTNGGNGTGGAGAAGGTCTTCCCCGTCCACTCTCCCTCCATCGACACCATTCAGGTAGTCCGCAACGGCAAGGTCCGCCGGGCCAAGCTGTACTACCTCCGTGGCCGCGTGGGCAAGAGCGCCAAGGTCAAAGAGAAGCTCTAAGAAAAAGAGGGGCGAAAAGGGCGACCCTGATAAAGAAGTTTTCTTTGTCGAGAAGGCAGCCGTATGATACGAAAGTATCATGCGGTTGTCTTTTTGCTATACTTAAATTCCGGGGAAAAATCGACTTCGCCGATGAAGTTATAATGCACGTCAATTTGCTGGACGCGATGCCCGCTGGATTTACCGGGGGCATGGACAACCCCTTTTTTCCGCAAACTCACGTAAGAATGTGGGAGTCAGTTGAGTCGGATCTGTATACTTCTTGACAATTTTTAAAAAGTTCTTAATGTTGACGGTTTGAGTATCGGCGGCGGTCACAACATTTCATAATTCCTCTACAGACTGCTTCAATGTGGCCTGTTCCTTTTCATATTCTACGGATAGCTTGGCAAACCGTTCTGCATGCAACGTCCCCGCAACACGATCTTCATATAGCTTTTGGGTAATGGTATCCAGCTCATTGATGCGCCGTTCTGGCTTGTCCGGCTTGCGCTTGACTTGCTCCTGCTCGGTGCGTTGCAGCTCAGGGAGGGCCCACCAATGTGTAAATGGCAAGGGTATATCATTCGTTGGATTTTTGGGGGCTGTCGTACGGCCTGCTGGAAATCTTTTGGTAAGGATACACGCATTGGACTATGATGCTGCTGACAGCGCTGCTTTGTATCCTGCTGGACATTGCCAATGAGTATATGCCGTGGGAGTTGCCGCTGTGGGCGCAGGCTGTGATTGGCGGCTTGTGCATCACCACCGGGGAGCTGGCGGTGGGGTTGGTACTCAATGTTTGGCTGGGACTGGCGATTTGGGATTACAGCGCCCTGCTCAGCGACCTTTGGGGCCAAATCTGCCTGCAATACGCGGTCCTCTGGTGTATTCTGGCGGGGCCGGTGATCGTGATGTTTGACTTGCTGGATTATTGGCTCTGCGGTGGAGATACGCCTCGGTATAAGCTGATTTAAAACACAAACCGCCCAGATCAGGCGGTAAGGATTGAGAAAACAAGACAGATAACGGTATAATGGAATTGCTCAGAAAGGAGCAGTGGCGTTGCACGAGACGGTGGGCGGTTATCCAGCTCGCTCTCCATTACCTGCTGGAGCACATCCCGGAACATCTCTTTCATTGCGTTCATGATTTCGGTTGTACTGCTGAATTTCTGGCTGTC
>JAAVHG010000037.1 GCA_014799855.1 Oscillibacter sp.
GACATGGGCCAGATTCTCCATGGTCAGCCGGGGCTGGCCCTTTTCCGTCAGGGCGGTCAGCTCCGTGGACAGCTGCATGTCCCGGCTTTTCAGCTCCGCCAGCCGGGCGTAGTCCTCCTCGCCCTTCTCCTCTTTTTCCTCCAGCATGGTCCGCTCTTTTTCGTAGTCGTCCATCTCCCGCTGGATTTCCATCCGCCGGGAGATGTCCGGGTCCTTCAGGTTCAAGTCGGAGCAGGCCTCGTCAATCAGGTCGATGGCCTTGTCCGGCAGGAAGCGGTCGGTAATGTACCGCTCTGACAGCACCACCGCCTGGCGGATCATGCCGTCGGTGAGCTGCACGCCGTGGAACTCCTCGTATTTGGGGGCCAGGCCCTGCAGAATCTTCACGGAGTCCTCAATAGAGGGCTCGCTGACCGTGACCGGCTGGAACCTCCGCTCCAGGGCGGTGTCCTTTTCAATGGACTTGCGGTACTCGTTAAAGGTGGTAGCGCCGATAACCTGAATCTCTCCCCGGGAGAGGGCGGGCTTGAGGATGTTGGCGGCGCTCATGCTGCCCTCGGCGTCGCCGGCCCCCACGATGGTGTGGATCTCGTCAATCATCAGGACGATATTGCCCAGCCGCTTCACCTCGTCGATCAGGCCCTTCATCCGGCTTTCAAACTGGCCTCGGAACTGGGTTCCGGCCACCAGGGCGGTGAGGTCCAGCAGATAGACCTCCTTCTCCCGCAGCTTGAAGGGCACGTCCCCTCCGGCGATCCGCTGGGCCAGACCCTCCGCGATGGCGGTCTTGCCCACGCCCGGCTCGCCGATGAGGCAGGGATTGTTTTTCTGGCGGCGGTTGAGGATCTGGATCACCCGCTCAATCTCCTGGCTCCGGCCGATGACCGGGTCCAGCTTGCCCTCATTGGCCCGCTGGGTCAGGGAGATGCAGTAATTTTCCAGGTATTTCCGCTTGGGGTTTTTGCCGTCCTTCTTTTCCCGGCGCTCCCGCTGGCCGGATTCCTTTTCCTCGGAAGAATCCCGCTTGGAGGAGGCGTCGCCGGAGGAGAAGAGCCGGTTCAGGAAGGGGAAGGTGGCGGTCTTGCCCTCTTCCTCCTCGTCTCCGCCCTCCTCGCCGCCGGGGAGATCGTCGATGGTCTCCACTCCGTCGAAGGCCTGCATCATCTCCTTGTTGAGCGTGTCCAGGTCCTCGTCGGAGATACCCATCCGCTTCATCATGTCGTCCACCTGGGGCAGTCCCAGCTCCTTGGCGCATTTGAGGCAGAGTCCCTCGTTGACGGGCTTGTCGCCGTCCAGCTTGGAAATGAAGACGACGGCGACGTTCTTTTTACATTTTGAACAAAGTGTAGGCTGCATTTTTTACCTCCAGAGAAGGGCGTCCGCCCGAATAAAAACCTGTCTCCCTCGTGGAGAGCCCCGCGCCCAAAAAGCGCTTGGCCCCGTATACAGGTTTTGAAAACGGCCAAGGCCTCCTAACGCAGGATGGCCGTGAAGATACGGAGAAAATAGGTTTCGCTCCAAGGGGCCTCCCCCAGGGGAAGACCCAGACGGCCGAGGGCCAGCGCCGCCAGTGCCAGCAGCAGTACACCCTCCGCCAGGCCCACGGCCCCGCCCAGAAGGGCGTTGGCCTCCGAGAGCACCGGGAGCCTGAACACCAGATCCATGGCTCTGGCGGCGAGCGTCAGCAGAACCATCAAAATAAAGAAGGCCAGGATGTACAGAATGCCATGGGTGACCGACTCCGCCACGGCGGTAATCACCGCTTCCAGTATAGTGGCCCCGGTCTCCCGGATCATCTCCTGGGCGCTTTCCGCCAGAGAGGAGCGCAGCTTGCTGTCCAGTCCCAGGGCGTCCAGAACGGCGTCCAAATCGGAGCCGCCGGATTCGTGGAGGGAATCCCGGTCCCGGACGGCCTCGTCCACCCGGGCCTCAATCCGCCGCTCCACGGCGGGGGCCAGCACCCGGGCCGCCGGAGCCGACAGCGCGCCGGCAATCAGATTGGCTCCCACCAGGGCCAGCAGGATCATCACCAGCCCGGACAGGGTGCGGAACAGTCCCCGCTTTGCCCCCAGCAGGGCAGAGAGAACCAAGACGCCTGCCGCGATGAAGTCTATTATAACAGGTGCCGTCACAGTTTCCCACCTTTCAAGCGTAAAAGTTTTGTGAACTTCCAGCTGAATTTCTTACTTTTATGGCAAAAANAGACGGGCGGAATCCCCGGAGAGGAGCAAAGCGGTGCCGTCCTCCCGCATCAGAACCCCCGACGTGGCGTCCACGCCCCGCAGGGAGGCGTAGACCTGCAAATCATCATTATACACCACCAGNCTGTCGGTGTACAGCACCGCCAGATANCGGCCCGCGGCGGAGATATCCCGGATCTCCTCCCGGATGTCCAGGGAACCCAGCTCCTGGCCGGAGTCGTCCACCGTCACCAGCCGCCCCACGTTGCCGGACTGGTAGCGGTTCANNAGCAGCACGGCAAAGCCGCCGCCTCCCAGGTCGTAGTCCCGGAGNAAGGNCCCGCCGTAGCTGTAGGTTCCGGNGATCTCGCCGCCNCTGGAGGCGCAGGTGAGGCAGGTGTCGGCCACCATGACCAGNTTGTCCTCCAGCTGTCCCGCCGAGAGAACCAGCCCGCCGGCAATGCTGTAATTGCCGGTGGGGTCCTCCNGGGTGATGTCGTAGAGGACGATATTGCTGACGAACACGCCNTCCTCCTGGCCCAGGGTNACCGCCGCCAGATACTGCCCGTCNTCGGTGACATAGGCGTCNACCACGAACCGCTGGGAGGCNGTGAGGCCGAAGAGCAGGGTCATATCCGGCCCGTAGACGCTGACAGAGCCCTTTTTCCCNGGCTGNTCCGCCGTNACCGCCAGCATTCCCTTGCGGTTCAGCGTGGCGGAGAGAAAGGCGGAGCCGTCCTCCGAGGTCAGGTGCAGCACCGGGCCGCTCTCGTCCAGGACGTACAGCTCCGTGCCTCCGGCGTCGTAGGCGGCGGCCTTTCCGCCGCCGTGGGCCATGGCCGGGGCGGACATGTTCACCGGGGCGGACCAGATCTCCCCGCCGTTGTCGTCCAAAAGGCTCAGGGACACGTCGGACAGCACCGCCAGCCGGCTNCCCAGGGCGGCGAAGCGGTTTTTGGCGGAGAAATCGTAGCTGTAGCGGATCTGTCCCGTNTCCGCGCGGCCATAGCTCAGCCGCCGCCGCAGCACGTCCAGGCCNGTCCCGTCCCGGTAGGCCGCCGCCAGCACCACCGCCAGCACCAGCACCAGAACCAGAAGGAACAGCCGGAAGCGCCGCCGGGGGCCGGAGGGCTTTTTCCGCCGCTTCCCCTTGAGGATAGATTTCTTGTCGGTTGTGTCAGCCATGGAGTCGTTCATCCTCATACCAAAGTCTTGTCAGNTACAGCCCTCCGGGAGGCACCGTGGGGCCCGCCAGCCGCCGGTCGCCGGAGGCCAGAATACCGGGNATGTCCGCCGGGGCGAATTTCCCCTCGGCGGCGTANAGAACCGTTCCGGTAATGGCCCGGACCATGTTATAGAGAAAGCCGTTGGCGCAGACCCGCAGCTCCAGAAGGTCCCCCTTCCGGTCCACCTCGCACCAGTAGATGGTGCGGACGGTGGATTTCGTCTCCGTGCCCACGCTCCGNACNGCCCGAAAGTCGTGGGTGCCCACAAACTGTCCGGCGGCCTCGTTCAAAAAGGCCTCGTCCAGCCGCTTGGGGTAGAAGTAGGCGCGGTTTACATAAAACGGNTTTTTAAACCGGGAGTTNTAAATCCGGTAGGTGTATTCCTTTTTCAGGCAGGAGCCGATGGCGTTGAACTCCGGCGCGACCTCGTAGGCGGAGAGGACCGCGATATCCTCCGGCGTGTGGGTGTTGACGGCGAAGGGGAGGCGGTCGATGGGGATGCGGCTCTCCGTGCGGAAGTTGGCGATGTACCGCTCCGCGTGGACTCCNGCGTCGGTGCGGCCGCAGCCGGTCAGGTGCACCGGACCGCCGCAGACCTTTGCCACGGCCCGCTCCAGGGTTTCGCAGACGCTGGCGGCGTTTTTCTGCACCTGCCAGCCGTGGTAGGCGGCGCCGTTGTACATGAGCTTCAAGGCGATGTTCCGCATAGGCNCCTCCTCNTCGCGTTTTATACTNATTCNCGATAAAACGATTGAATCGTTTTATCGGGCCGCAGGATNCGGNCCGGCGGCATNTGCCGCCGAGAATGCCGTCAATACTTTTCCTGCACGCCGAAGGCGGGGCGGCGTTCCACGCCGCCATAAAAAACTTTTTAAAGTTTTTTATCAGGAAATAGTATTACCATCCAAACCGCCCCAGNATGATCACGGCNNTCATAATGGCCGCCCCCAGAGCCAGGGCGATGAAGTCCCGGCGCTGGTANGTCAGCACATGGAGCTTGGTCCGGCCCTCGCCGCCGTGGTAGCAGCGGCACTCCATGGCGGTGGCCAGCTCNTCGGCCCGGCGGAAGGCGCTGATAAACAGGGGCACCAGAATGGGGATCAGGGCCTTGGCCTTCTGNATCAGGTTTCCGCTCTCAAAATCCGCGCCNCGGGCCTTCTGGGCCGCCATAATCTTGTCGGTCTCCTCCACAAGGGTNGGGATGAACCGCAGGGCGATGGACATCATCATNGCCAGCTCGTGGACCGGCACCCGCAGCCGCTTCAANCCGTTCATCAGCCGCTCCAGNCCGTCGGTCAGGCTGATGGGGCTGGTGGTATNGGTCATCAAAAAGGTGCCCATAATCNGCATCATGATACGCAGCACCATGAAAAAGGCATTGTGAAGGCCTGTGTCGGAGATCCGCAGAGGCCCCAGCGTCAGGAGGTATGTCTCTCCGGGGGTGAAGAAGAGGTTCAGCACCGCCGTGAAAATCAGGATAAAGAGGATGGGCTTCAGCCCCCGCACCAGCGCCCGCAGGCCCACGCGGGAGATCCGCACGCACAGGGCCAGAGTCAGGACCAGAATGCCGTAGGTGAGGAAATCCTTGGCGCAGAAAAGGGCGATGATATAGAAGAGGACCAGCAGAATCTTTGTCCGGGGGTCCAGCCGGTGGGCCGGGGTGTCCCCAGGGAAGAATTGGCCCAGGGTGATGTCCTTCAGCATGGCGTGCCTCCCTTCCGAAGGGCCAGAAGCTGCCGCTCCAAGGCCTCCACGGTGTAGACCGCCGGGTCGATGGGGAGGCCCCGGTCCCGCAGAGCCAGGGCCACGCGGGTGATCTGGGGCACGTCCAGTCCGGCGCTCATCAGCTCCTCCGACCGGGCGAACACCTGGGCGGGAGTCCCTTCCATCAGAATATGGGCCCGTTTCAGCACCAGAATCCGGTCGGCGTTCCGGGCGATTTCGTCCATGCTGTGGCTCACCAGAACGATGGTGCCCCCGTGGAGGCGGTGGTAGTCCTGGATGTTGGCCATCAGGTTTTCCCGTCCCGCCGGGTCCAGGCCCGCGGTGGGCTCGTCCAGCACCAGCACCTCCGGCTCCATAGCCAGCACGCCCGCCAGGGCCACCCGCCGCTTCTGCCCGCCGGACAGCTCGAAGGGGGACTTTTCCAATTGGTCGTCCCGAACGCCCGCCAGCCGCGCCGCCTCCCGGACGCAGCGGTCCAGATCGTCCCCGGTGCGGCCCTGATTGCCGGGGCCGAAGGCGATGTCCTTGTAGACGGTTTCCTCGAAAAGCTGGTGCTCCGGGTACTGAAAGACCAGCCCCACCCGGAAGCGCACGTCCCGGATTTTCTTGGGCTCCGCCCAGATGTCCCGGCCCTCCAGAAGCACCTGGCCGGAGGTGGGCTTGAGCAGGCCGTTCAGGTGCTGAATGAGGGTGGATTTTCCGGACCCGGTGTGGCCGATAATCCCCAGAAACTCCCCGTCGTACACGTCGAAGGAGAGGTCTTCCACGGCGCTGCGCTGAAAGGGCGTTCCGGCGCTGTAAGTGTGGGTCAGGTGCTGAATCTGTAAAATGGGCTTTAAGTTCTCCAAGATGGTTCCCCCCATAATCAGGAATTCGGAGCGGCCGGGGCCCGTTCCTTCCGAAACGGGATACAGGCCGGAAGAGGCTGGCCTCTGTCCTGTCGCCGCCGCGGTATAGGGCGGGCAGGACGGCCTCAACCGCCGGAGCCGGACGCGCCAAGAGCCGCCGCTATGGCGTCGGCGCATTCCTCCACGGACAGGGCGTCCAGGGGCACGTCCACGCCGTTCTGCCGGAGGCGGTTCAGCAGGTCCACCGTGTCCGGCACCGTCAGCCCCATGGACCGCAGATGCCCTACCTGGGTGAAAACCTCCCGGGGAGTTCCGTCCAGAACCACCTTCCCGTCGTCGATGACCACCACCCGGTCGGCGTCCTCCGCCTCGTTCATGTGGTGGGTGATAAGGACCACGGTGACGCCCTTCTCCCGGTTCAGACGGTGGACGGTGGAGAGGACCTCCCGCCGCCCCATGGGGTCCAGCATGGCGGTGGCCTCGTCCAGGACGATGCAGTCCGGCTCCATGGCCAGCACCCCGGCGATGGCGATCCGCTGCTTCTGTCCGCCGGAGAGGAGGTGGGGGGCGTGGCGGACGAAATCATACATTCCCACAGACCGGAGAGCGTCGTCCACCCGCTGGCGGATCTCTTCGCTGGGAACGCCCAGATTCTCCGGGCCGAAGGCCACGTCCTCCTCCACCACATTGGCGACGATTTGATTGTCGGGGTTCTGGAAGACCATGCCCACCCGCTGGCGGACGGCCAGAAGGAGGTTTTCGTCCAGCGTGTCCATCCCGGCCACGTATACCCGGCCTCCAACCGGAAGAAGCACCGCGTTGAAGGTCTTTGCCAGAGTGGACTTTCCCGAGCCGTTGTGGCCCAAAACCGCCACAAACGTGCCCTTTTCAATCTCCAAATCCACTCCCCGCAGGGCGTGGACGGGCTTGCCGCCCTCGTCCCCCGGATAGGAGAAGCGGAGGGTTTCCGTTTGAATCATGGTTGACATAACATCATTCCTTACAGGGCCTCACATGAAAGGCCCGGACAAAATCGGGGGCCAGCCGCCTGAGCCCCAGCCAAATCCAGAAGCCGCAGAGCACCCCCAGGGTGTTGAACAGCAGATCGTCAATATCAAAGGCCCGGCCCACGCAAAGCTGCCAGCACTCGATAAAGCCGGTGATGCACACCCCGGTCAGCAGGGCCCGCCGCCAGGTATATCCCCGCCAAAGCAGGGCGGCGAAGAAGCCGAAGGGGGTAAACATAATGATATTTCCGGCCAGAATATACGTATCGAACCGAAAGGTCTGAAAGGGCTTCAGATTCATCGTTCCCCTCTCAAAAAAGGGATATCCTCCCACATTCCACCTATAGCCGTGGAGGCAGTCTATCAAGGACCACACCACCCAGCGGGGCGTCAGCGTCAGCAGGGCCATGCCGCCGCAAAACATCCAGAACAGCGCCAGCATCCCCTCCCGCCAGACGGAGCTGGACAGCCGCATATCTGCCAGCCGCCGCTGCCGCGGAGGGAAGAAACACGCAAACACAGCCAGTGCCGGAAGGGCGCCGCAGCCAAGGGAGAAACCATAACCCAGTATCCGGTTCATCACTGGCTTATCCACCGGCCCGCGGCCCCGCAGGGGAGGGCAAGGCCCGTCTCCGTGACAGGGAGGCCCAGCTCGTCCCAGGCGCACTTCCCGCCGTATTTTTCCGCCACCAGAAGGTTTAAGAGATACCCCAGCACCGACGGGGCCAGACCCGTGGTGTAGGAGTTGATCAGCACAAACAGGGGCTTGTCCGACAAAACGCCGGCGCAGAGCTTCACGAAGCCGTAGAGGTTTTCCTCCAGCTTCCAGACCTCGCCGCCGGGGCCCCGGCCGTAGCTGGGGGGGTCCATGATGATGGCATCGTACCGCCGTCCCCGGCGGATCTCCCGCTCCACGAACTTGCCGCAGTCGTCCACAATCCAGCGGATGGGGGCCTCCTCCAGTCCCGACAGCCGGGCGTTTTCCCTGGCCCAGGCTACCATGCCCTTTGCCGCGTCCACGTGGCACACGCTGGCCCCCGCCTTGGCGCAGGNCACGGTAGCCCCGCCGGTGTANGCGAANAGGTTCAGNACGCTGACGGGCCGTCCGGCGGTTTGGATTTTCTCCGTGACAAAATCCCAGTTCACCGCNTGCTCCGGGAAGAGGCCCGTGTGCTTGAAGTTCATGGGCTTCACCTGAAAGGTGAGATCCCCGTATTCCAGCCGCCAGCTNTCCGGCAGGGCCTCCTTTTCCCANTGGCCGCCGCCGGTTCTGGACCGCAGATACCGGCCCCCGGCCCGCTTCCAGCCGGGATGGCGGCGGGGGGTCTCCCAGATGGCCTGGGGGTCCGGNCGCACCAGCACCTGGCGGCCCCAGCGCTCCAGGCGCTCTCCACCGCCGCAGTCCAGCAGCTCATAGTCCCGCCATTTGTCCGCGATCCACATGTCGTTCCTCCCTGCCTCCGGCGGATGCCGCCTGTGCGTTTTCGGCGGGTTTACCGTCAACGCGCCGGATCATAAATCATAATATTATACCGCCTAATGGCCGGTTCCGTCAACTGTGGTTTTCCGGCTTTTTCCGGGAAAAGGCGAAAAAAGAGGCCGCGCGAAGCGGCCTCCTGGGGATAGGGAGGGGTTAAGCAAAGGCCGGGTCCTTCCGCACCGCCGCGCCGGAGCCGGAGGAGACGGCGGTTTCCGGNGACTCCGCCANCCGCTCCATCAGCCGTTCCCGGCCTACGGACAGCATCAGCTTGATACGGTTCTCCTGGTTCACCCGCGTGGCGCTGGGGTCGTAGTCGATGGGGGTGATGTTGGCCTCCGGNTACAGCTCCCGGATTTTNTTGATCATGCCCTTGCCGCAGATGTGGTTGGGCAGGCAGCCGAAGGGCTGGGCGCAGATGATGTTCTCATAGCCCGCCTGGATCAGCTCCACCATCTCGGCGGTGAGGAGCCAGCCCTCNCCCATCTTGTCCCCCTTGCTGATGAGGCCNTCGGTGAGNTTNGTCAGCTTGGAGAAGGGCAGGGGGGCGTGGAAATTATTGCTCTCCAGGGCNTGGATAATCACCTTTTCCATNGGGGCGATGTAGCCCAGGATCACGTCGGAGACGTGNTTTTCCAGGAAGGAGCCGCCGTAGAGCCGGGCGGTTTCCGAGGGATTGTAGGCGCAGTATTGGACAAAGCCCATCAGTCCCGGCAGATTCACCTCGCAGTCCTGGGTGGCCAGNAAGGCTTCCAGGTCGTTGTTGCCCAGAGGGGAGTATTTCACNTAGATCTCCCCCACCACGCCNACCTTCACCTTGGGGGTCTTGCGGCGGGGAATATCGGCGAAGGCGGCGGCGATTTTGGGCATGGCCCCCATCATTTCCATCTGGCCGAAGCCGTGGCCCTCCAGCATCCAGCCGCAGATCACGTCCAGCCACTTTTCCTGCAGGGCGGCGGCGTCGCCGGGGTGGATCTCGTAGGGGGCCGTTTGGGCCTTCAGGGTCACCAGAAGGTCGCCGTAGTAGATNGCCGCCAGGACCATCCGGATAAAGTTCAGATCCATGGGCAGGCTGTTGCCCTTCTCCAAGCCGGAGAAGTTCAGGCTCAGCACGGGAATNTGGCCCAGGCCGGCCTTTTCCAGGGCCTTCCGCAGGAGNAAGATGTAGTTGGAGGCCCGGCATCCGCCGCCGGTCTGGGTGATGATCAGGGCGGTGCGGTCCAGATCGTACTTCCCCGACTGCAAGGCGTCCAGGAACTGGCCGATCACCAGCAGGGCCGGGTAGCAGGTGTCGTTATGGACGTATTTCAGGCCCAGCTCCGAAACCTGGCTGCCGCAGTTGCCCAGAAGCTCCACCCGGTAGCCCTTGTGGCGCATGGCCGCCGCCAGAATCCGGAACTGCACCGGGGCCATGTTGGGAATCAGGATGGTGTGGGTTTCCTTCATTTCCTCCGTAAAAACGGGGTATTGGGTTTCCATGGTTGNTCAAGCCTCCTCTTCGCGCGATTCGCTCTGCTCGTCCAAGGCGGCGAACAGGCTCCGCAGGCGGATGCGCACCGCGCCCAGGTTGGTNATTTCGTCGATTTTCAGCTGGGTGTACAGCTTATTGGCTCCTTGAAGAATCTCCCGCGTCTCGTCGGAGGTGATGGAGTCCACGCCGCAGCCGAAGCTGACCAGATGGACCAGGTCCATGTCCTTCTGGTCCCCGCAGTATTTGGCCGCCGCGTAGAGCCGGGAGTGGTAGGTCCACTGGTTCAGCACNGTGGTGGGGAANTTNTCCACCCGGTTGGAAANGGAGTCCTCNGTNANNACCGCCGCGCCGAAGCGGGTCAGCAGGGCGTCNATGCCGTGGTTGACCTCCGGGTCCACGTGGTAGGGCCGNCCCGCCAGAACGATGATCCGCCNGCCCTCGGAGCGGGCCTGGTTGATNACCCGGTCCCCCTCCTTCCGGATGAGGGCCATGTGGTTGGCGTANTCGGCGTANGCCGCGTNGGCGGCCTGCTGGATCTCNTTTTTGGAGACGCCGGGGAAATACTGGCCCAGGATTTTGTAGATTTTCTTGGTGAAATCCTTGGGCCGGTGGATGCCCACATAGTCGTAGATAAACTTGGTATCCTTGATCTCCGGGCAGTTCCCGGCGATCACCTCCGGGTAGTAGGCCACCACAGGGCAGTTGTAGTGGTTCTGCCCCAGGCCCTCGTCGATGTTGTAGGTCATGCAGGGGTAGAAGATGGCGTCCAGCCCCAGCCTGGACAGGGCCTCGATGTGGCCGTGGGCCAGCTTTGCCGGGAAGCAGGCGGTGTCGCTGGGGATGGTGCCCTGGCCTTTTAAGTAGAGGTCCCGGCTGGACAGGGGGCTGTGGTATACGGCGAAGCCCAGCTTGGTAAAGAAGGTGTGCCAGAAGGGAAGCAGCTCCCACATGTTCAGGCACAGGGGCAGGCCGATTTTTCCCCGTTTGCCGGGGACGGGCTTATAGCCCAGAATCAGCCGCCGCTTATAGGCGTAGAGGTTCCGCTCCCCGGTGTCCGNCTTGCCGGTGACGGGGCGGTCGCAGCGGTTGCCGCTGATAAAGGTCTCGCCGTTGGCGAAGGTGTTGACGGTNAGCTGGCAGTTGTTNCCGCAGNGNCCGCAGANNNNGCTNNNNGTTTCCTGGGAAAAGGTTTTTAAGGCCNCCCGGTCCAGCAATGCGCTGGCCTGGCCGTGNGCGGCTTTGCCCCGGCCGTACAGGGCCGCGCCGAAGGCCCCCATCAGTCCGGCGATGTCGGGGCGGATGACCTCCGTCCCCATTTCCTTCTCAAAGGCCCGGAGAACCGCCTCATTATAAAAGGTGCCTCCCTGGACCACAATATGGCGGCCCAGCTCCTCGGGAGAGGAGGCCCGGATCACCTTGTAAATGGCGTTTTTGACCACGCTGATGGACAAGCCCGCGGAGATATTTTCAATGGTCGCCCCGTCCTTCTGGGCCTGCTTCACGCTGGAGTTCATAAAGACGGTGCAGCGGCTTCCCAGGTCCACCGGGCGGTTGGCGAAGAGGCCCAGCCGGGCGAACTCCCGCACGTCGTACCCCAGGGCCTGGGCGAAGGTCTGCANAAAGCTGCCGCAGCCGGAGGAGCAGGCCTCGTTGAGGAAAATATTGCTGATGGCCCCCTGGTCGATTTTGAAGCACTTCATGTCCTGGCCGCCNATGTCGATGATGAAGTCCACATTNGGCAGNAAATGCCGCGCGGCGGTGAAGTGGGCCACGGTTTCCACCACGCCGTAGTCGGCGTGGAAGGCGTTTTTNGCCAGATCCTCCCCGTAGCCGGTGGTGGTGACGGAGGCCACATGCAGGGCCGGATGCCCGTCATANAGCCGTTCCANAACGCCCCGGATCANGGGCACGGGATTGCCCAGGTTGGGCTGGTAATCGGTGAAGAGGAGCCGGGCCTCCTGGTCGATGACCGCCACCTTGACGGTGGTGGAGCCGGAGTCGATGCCGATNTGGACCGGCGCGGCGTAATCCGCCCCGAAGGGAGCCCTGGGCACGGAGGCCTTGGCGTGGCGGGCCTGGAACNGCATCGTACTCCTCNTGGTTTTCAAANAGGGCCGGCTGGCTGCGGTAGGTTTCCGCCGCCCCGTGGGCGCCCAGATTTTCCGCCACCCGCCGGAGGTTGAAGGTCTGGTCGGAGTACAGCGCCGCGCCCATNGCNACAAACAGCAGGCTGTGGTCCGGGCAGGNNCCCTGNACCCCAAGGGTTTTGTCAAAGCTCTCCCGCAGCGTNTGGGAGAAGGTGAGGGGACCGCCCAGATAGAGNATGTTCCCCTTGATGGGCCGGCCNTGGGCCAGNCCCGCGATCGTCTGGTTCACCACCGCCTGNTAGATGCTGGCGGCGATGTCCTCCGCCNTCGCCCCCTGGTTGATGAGGGGCTGNATGTCGCTTTTGGCNAACACGCCGCACCGGGAGGCGATGGTATAGGTTTTCTCCGCCCGCTGGGCGGCCTCGTCCATTTCGTCGGCGGTCATTTTCANNAGNGTNGCCATCTGNTCGATAAAGGCCCCGGTGCCTCCGGCGCAGGAGCCGTTCATCCGGACCTCNGTGCCGCCGGTGAGGAAGAGGATTTTCGCGTCCTCGCCGCCCAATTCAATCACGCAGTCCGTGCCGGGGGCCAGCTTATTGGCGGCCACGCGGGTAGCGAAGACCTCCTGCACAAAGGGAACCTTCACGCTCTCCGCCATGCCCATGCCGGCGGAGCCGGAGATGGCGAAGGCGGCCCGTCCGCCGGGGACGTATTGATCCGCCACCCGCCGCAGAAGCTCCTCGGACTTCTCTACAATATGGCTGAAATGCCGCTCATATGTACTGTACAGCACGTTGTCCGCATCGTCCAGCACCACGCACTTGATGGTGGTGGACCCTACGTCAAGACCGACTTTCAAAGTCATTTCCTCCTTCAGGGAAAAACAATCCAACCGCCCTTTGGCGGCGGGAGACAAACATCTTAGCTAAAAACCAAAGACGTTCAGGCTATATCATACACTCTTTCGACCGGATTCGCAATCGGCAAAATCAGCAAAGACTGTAAAGAATTTGTGAATGAAAACCGTGTTTTTTGGATTGCCATTTTCCGCGTTTATGCTATACTNATGATGAATGTCCGACCATAACGAAAGAAAGGAAAGCGCCGCCATGAAATCCGTACTGCTGCACGTCTGCTGCGCGCCCTGTTCCCTCTCCTGCATCGACCCCCTCCGGGCGGAGGGGATCGAGCCCACGGCCTTTTGGTACAACCCCAATATCCACCCCTGGAAGGAGTACCAGGCCCGGCGGGACTGCCTGCTGGAATACGCGCCCACTATCGGCATGGAGGTCCGNGTACNGGAGGACTACGGNCTCCGGGAGTTTGTCCGCCAGGTGGCGGACGATATNGACGGCCGCTGCGCCTACTGCTACGAACACCGCCTCCGGGAAACCGCCCGGTACGCGGCGGAGCACGGCTTTGCCGCCTTCACCACAACCCTCCTGGCCAGNCTTTACCAGGACCACGACGGCATCGCCCGGGCGGCGGAGCGCTTCGCCGAAGAGTTCGGCGTGGAATTNCTCTACCGGGACTTCCGCCCCAATTTCCGGGAGGGCAACCGGAGGGCCCGTGAGCTGGGGTTCTACATGCAGAAATACTGCGGCTGCGTCTTCTCCGAGCAGGACCGCTATCAAAAGCAGATCGACCGGGACAAACAGNCNTTTGCGGAATAGGAGNGGCTGCCGNCCTCTCCGCTGCGCCCAGTATACGGCCCCCATCCGCCCCTTGTCCAGCGCTTTCCGNCATCCGGCGGATCTGGGGGGANNATCGGCTTATTCCAGAGCCAGCAGGCGGCGGAGAAACGCCGTCCCNGCGGGGAGTATGGCCTCGTCGTCAAAGGTGAAGTCCGGGGCGTGAAGCTCCGCCGTCGGGCCTGTGCCCAGGAAGCAGAACACGCCGGGGATCTCCCTCTGGTAGAAGGAAAAATCCTCCGCCGCCAGCACCGGGGAGGCCAGNGGCAGGGGGGCGTCCGGCCCCAGCTTCCGGAGAAGCTCCTCATACAGCCCCTCGTGGTTCCACACCGCCGGATACCCCTCGCTGAGNCGNACCTCCACGCCGCAGCCNGTNTCCGCCTGGATATCCGCCCCGATGGCGGCCAGCTTTTCCCGGCAGAGGCGGTAGACCTCCTCCTGNTAGGTCCGCAGGCTTCCCTCCAAAACGGTTTTTCCGCTGACGGCGTTCCGCACGGTTCCGGAGACCATTTTTCCGAACCGCAGCACCCGGGGGACCGATGGGGGAAGCGTNTCCATCATNGCGTAGGCCCGGCGGAGGTACNCGGCCCCCGCTGTCAGGGCNTCCCGGCCCTCCGAGGCCCGGCTGAGGTGGACGCTTTTCCCGGTGATTGTGACGGTGACNTCGTTGGCCCGCGCCATCAGGGGGCCGGGGCGGGAGAANACCTGTCCCGCGGTCAGACCCGGCCACAGGTGGAGGCCGAAAATCCGGCTTACCCGGCGCTGGGCCAGNATGCCCGATTCGCAGATCCGCTTGGCGCCTCCGGTGGTTTCCTCCGCCGGCTGGAAGAGNANGAGGACGTTCCGGGGNAGNTCCCGGATGTGCNGTGACACGTATTCCGCCAGATCCAGNGCCATGGCGGTGTGGCCGTCGTGGCCGCAGGCGTGCATCCGTCCGTCATGGCGGGAGGCGAAGGGCAGGCCGGTCCGCTCCTCCACTGGAAGAGCGTCCATATCCGCCCGGAAGGCGGCGGTTTCGGGCTTCCCGGCGTCGAAAAAGGCGCAGACGCTGCCGGGAATGGGGGAGGAAATTTCGCAGCCCAGCGGCTCCAGAACGGAGCGCACATAGGAACAGGTTTCCGGAAGCTGGTCGTCCAGCTCCGGGATTTGGTGCAGGCGGCGGCGGTGATCCACAACCGGCATGAACAGGCCTCCTTTGCCGGACCCTGGGCGGGGCCGGCGGTTTTTCCACATATTGTACCACAGGTTTAGCCTTCCGCCAAGGGGGTTTGGGAGGAAAACGGCCTTGCCGGCCGGGGGCTTCTGAGGGGGTAATGTGACGGAAATTGGGCGGTTTTGACAAGAGATGCCTTTGCCGGAGGGATGATTTTTTCAGATCCCCTCTTGCAAGCGCTCCCCGTTCATGATAAGATACACCATATCAAAGAGATAGAGGCGCGGACGCGATGGAACTCCGGGAGCCGGCGGGCTGAGAACGGAGGGAGGGCAAGTCCGCCGAATCTCCCGGCCGGGCGCGGGCGGGAGGTGGGTCCGTGGGAAATACCCGCGGGACTGTCCGCGGGGGAAAACCGCGGTTGCGCTATCCGCCATCAGCTTTCCACCGCCAGAGGCGCGGATGGGATTGCGGGCAGAGGGCGCGCCTCTGCTCTTTTCTTTTGCCCCGGCGGAGCGGCCCGCGCCCCGCCTTGGGGAGGCCGGAAACAGTCAAAAATTTATCTACGGAGGACGCGCGTATGAAATTCCAAAACATCAAGGGCTCGATTGTCGCCATGATCACCCCCTTCCATGAGGACGGCACCGTCAACTTCGACGTGCTGACCGACCTGCTGGAGCGGCAGATCCGGGGGGGCACCGACGCCATCCTGACTCTGGGCACCACCGGAGAATACTCCACCATGAGCCACGAGGAGGACGCCGCCGTGGTGGCCCACACCATCAAGGTAGTCAACGGCCGGGTTCCGGTCATCGTGGGCAGCGGCTCCAACTCCACCGCCACCCAGCTGGAAAAGAGCGTGGAGTACCAGGACATGGGGGCCGACGCCCTGCTGCTCATCGCCCCCTACTACAATAAGGCCAATCCCGAGGGCATGTACCGCCACTTCGCCGTCACGGCGGACGCGGTGCACATCCCCTGCCTGCTCTATAACGTCCCCGGCCGTACCGGGTGCTCTATCCCGGTGTCCGTGGTGGAAAAGCTCTCCGCGCATCCCAACATTGCCGGAATCAAGGAGGCCAGCGGCGATATGGCCTACGCCATGAAAATCGCCCACTGTGTGGGGCCGGACTTCGCCCTCTACTCCGGCAACGACGATATCACCATCCCCCTGATGAGCGTCGGCGGCAGCGGCGTGATCTCCGTCTACGCCAACGTCATGCCCGCCATGTGCCACCAGATTACCGCCGACTGGTTCGCGGGCCGTCAGGCGGAGGCCCTGGCCAACCACCTGAAGTTCCTGGAGCTGATGAATAATCTGTTCATTGAGGTCAACCCCATTCCCGTCAAGTCCGCCATGAACATGATGGGCCTCAACGTGGGCCCCATGCGCCTGCCTCTCTGCGAGATGAGCCAGGAGCACCAGAACGTTCTCCGGGAGAGCCTGAGAAAGGCGGGCCTGCTGTGAGATTTCTGCTGATTGGCCGGGGGAAGATGGGGACGCTCATCGCCGAGACTGCCCGGGCGGGCGGGGATGAGGTGGTGGCCGCCCTGGGCCGCCGGGACCTGGACAGTCTCGCGGGGAAGCGGGCCGACGTGGTTATCGACTTCTCCCGGCCGGAGGCCCTGCCGGAAATCGCCTCCTACGTCCGCCACACCGGAACGCCCCTCCTNTCCGGCACCACCGGGTTCTCCCCGGCGGAGCTGGAGCGGCTGCGGGATTTGGGAAAGTACGCCCCGGTTCTCTGGAGCGCTAATTACTCTTTGGGCGTGGCGGTGCTGGTCCGGGCTCTGGAACAGGTCTCCGGGGTGCTGAAGCCGGATTTTGACATTGAGATCACCGAGACCCACCACAACCAGAAGGCCGACGCNCCCAGCGGCACCGCCAGGCTGNTGGTGGAGGCCATCGACCCCGCCCATGCCCTGGCTCCGGTTTATGGCCGGGAGGGAAACTGCGGCAAGCGGGGNAAGGGGGAGATCGGCGTTCACGCCCTCCGGGGCGGCACTGTGGCNGGGACCCATACCGTCCATTTCTTCGGTCCCGACGAGGAANTGGAGTTCACCCACCGGGCCGCCAGCCGCCAGATTTTTGTCAACGGCGCGCTGCACATGGCGCGGCTGCTGCCGGGAAAGCCCTGCGGGGTGTATGATTTGCAGAAAATTCTGTTTGGAGAAAACAGCTGACGGAAACAGGGAGGTTTCTTCATGAACGCTCAGGAAATTATTGATTATATTGCCAATTCGGAGAAAAAAACGCCGGTAAAGGTATATGTGAACACCACCGCTCCCGTGGACTTCGG
>JAAVHG010000038.1 GCA_014799855.1 Oscillibacter sp.
TCCAGCAGCTTCGGGTTAAACATGCCGCACTGGCCGGTTGAAATCATCTCAACGACTTTCTCCCGGGAGTAGGAGGCCTTATAGACCCGCTTGCAGCTGAGGGCGTCGTACACATCCGCCAGAGACACTACCTGGGCCCAGGGGGAGATCTCGTCGCCCTTCAAATGATCCGGGTAGCCGCTGCCGTCCCAGCGCTCGTGGTGGTGGAGGGCAATATCGCGGGCGTATTCGTAAATCCCGGTAGTTTGCAGCTGGGGNATGCTGTCCAAAAGCACCACGCCCTTGGTGGTGTGGGTCTTCATGATCTCGTACTCNTCCGGGGTNAACCGGCCGGGCTTGGTNAGAATGGCNTCGGGGATGGTNATCTTNCCCACGTCGTGCATNATNGAGGCCAAGGCGATATTGTCGATTTCCTCCTTGCTCAANCCGTCGCCAAAGGCNGTATTTTCCAGCATCAGCCGGGTAATTTGGGAAATCCGCTGGACGTGGCCNCCGGACTCCTCGTTTCGGAACTCAATGGCGGTAGCCAGGGCCACAATCATGCCCTCGTTCAGCTGAATGATTTTCTTGGCCTGCTCCACAATGGCCATCTGCTGGGTTTCCACCACCTGCCGCAGGTTCTTTCTGGCCTGGAAAAGCTCGATAACGGACTCTACCCGCCGCAAAACCACNTAGGAAATGACCGGCTTTTTGATCACGTCCATGACGCCCATTTGGTAGGCCGCCCGAACCACGTCGGCGCTGTCCTCCGCCGTAATNAAAAACACGGGAATCCGCTCCAACATGCCCACGGCCCGCATCTGCCGCAGCACCTCAATGCCGCCCATGACCGGCATGATCACATCCAGCAGCACAGCGCAGAACTGCTTCTCGGAAGACAGCAGCGCCGCCAGGCCCACCTGGCCGTTTTCCGCCTCCTGCACATCATAGAACGGGGAGAAAATCTTGCGCAGAACGGCGCGGTTCACGGCGTCGTCGTCAATGATAAGCAGCGTGCCCGTATTCTCTTGCCTGTAAAGCTCTTGATGATCCATATTGATACATCCTTTTCGTTTGTTAGAGAGGGCCCCAAAAGNAAATCATACTAAAATACTTCTTCCCGCGCCGCGAAANACTCTCCACACACAAAAGGCGGAAATTTTATGTGCGGATATGATTAGAAGTCCTTCTTCATGAAATAATTGAAAATCTGCTTCTCGCATTCCTCCAAAACGGTGTAGACCTCCTGGCTGACCATGCCGGTGTCGTCNTGGATCATGCGCTTAATAACGAAGCTGACCGGCTTGGCCGCGTCTCCGTAGAATTTGGAGCGCCGCTGGTCAAATTCGTCCACCATGCGGCAGAACTGATTGAATACGGAGTTGTTTTCGCCTTTAATCTGGCCGGGATANCCCCGCCCGTCATACCGCTCGTGATGGCGGAGGCACATACTGGCGCAGACCTCCACGAAGTAGCTGCACTGCTCCGACCGGTTCAGCCGGATCAGGGCCGATCCCAGCTCCGTGTGGCCGATTTTCATATCCTTGGACTTAACGCCCTGCAGCATTTGCAGCCGCTTATCGGGAACCAGCATTTCTCCGATATCGCAGAAATAGGCCGCCTTGCTGATAAGCTTGATATTATCCTCATTGAGCCGCACGCTTCGGGAAACCCGGTTATAATGGGTCAGAAGAATCTCCATGAGATCCATCATAATCCGGTAATGGGTATCTTCCTTTCCAAAGGCGTACAGGTAATTTTTATAGAAAACCTCCAGGTCGGCAATATACTTCTCCGTCTCCGTCAATTTGCTCTTATCCAAATCATACTTGGGCATAACACCCAGACGGGAGCGAATCCGCCGGAGGATATCATCCTTTTCAAAGGGCTTTCCAATAAACTCCGCCACATGGTACTCCATAGCCCGCTCTACGTTGGCCAGAGTGGGCTCCGCCGTTACCAGGAAAACGGGAATATCCTCGATCCCTTTGTCCCGCATGAATTGAAGCACGTCGAACCCGTCGATGTTGGGCATGGAGATATCCATCAGAATCGCGTTCAAATCATCCTTTTTGGAAGTGATGAACTCAAAGGCCATGTTGCCGCTGTTGGCCTCCAGAACCTCAAACTCCGTACAGAGTATGCTCTTGAGAATAATTCTATCGATCTCCGTGTCGTCTACAATCAACAGCTTCTTTCGCTCCTGCGACATATCCGCGCCTCCTCACATGTAATTTTTCGGCCCCAAGGTCCCTTCTCAGGTATCACGCTGGCGGATGCAGGCAAGGATCTTCTCCTGGACAGGCAGCAGCTGGGTAAAAGCCTCCCGGGCCTTTGCCGGCTGATTGTCCCGGAGGAGCGTCAGGGTTTTGGTATAGCTGGTGAAGAGGGGTGTAATGGAGAGGTTGCCGGTAATGCCCTTCAAGGTGTGGACTTTGGCAATCAGACCCGTCAGGTCGCCGCCGTTAAACTCATCCAGGCTGATGGGAGANCCCTCGACAGAGGAGACGAACATATCAAACATCATTTGATAGAGGTCCTTATCCCCCATGACCCGCTCCAGGCCCTCGGACACATCCACGCCCATATCTTCCAATTCTTTCAGAAAATCCATGAAACTGCTCCTCTCTTCCTATTAAAAACAATTATGTAGCTTTTCGGTCCAAAACTTCTTGAATGGTGTTCTTCAGCTGGTCCAAAACGATGGGNTTGGCCACATGAGCGTCCATACCGGCGGCCAGGGCGTCCCGCACATCGTCCACAAAGGCGTTGGCTGTCATGGCGATNATNGATATGCNCNCNGCGTCGGGATGGCCGCTGCTCCGGATNGCCCNCGTGGCGGCATGGCCGTCCANCACAGGCATCTGTACGTCCATCAAGATAATATCATAGTCTCCCTTGGGAGAAGCCGTAAACTTGTCAANGGCATCCTGNCCGTTTTCCGCCGTGTCGCAGACAGCGCCCAGGGAGGTCAGGATCTTCACCAGGATCATCCGGTTGACCTCCATGTCNTCCACCACCAGAATATGGCGGTCCCGGACGACGCTGTCTCCCGGNTCCAGCCTCGGCTGGCGCTTCTGGGTGCCCATAACCCGGGTAATGGCGGCCTTGAAGTTGTGCAGGAAGAAGGGCTTAGGCAGGAAATGCTCTACGCCCACTTCCATAGCCTCATTCTCAATTTCACTCCAATCATACGCGGTGAAGAAGACAATGGGAATTTTATCCGAGTAATTCTTCCGGATCAGCCGGACGGTCTCCAGGCCGTCCAAATCCGGCATCTTCCAATCCAGCAGCATCAGGCTATAGGGCTCGCCCCGCTCTCTGGCGCNGCGCATCATCTCCACAGCCTTGACGCCGCTGGTGGCATAGTCCACCTTCACNCCGGTTCTGGACATGGCCCGCACCACATTGCGGCAGATCTCCTCGTCGTCNTCCGCCAGAATCATGCGGACCACGCCGTTGTTCTCCCAGAATTTCGGATCGTCAACCTTATCCTGNTTCTTNAATTCCAGNTCCACATAGAAGGTGGAGCCCTCGCCAATCTTGCTCTCCACCCGGATAGTGCCGCCCATCAAATCCACCAGGCTCTTGGTAATGGCCATGCCCAGGCCGGTGCCCTGGATTTTGTTGGTGCTGCCGTTCTGCTCCCGGGTAAANGGATCGAAAATCACCTTCAGGTAATCCCCGCTCATGCCCTGGCCGTTGTCCCGGACGATGAATTGAATGTGGCTGTAGTCCGCCATCTTCTGGGGCAGTTCGTTGACCCACATCTCGATGGTCCCGTCCTCGGGGGTGTATTTCACGGCATTGGANAGGATATTGATTAAAATCTGGTTAATCCGCAGCTTGTCGCCAACCAGATGCTCGCTGGCAAAGGAGGAGGCGAAGATCTTGAAGGTCTGGTTCTTCGCCTTGGTCTGGGGGCGGATGATGGTGTTCAGCTCCTCGATAATCTCGGGGAGGCTCAGCTCCACCAGATTGAGGGTAGCGCCGCCGCCCTCNATTTTGTTCATGTCCAGCACGTCGTTGATCAAGCCCANCAGGTGCTGGCTGGCGGCGTCGATCCGCTGGGTATACTCCCGAACCTGATCCGGGTTGTCCGCCTCTTCACGAAGCAGCATAACCAGGCCCATGATGGCGTTCATCGGCGTGCGGATATCGTGGCTGACGCTGCCCAGGAAGGTGGTCTTGGCCTTGTTNGCCACNTGNGCCATGTCCAGCGCCTGGGAAAGGGTATCCTGAACCTTCCGCTCCTTGGTGCGGTCNGAGATATAGGCGATAATTTTGCAGTTGTCCTGAATGGAGACGCAATACACAGTTTCCTGGAACCATTTGCGCTCCTGGGTTTTGACGTTGGTCCGCTCCGTCATCATGCCGCTGATGACGTCTCCGGGCTTCATAGCCCGCAGCTCCTCCCATTCCACGCTGCCGGACTCATACTGCCCGCGGCCGATGGCCCGGACGTCCTCCAAAACCGCCTCCGCGGTGACGCCAAGCACCCGCTCCACGTTGGGGCTGATATACTCCACTTCCTCCAGTTCCTGGTCCAGCATGACGTAAATATCGTCGCTGTTGATAGCCAGATGGTTGGAAAAAATGTCAAACTGGCGCTCCCGGTAGTCGATTTCCAGATCCTTTTCCTCCAAATTCTTGCGGCTGACCCAAACCAGCAGGAAGAAGGTGAGGAACAGGATAAGCAGAACCATAAAAATCAGCAGCATNGCCTGGGANTTGAGGANGATTTCATCCACTTCCNTGGTCACGGCGGCGCTGGGAATCACGGAGATAAGATACCAGNCGTCCTGGTTTTGTATGGAGACGCAGGTATAAATCCACTCGCTGCCGTCTCCGTTAATGACCATGGTGCTGGTTTCCTGGCCGTCCATAGCGGTTTTGAAGGCTTCCAGATCGGCCTGGTTCTCGGGAGTGTCCGCCACCATCTCGAAAANATTGTCAACGGAATACGCTCCCGCTCTNTCCACAGAGCGNAGAAGGATTTCTCCCTCCCGGGTAACCACATATCCGAACCCCTGTCCGTCATAAAAGGACAGGGAAAATTCCTCGGACACGACGTCGCAGTCGTAGCTCTTCTGCAGCAGGCCCGGCGCGCCGTCGGCAAAGGTGAATCTCTCATAGTAGCCGAAAGAAATATCCTCCGAATAGAGGCTTTCATAGGGTTCGCGGACGCCGGAGCCCTCCAGGCTTTGGTAGGCTTCCATCTGCCCCGGGGTCAGGTGGTATATCTTGCTGTTATGGTTATTAAAATAAACGCCGGTATCCAGATGGATGAGGGTATACGTGGCGTCCACATGAGAAAACATATCCAGCTGGTCTTGAAGAATCCCCGTATCCTGAGAATCCATATGGGAAAAATGTAAAGCCGCGCTGTAGAGACGCTCCCGGTCTCCAGAGATAAACACGTCAAAGGATTGCTGCTGCTGCCGGGTGANGGCGAGGACGTTGGAAANCGCCTGATCCATAACGTCGTTCCGAAGGGAATCCAGATAGTGTTTTCCGCCCATCAGCACCAGCCCAAGGCTCACGCATACCAGGAGAATTGCCCATAGGCTTTTGTTTTTCTTCATTTTCNTCAAAACAGCCATACTTCGTCTCTACAATCCTCTCAATTTCCACTTCAGCCATATATAACCGTATCCNGAAACACGCGGCCTTCTGNCAAAGGGNTTGACTGTCCTCCTTCGGAAGACAGTCCGGAACATTCCGGACTCTCCGACTACCATTTTGGGTATTTGGGAGGTGATTTTCATGTTAACCGAAAAAAAGCTGCCGAAATTATTATACACGGTTTCCTATAAATTGCAAGACCAAATCCTGCACAAATCTGGCGCGGCGAATATAAGCTCAGGAAAAAATTGNAATCTTCCCCATNTCCACATCTTTCTCCGGAACGATTTGTACGCATATGGAAGATAATCCTCCCNGGCCACAGGACAAATCCCGATAATTTTCAAAAAATGGAAAACATTTCGCCGTAATGATTCNCCNGCCGGTGGTTTTTCTCCCACATCCGGTTTTCCCCAATTTCCCTCCGGNTCCGCCAAACCGTTCCTNGGCNGTTNTGCCGTCTNCTCCCTGTTCTTGACAGGCCGCCGCNGGCTCCGTATAATGAAGTGGAANCCATGCCAATTTATCCAGAAAAAGGAGGAATCTCTATGGACGCTCAGCTTCGGGTGGGGCTGGCCGGCTTCGGCATGTCCGGCCGGATTTTCCACGCTCCCTTCATCCACGCGGACCCCCGGTTTNCCCTGAAAAANNTCTACGAGAGGACAACAGAACGGTCCCGGGAGGAGTATCCCTATGTAGAGGTAGTCCGGCGCTTTGAGGATCTTCTGGAGGAGGACATTGATCTGGTGGTGGTGAACACGCCGAATCCCCTCCATGTGCCTATGGCCGCCCAGGCCATCCGCGCGGGNAAGCATGTGGTAGTCGAAAAGCCGCTGGCCGCTTCCAGCCAGGAGGCGGCNGAGCTTCTGAAACTGGCCCAGGAGCGGGGAGTGGTTTTCACCGTCTACCAGAACCGGCGGCTGGACGGGGACTATCTCACCGCNAAAAAACTGATCCAGGCGGGGCGTTTNGGGGAGATTGTGGACTACGAGTGCCACTTNGACCGCTTCCGCCAGGGGCTCAGCGCCAAGCAGTGGAAAAACCAGGGAGGCCGGGGCGTGGATATCGTCTACGACCTGGGCATCCATCTAATTGACCAGGCCTACGCCCTTTTCGGACTTCCGGAGGAGGTCTATGGGGACATGCGGAAGCAGAGGCCGGAGTCCGGCGGAGTGGATAAGTTTGAGTTCCACCTCTACTACCCCGATAAGCGGGTCACTCTCTCCGCCGGGGAGCTGGTGGCCAAGCCGGGCCCTCAGTTCATGGTCAACGGCCGGAAGGGGTCCTTCGTCAAATACGGACGGGACGTTCANGAACACGCCNTGCTGGCAGGCGCGCGCCCCNGCGGTCCCGANTGGGGCCGGGACGACCCCGCCCATTACGGCNTCCTCTGCGCCGCCGGAGAGGACGGAATGACGGAGGAGACGATCCCTACGGAGATTGGCAGCTACGGCGGCTTCTATGACAATCTGTACCGGGCCATCCGCCAGGGAGAACCCCTTCTAGTGCGGCCCGAGGATGCGGTGGAGGTCCTCCGCATTCTGGAAGCGGCCCGAAGAAGCGCGGAGGAAAAGCGGCGGATTGCCCTGTAANNCCNTTAGNGCCGCNGTTTCCGGCTACCAGCGGCGGCTATCNGGTTTACCATTTAGTTATAATGNCCATTTTCTCTNTTGTTTTCCATTATACCATAGGNACATATCACAGTTCAATAGGAATTTTGCGATTTAAAGTAAAGATCCAGGAATGGCCCCGNCNGCCATCCCTGGATCTTTTTGCNGCNTCCCCCTTTGCTAAGGTTGTTCGGAAGGGGAANCNCCCTCCNCGTCACTGCCNNCGGCGGTGTATCTCTCCCAAAGCGGAAGGCAAGGCGTTGCGATGCAGGTAATCCCATCTTNGCTCCCCTTCTGTGGGAGCCAGCAGTCCGCAGGACCGNATGAGAGGNTTTCGGGCAATGAACCGCCTTATCGACANAATTCCATACCATGGGACATATGGAAAGGGGACGGCTAGGCCTTGTTTGAAAAATAAATATTGCACAAAGGGCCTAACAGTGCGAAAATAGGGACATGAAACGCTATGAATTGACAAAAGAACAATGGAAACAAGTAGAAGTGTTGCTACCGCCC
>JAAVHG010000039.1 GCA_014799855.1 Oscillibacter sp.
ATCCCGATTGGGACCTGGTAGACATCTATGCCGACAGAGGCATTAGCGGCACGTCAGCAGAAAAACGAGAAGATTTTCAGCGCCTCATCGCCGACTGTAAGCGCGGTCGAATCGATAGGGTTTTGGTCAAATCTATCTCCCGTTTCGCACGAAACACAAAGGACTGTCTGGAGGTCACGCGAGAACTGAAGGATATCGGAGTCAGCGTCTGCTTCGAGGAGCAGAACATCGACACCGCTATGGTTTCCGGAGAGATGATGACGGCGATCTTCGCCTCCCTGGCTCAGAAGGAAAGCGAATCTATTTCCCAAAATATGCGGATGGGCATCAGACGGCGGATGGCGCAAGGCACCTTCTTCCCCTCTGCAATCCCCTATGGATACACAGCCGTTCACAACCGATTGGTAGTCAATGAGGAACAGGAAAAAATAATCCGCCGTATATTCCATGAATATCACTCAGGAAGGAGTATGGATGACATCGCCAAATCGTTGAATGAAGACGGTGTTCCCGTTCGTATTGGACATGACCGCATCTGGCGGAATAGTGCCATTACATATATTCTCTCGAATGAACGCTACATCGGAGATTCCCTGTGGCAGAAAACATACGCCACCGATACGCTGCCCATGGTACAGGTAAAGAACCATGGTGAACGGCAGCAGTATTACGCATCTGGCACGCATCCTGCCATCATATCGAAAGAGATATTTGAGGCGGCAAAACAGCTCAAGATCAAACGAGGCGGTGGACGAAACCCAATGAAACGTCATATTCCATACCCACTTCGTCAAAAAATATGCTGTGGCCAATGCGGGACGCTGTTTCGTAGAAAAGTGAATGGCAAGATAATATACTGGGCTTGCCGTCAACATGATCAGGCTATGGAGAAATGTGGGGCCTCTCCGATTCAGGAGGAGTCAATATATGATGCATTCCTCCGTCTGTACTACAAACTCCAGCACCAGGGCCGTCCGGTCCTGGAACAGCTTCTCTCGGATCTCCAGACCGCCCGCAGCCGCCGTCTGCTCTGGAGTCTGGACATTGTGGAACTGAACAATCAAATAGCGGAACTCACCCGTCAGGAACGATTGCTGGCCCTGCTGAAAAAGCAAGGCGCTGTCGATCCTGACATTTTTATATCCCGGAGCAATCGTCTGGCTGAACAGCTCCGCACCGCCAAACAGGCCAAGAGCCGCCTTATGGATGCGGAAGAGAACCAAACCATTACCCAAACCCAGGAACTGCTGGATATTCTTGATGATGGGCCGGAATTCCTGGAGTCCTTCGATGGGGAGCTGTTCAGCGAAATGGTTGACAAAATCATCGTGGAAAGCAACGAGCGCCTGCGGTTCCGCCTTCTCAATGGGCTGGAGCTGCGGGAAAATATCGAGAGGACGGTGCGGTAATGGCGAGCAATCGGAAACTGCCCTTTGGCTATCGGATGGAGCAGGGTAAAATCAAAGAGTATGCTGTCGAAGCGGAGGCGGTTCGCGATATCTGCCGCCGCTATCTGGCGGGAGCGTCCTTCGCAGCTCTGGCGGAACATCTGCGTGACAGCGGCCCCGCTTATGATGGGGACAAGCCCTGGAACAAGAACATGGTGGCCCGTATCCTGGAGAACACCAAGTATACCGGCAGCGGCGGTTTCCCCGCCCTGGTTCCGGGGGAAGACTTCCAAAGAACCCAGGCGCAGAGAAAAACCAGAACCGCGCCATCCTCAAAAACGCCTGCGCAAAAGGAACTCCGGCGGCTGTGCGCTGGAAGTCCTCCCAAGTACATAGAGGATCAGGTCCGCAGTATTCTAAACCGCCTCGCTGCTGATCCCGAAGCCATTCAATCTCCAGAGGTTCCGCTGATAGAGACGGCTGAGGCAAAAACACTCCAATGGAAATTGGCAGAAATGCTGAGCATGGCCCCTGTAGATGAGGATGCGGCCAGAAAAATCGCCATGGATCTTGCTGTTGAAAGGCTGAACGCAATTGGGCCGGAAGAATATGAGACGAAACGGCTGCGGCAGTTATACTCCAAGCTGGAATCTCAAACCGAGCTGAATGCCGGTCTGCTTCACGCAAGCATCCGCCGGATCACCATCCAAAACCGCAGAGCCATCGCAGAGCTAAAAAATGGACAAATTATAGAAGGAGGTTTTCAAAAATGACAGACACCGCTCCCAAGATCATTATCATTCCTCCCAAACAGGAGGACGTCCAGGCCCAAGCCGCCAAAAAACACCTTCGGGTAGCCGCCTACTGCCGCGTCTCCACCGATGACGAGGAGCAGCTCACCAGTTACGAGGCGCAGATGAGCTACTACACCGAAAAAATCACGAAAACCCCGGAATGGACCATGACCCAGGTCTTTGCTGACGAGGGTATCACCGGCACGTCGGTCAAGAGCCGGAAGGATTTCCAGCGGATGATCCGCCAGTGCAGACAGGGTAAGATCGACCTGATCCTGACCAAGTCCCTCTCCCGCTTCTCCCGGAACACACTGGATGTCATCAAATACACCCGCGAGCTGCGGAACCTGGGCGTCTCCGTGATCTTTGAGAAGGAAAATATCAACTCCATCTATCCGGAGAGCGAATTCCTCATCACGCTCTATGGCGCCTTCGCCCAGTCCGAAAGCGAGAGCATCAGTGCCAACGTCCGCTGGGGAAAGCGTCAGGCGATGAAGGCTGGCCGGGCCATCATCCAATACAAACGGCTCCTGGGCTATGAAAANGGCGCGGATGGCAAGCCGAAAATCGTACCGGACCAGGCGGAAACCATCCGCTTCATCTATGACCGCTATCTGGCCGGAGATACCCTCCGCTCCCTCAAGGCCCAGCTGGAGGCGGACGGAGTCCCCTACATCACCGGCGAAGCGGTCTGGAATATCTCCGGCCTCCAGTCCATCCTGCAAAACGAAAAATACTGCGGCGACGTACTTCTGCAAAAGACCTTCATCAAGGACTGCATCAGCAAAAAGGTCATTAAAAATACCGGACAGCTCCCCAAGGTTCTGATTCAGAACCACCATGAACCCATCATCAGCCGGGAGATTTTCGACGCCGTCCAGGAAGAGACTGCCCGCCGGAACGCCGCTGCCGCCAGCACGAAAAAGAGCGCCCCCACCGGCCTGGGGAAATACAGTGCCAAGCACGCTTTGACCGGCATCCTGGTCTGCGGCGANTGCGGCACNCTGTACCGCCGTGTTGTCTGGACGCAGAAGGAGCAAAAGCGCCCCGTGTGGCGCTGTGTCAGCCGCCTGGACTACGGAAAGCGATACTGCAAGCACTCCCCCACCCTCGACGAGGAACCGCTCCACCAGGCCATCCTGGCCGCAGTGAATACGGTCATGAGCCGGAAGGATGAACTGATCGATGACCTCACCGACGCCATGGCCCAGGAGCTGGCCCCGGTTCCTGGAGAGGTCATGAGCCTGGCGGACATCGACCGGGCCATAGAGGGCCTCTCCAAGCAGTTCGATCAGCTGATGCAGGAAATAGGAGAAGAAGAAAACATCATGGATAACGTAGACCAGTTCAAGGAGATCAGCGGCCAGCTGGCGGCGCTGAAAGAACGCAAACGCCGCATTCTGGATCTTCGGGCAGAAAATGATATCATGATGCGGCAGCTCCAGAGGGCGGCGGCAGTCATGAACAGCACTCCCGCAGAGATCACAGAATGGAACGAAAACATCATCCATCAGCTGGTGGAAGAAGTGAAGGTGCTGGACAAGGACCGCATTCTGGTCCGCTTCAAAGGCGGAACGGAAGTGGAACAGTCCTTAACCTGTCAGGAGGCCGCCGCGTGATCTACTGAATGACATACTTCCGCGTCCACACTGATGGGTATATGCCCGGCTGGAGCGACCAAACCGCCAGCGATCAATTTGACGCGGAATACAGGGTCCTCTTCTCAACAGCGGAATGGGAGGTCCATCCCGGACGCGATGGAATTTGCGACACCGTCACGAAGGAAGATCAAGGGCTCTACCTGCACCCGCAGTCCTTCAGCGGCGTTATTCGGGAGGATGAAGTCCAGCCTATCAAGGAGCTGCTGGCAAAAGCGAAAACCTTTCAGTGCTACCACGTCGATTTTTATAAGGAATACCTGGATATCAACGATGATGAATACTGGGCGCTCTTGGAATCCAGGAGAGAAGAAAACCACCGCTGCGGTTTTGGAAAGCTACAAGACAAAGCGATCCAATCTCTACATCGTCGCTCCTGTTGCGATGCAGATTGCTGAACGGTTTTCGGTCCGGCGTGTCTGTGACAAGGAAAACCACAGCAATCTGGCAAATCGCTTNGTGGGCGATATCGTAACNCAGCTTCTCGNACAAGGTCTGCTGGTAGCGGCAGCGACGAGACAGGGAGAAGGAATACGAGCCGCTACCGCAAAAGAAAAGAAAGCGTTTGGCTTCCTTCCGGAACAGCCTGACACTCTTGGAAACTTGACGATGATAGGATGGTGATAAAATGCTCTGAGTAAGAAAAAATGAGCACGGCAAATAAATTTTGCCGTGTTTCTCTTTGTTTTGTCCAAACCACAGAAGATAAAAGCGCTCTGCGCTGGAAAGGAGAAGCTCATGAACGTTCGGAAACCGATAGACTACAGCGACATGTATGCCGCGGTGAATGCTGTCCTTGCCGCAGATGAAGTTGTACCTCGAGATCGGCAAGCTCGTCAGTGCCAGGCCGGAAAAAGGCGCCGCTGTTGCCGTCTCTGAATATCTCAGCAAGGCATATCCTGATGTAAAAGACTTCTCCCCCAGAAATCCGCCGGATGCGGGATTTTTACAGAGCTTATACGGTCAGAGAATATAATTTTTCCGACCGTTTACTATTGCTAATCATCGGGATGTATCAAGCACCGCAATTTTTGGAGAAACAATTCTGTTGCTTTTGAAAATCCGCGATGCTTTTTCCAAACAATGCTCAATCGAGCCTCTAACCTTGGGGCAAGCGGACGAAAGCATAGGTCTCTGTTTCCGGTGGTATTTACCAGTTTATCCAATGTAACCGCATATCCAAATCCAGAAGCCACCATCAATGCCGCATTGTAAATCAAATTATAGGTTGCCACAATATTTGATTCGCCAAAAGCACCACCATACCAGCCGGAAAGTTCATTGCTGGACAGAGACTGTTGAGACAAAATCAGTGGAATTTCAGACAAATCTTTCTGACTGACCGCATTTTTTCCGGCCAAAGGGCTGTCCTTCCGCATCAACACACCCCACACATCCGTAACAGGCAGAGGAAGATAATCATACCTGGTCATATCGGCCTCGCCCACCAGAATCCCAAAGTCCAGCAAACCATTGTCCAGCCGTTCTGTCACATCCGCCGCATTTCCGCTGAAAAGGTGATAGCGGATGTGCGGATATTCTTTTCGCAGCTCCGTGGCGGCTCTCGCGATCAGGCCCATG
>JAAVHG010000040.1 GCA_014799855.1 Oscillibacter sp.
CCCATGGAGCTGGAGGAGTTNNNCCGNCTNTTCCGNCAGGTGNTNACCCAGTACAGCGTGGGCACNATCCCCGTGTCCCTGGACCAGGTGAGCGTGGCGGAGATCACCCGCAACGACCGCCAGACCGGAAAATACCTGTTCCTCCTGGGGGTCAACGACCACGTGATCCCCGCCGCCGGACAGGCCGGGGGCATTTTGAACGAGGACGACCGGGAGGAGCTGGCCATGCGGGGGGTATCCCTGGCCCCCACCGGCATGGACCAGATGAGCATTGAGCTGCAAAACCTCTACGCCGCCCTGGTGCGGCCTACCGATGGCCTCACCGTCAGCTATCCCGTGACCGACGTGTCCGGCGCGGCCCTCCGCCCCGCCTTTGTGGTGGGACGGCTGGCGGCGCTGTTTCCGGGGATTTCCATCCAGCGGGAAACGGGGGAGAAGGCCTACCGGCTGACGGCCCCCGCCCCGGCCCTGGAGGCGGCGGGAAAAAATCCCGGCGGGGCGCTCTGGGCCTATTTCCGCGAAAATCCCGCCTTTCAGGAACAGACCGCCGCTATGGAGCGGGCCGCGTCCCTGCGCCGGGGGTCCTTGTCCCGTCCGGCGGTGCGGGCGCTGTACGGGGACCGGGCCGCCATGTCCGCGTCCCGGCTGGAGCGGCTGCGGTCCTGCCACTTCTCCTATTTTATGGAGTACGGCCTCCGGGCCAAGCCCCGGTCCGCCGCCGCCTTCGACGCGCCCCAGATCGGCACGTTTCTGCACTTTCTCCTGGAAAACGTCACCAGGGACGTGCTGGCGGCGGGAGGCTTCGCCCAGGTGGACCAGGAGGAGATCCACGCCCTGGTGCGGAAGTACATTCAAGTATATGTAGACCAGGAGCTGCCCAATTTCCAGGAGAAGAACGCCCGCTTCCGCTATCTCTTCCGGCGTTTGCGGAACACCGCCTACGCGGTGGTGGATCAGGCGGCGGAGGAGCTGCGCCATTCCGATTTTGTCCCCGTGGCCTTCGAGCTGAGCTTCGGGGACGGGAAGGATCTGCCCGCCGTCGCCGTGTCGGAGCCGGACGTGGAGCTGCGGGTAGGCGGCAAGGTGGACCGGGTGGACGGCTGGCTGGACAAGGAGCGGGACAAGCTGTACCTCCGGGTCATCGACTATAAATCCGGGAAAAAGGCCTTTGATTTGTCGGCGGTCCGCATGGGACTGGATATCCAGATGCTGCTGTACCTCTTCGCTTTGGAAAAGGAGGGCTGGCGGAAGTTCGGCCGGGAGGTGGAGCCGGCGGGGGTGCTGTACCTCCCCGCCAGGGACGAGATCCTCTCGGCGGAGCGGAGCGTCACCCCGGAGGAGCTGGCCCGCGAGCGGGAGAAATCCCTCCGGCGGTCCGGCCTCCTGCTGGCGGAGCCGGCGGTTTTGCAGGCCATGGAGCACGACGCCCTGCAAAAGCCCCATTACCTGCCTCTGCGGGTGAGCCGGGACGGCAATGTCTCCGGCAGCATCGCCTCGGCGGAGCGGTTCGGCAGGCTGGGGCNGTATGTGGACAAGCTCCTGCGGCAGATTGCCGGGGAGCTGCGGGACGGCAACATCGACGCGGACCCCTGCTGCCGCAGCGAGGACGACAGCTTCTGCCAATACTGCCAGTGGGCGGACGCCTGCCATTTCGCGCCGGGCCGGGACAGGGACCGCTTCCGCTATATCCTCCCCGTTACCGGGGACGAGTTTTGGGAAACCATTGAAGAGGAGACGAAAGGAGGGGACGGGGAATGGCCAAGCTGAGCCTGACGCCCCAGCAGCGGGCCGCGGTGGAAAACCGCGGGGGAGGCCTCCTGGTCTCCGCCGCCGCCGGGTCCGGGAAGACCAAGGTGCTGGTGGACCGGGTCTTCCGCTATGTGACAGAGGAGCGGCGGAATATCGACGATTTCCTCATTATCACCTACACCAAGGCCGCCGCCGCGGAGCTTCGGGGGAAGATTGCCGCGGAGCTGAGCCGCCGCATGGCGGAAAACCCCGGCGACGACCACCTCAAGCGCCAGCTCCTCCGGGTGTACCAGGCGGACGTGAAGACCGTGGACGCCTTCTGCACCGCCCTTCTGCGGGAGAACACCCACCTGCTGGCCCAGGAGGGGGACCGCCACGCCCTGACGCCGGATTTCCGGGTTCTGGACGAGAACGACGCGGCCCTGCTCCGCCGCCGTCTGCTGAACCGGACCCTGGAGGAGTTTTACGAGAACCTGGACCCCGCCGGGGAGCTGCTGGCGGATACCCTGGGGGCGGGGCGGGACGACTCGCGCCTGGCGGATCTGGTGCTGGAGCTGTACGAAAAGCTCCAGAGCCACGCCTATCCGGACCGCTGGCTGGCGGCCAACCGGGANATGTGGACCCGCGTGACGGGGTCCTTTGACGACACCCCCTACGCGGCGGAGCTTTTGACGGCGGCGGGCCGGAAGGGCCGCCACTGGGCCCGGGTCCTCCGCGCCGCCGCCGAAGGGACGGCGGGGGACGACGGGCTGTCCCGTGGCTATGGGGAGAAATTCCTGGCCGCGGCGGCGGATTTTGCCCAATTGGGGGCGGCGGAAACCTGGGAAGAGGCCAGAAGCGCCGCCGGGGCCGTCCGGTTCCCCCGCCTGACCACCCCCAAGGGGCGGGCGGACGATCCGGAGGTGGTTTCCCTGAAACAGGTTTGGGAGGCCTGCAAAAAGGACAAACAGCGGATCGACCGCCTGCTGGAGGTCAGCGGGGAGGAGGCCATGGAGGANCTCCGGGNCGTCGGCCCCGCCATGGCGGCGCTGCTGGACCTCACCGCCGCNTTTGGCGAACGGTACNGGGCGGAAAANCTGCGGATCAACGCCGCCGACTTCTCCGACCAGGAGCATCTGGCCCTCCTCCTGCTGGTGGACCCGGCGGGAGGCCCCACGGAGCTGGGCCGNCAGGCCGCCGCCCGGTATGTGGAGATCCTGGTGGACGAGTACCAGGACACCAACGAGGTGCAGAACGCCATCTTCCGGGCCATTTCCAAGGAGGGGAAAAACGTCTTCATGGTGGGGGACGTAAAGCAGAGCATCTACCGCTTCCGGCTGGCGGACCCCACCATTTTCCTGGGCAAATACCGCCGCTTCCGGCCCCATGAGGAGGCCGGGGAGGGGGAGGANCGGAAAATNCTCCTCTCCAAAAACTTCCGCTCCCGGCGGGAGGTGCTGGACGGGGCCAACTTCATCTTTGAGAACATNCTCTCCCAGGAGATGGGGGAGATGGACTACGGGGAGGCGGAGCGCCTCNANTTCGGCGCGGAGTATTANCCGGAGCGGGANGGCTGCCNGACGGAGTTCCACCTGATCGCCGCCAAGCAGAAGTCCGCCGCCAACGACCAGCCCGTCAAGCGGGTTCTGGCGGAGGCCCGGTTTACGGCGGAGCGCATCCGCCGGCTGTTGGACGAGGGTTTTCCTGTCACCGGAGAGGACGGGGTTCTGCGGCCCTGCCGGCCGGAGGACATTGTGATTCTCATGCGGTCCCCAGGGTCCAGGGCGGCGGTGTTCGCCTCCGCTTTGGCGGAACAGGAGGTGCCCTGCTCCTTTGAGGAGAGCGGCGATTTCTTCCACACCATGGAGGTCTCCACGGTGCTGTCCCTGCTGTANCTGGTGGACAATCCCCGGCAGGACGTGCCCCTGATAGCCGTNCTCCGGTCCCCCCTCTTCGCCTTCCATCCGGACCGNCTGGCCCACATCCGGGGGAACTGCCCCANCGGGGACTATTACGACGCNCTCCGGGCCGACGGCGGGGAGGACTGCGCCGCCTTTTTGGCGGCTCTGGACAGCCTCCGTCTGGCGGCGCGGGATATGAGCGTCCACCATCTGGTCTGGCATATCTACGACTCCCTCAACGTCCTGGGGATCTTCGGAGCCATGGACGGCGGCGCNGTCCGGCGGGAGAACCTGATCGCCTTCAGCCGCCACGCGGAGAATTTCGAGGCGGGAGGGTACAAGGGCCTCTTNGCCTTCGTNACCCACCTGCGCCGCCTTCTGGACGCGGGGGAGGCTCCGTCCACCAAGGCNTCGGCGGCGGTAAACGGGGTNCAGCTCATGAGCGTCCACAAGTCCAAGGGGCTGGAATTTCCCATCGTGATCCTGGCGGATCTGGACCACCAGTTCTCCCGGCAGGACTTCAACAGCCCCGTGCTGGTCCATCCGGANATGGGCCTTGGGCCCAGGCTGGTGGACCGGGAGCGGAAGATCCAATACCCCACCCTGGCCCGTCTGGCCCTGGAGGAAAAGCTCCGCCGGGAGAATCTGGCGGAGGAGCAGAGAATTTTATATGTGGCCATGACCCGGCCCAAGGAAAAGCTGATTCTGGTGGACGCCATGTACTTCGCCCCCGGCCGCCTCCAGCGGCTGGCCGGGCTGGCGGGGTGCCCCCCGGAGCCGGAGACGGTGGCCTCGGGAAAGAGCTTTGGGGACTGGCTGCTGCTGCCCCTGCTGTGCCGTCCGGAGGCGGCCCCCCTCCGGGCCTTTGCCGGGGCACCGCTGGAGGGCCTCCGCGCCGGGGAGGATTCGCCCTGGCAGGTGTTCCTCCACGACGGGGACGACTACCGGGGCGGGGCCCTGGAGGAGCGGGCCCAGGCGGCGGAGACGGCGGAGGAGGAGCCCTTCGACCCGGCCCTTCTGGAGTTTCAGTATCCCTATGAGCGGGAGACGGTTCTCCCGGCGAAAATCACCGCCACCCAGCTGAAGGGCCGGATTCTGGACCAGGAGATTGCGGAAAACGCCGCCCACACCCCNTACCTCCGGCCCTTGTCCCAGCCGAAATTCCGGCAGGAGCGGGGCCTCACCCCGGCGGAGCGGGGCACCGCCACCCACCTGGCCCTGCAATACCTGAATTTCTCCGGCGGCGGCGCGGCGGAGCAGGTGGAAGCCCTCCGCCTCCGGGGCCTCCTCAGCCGGGAGCAGGCGGAGGCCGCCGCCGTCCGGGATCTGGACCGCTTCCTGGCCTCCCCTCTGGCGGAGGAGATCCGGCGGAGCCAGCGGATTTGGCGGGAGTATCCCTTCACCCTCCTGGTGAACAGCCGGAACTACGCCCCCCAGTCCGCCGGGGAGGACGCCATTCTTTTGCAGGGCGTGGTAGACTGCTGTTTCGAGACGGCGGAGGGGCTGACGGTGGTGGATTTCAAGACCGACGCCCTCCGGACGGCGGAGGAGATCCGCCGCCGCGCGGACAGCTACCGCCCCCAGCTGGAGGCCTATACCCTGGCCCTGGAGCGGGTTTTGGAGCGGAAGGTGGTCCGGCGGGTGCTGTATTTTCTCACTCCCGGCGCGGCGGTGGAGCTGTGACCGGGCGGAACATCCGGCGCGTTTTTCCCTATGGTGAAAAAAATTCAAAATATCCGCCAAAAGGCCTTGCAATTCTTTGGCGGATGTGCTATGCTAGGTAGGCTTTTGCGGGGTGAAAGCTCCAAAAGGGTAGTCTTAACCGGAAAGGGAGTGAACGAGAGCAATGAAGGAAGGAATCCATCCCAATTATCAGCAGACTACGATTACATGCGCCTGCGGTAATGTGATTGAGACAGGTTCTACCAAGAAGGATATCAAGGTGGAAGTCTGCTCGAAGTGTCACCCCTTCTTCACAGGCAAGCAGAAGCTGGTGGATACCGGCGGCCGCGTGGCCAAGTTCAACAAGCGCTTTGGCCTGGACAAGTAAGACACATCACGCTGAAAAAGGGCGCGCCGCGGTTCGGCGTGCCTTTTTTTCGCAAATTGCATATACTGCAAACAGAAATATCGAAAGGAGTCCTCCTCATGACATTACAACCTGCCGACCCCAGGGCCGTAGCCGCCCGGCTGCTCCCCTTTATGGGGGAGGGAAACGCCCTTCTCGCCGCCGGGACGGCGGACCGCTGCAACCCCATGACCATCGGCTGGCTGCAAACGGGCCGGCTGTGGAACCTGCCGGTATGCACCGTCTATGTGCGGCCGGAGCGTTACACCTATCAGTTTATGGAGGAAAACAGCTATTTCACCGTCTCCGCGTTCCTGAAAACGGCGGACAGCCCCGTGAAGATCTGCGGCACGAAGAGCGGCCGGGACATGGATAAGGTGAAGGAATGCGGCCTGACGGTCCAGACCGGCGCGGGCGGGGCCCCCTTCTTCGCGGAGGCGGAGCTGGTTCTGGTGTGTAAGACGCTGTACGTTCAGGACATGGACCCCGCCTGTGTCCGCCCCGCCGGGGAGGAGGCGGTTTCGCCCCTCTATGGCAAAATGGGCGGCTGGCACCGGATCTACACGGGGGAGATTGTGGAGGCATACGAAAAGCGGTANGGTCCTTTCGCGCCCCGTCTTTCCGGGACGGCCGGGGACATAACATCAGAACCGTACCAAAGGAGAACTATGGCCGATACTAAGGAAATTCGAGACAAAGTGGTGCTGGTGGGCTTNAANTCGCCGGTGCTGAAAAAGGAGGAGCGGGCCACGGAGGAGACTCTGGATGAGCTCTCCGCCCTGGTGGAGACCGCCGGAGGGGAGACCGTAGGCGTCGTTTTGCAGAACCGGGCCTCCCCGGACCCCCGGACCTTCATCGGCGAGGGGAAGGCGGCGGAGGTGCAGCTGTACTGCCAGAACACGGAGGCCACCATGGTCATCTTCGACAACGACCTCTCCCCCTCCCAGCAGCGGGTGCTGACGGACCTTTTGGGGGTCCAGGTGCTGGACCGCTGCGGGCTGATTCTGGATATTTTCGCCCAGCGGGCAAAGACCAGGGAGGGGCGGCTCCAGGTGGAGCTGGCCCAGTACCAGTACCTTCTGCCCCGGCTCACCGGCATGTGGACCCACCTGGAACGCCAGGCGGGCACCAGCGGCAAGGGGCCCATCGGCTCCAAGGGCCCCGGCGAAACCCAGCTGGAGACCGACCGCCGCCACATCCACCGGAAAATCGACAAGCTCCGCCAGGAGCTGGAGGACGTGCGCCGCGTCCGGGGCACCCAGCGCCGCCAGCGGCAGAAGAACGAGATTCCCGTGGCCGCCATCGTGGGCTATACCAACGCGGGAAAGTCCACCCTGTTAAACCGCCTTACCGGCGCGGGGATTCCCGCCAACAACCGCTTGTTCGACACCCTGGACACCACCAGCCGCCTGCTGTCCGTCAGCGACACTATGGACGTGGTGGTCAGCGACACGGTGGGCTTTATCCGCAAGCTCCCCCACCAGCTGGTGGAGGCCTTCAAGGCCACGCTGGAGGAGCTGGAATACGCGGATCTCCTCCTCCACGTCATCGACGTCTCCAACCCCGACTGGCAGGTCCAGGCCCAGGTGGTGGAGCGGCTGATTCTGGAGCTGGGGGCCGGGGAGCTGCCCCGGATCGATGTGTTCAACAAGGCGGACCGCCTCCCTGTGGGGGACATTCTGCCCCATGGGGAGGACATCTGCCTGGTTTCCGCCAAAACCGGCGAGGGACTGGACAGGCTGATGGAGGCCGTGGCCGCCCGTCTGGACAAGGGAACCCGGCGGGTGACGCTCCACATCCCCTACGGCAAGGGGGGCTTTCTGGACGCGCTGTACCGGGAGGCCAAGGTGGAGTCGGTGGAGTACGGCGAAACCATTGAGGTGGTGGCCGTCTGCGGCCCCAAGACGCTGGGNCNGGCGGCGGAATTTATCCACGAGACATAGAGAGGAGAGGGCTGGTGGGAGATTATCTGGTGCCCTTCNCCCCGGCGGAGAGCGAGTTTACGGAAAAGCGGTCCCGGTTTCTCTCCCACATCTGGCGGGTGGAGACCGAGGACGAGGCCAGGGCCCGCCTGGAGGAGATCCGGAAGCGGTATTACGACGCGCGGCACCATTGCTGGTGCTATCAGNTAAAGGAGGGCGGCGTGGTCCGCTACAGCGACGACGGCGAGCCCCAGGGCACNGCCGGACAGCCCATGCTGAACGTGTTCCAGCGCCAGGAGGTGTGGAACGTGTGCTGCGTGGTGACCCGGTATTTCGGCGGCGTGCTGCTGGGGGCCGGGGGCCTGACCCGNGCCTACGCCCGCGGGGCNANGGACGCCCTGGCCGCCGCCGGNATCGCCCGGATGNGCCTGTGGACGCTGTGGGACGTGCCCTGCTCCTACGCTCTGCTGGAGCGGATGAAGCTGGATATCGCCGCCTGCGGCGGCGNGGTCCGGGAGGCGGACTACGGGGCGGAGGTTATNCTCCGGACCGCNTTNCCGNCAGGAGGGGCGGAGGNCTTCGCCCCCCGCCTGCGGGAGCTTTCCGCGGGGCGGCTCACCATGGCGGCGGCGGGGGAGGAATACCTCCCCGGACCCCGTGAGGAGCCGAAATAGGCAGAAATGGGGAGNCGGAAACCGGCTCCCAGGAACAGAAAGGAAGCGGAAANNATATGTGGGCGGAAGAGAGCGTATTTTATCAAATCTATCCCCTGGGCTTTTGCGGAGCCCCNCGGGAGAACGACGGCGTGACCGTCAGCCGCATCGGCAGAATCGGCAGNTGGGCGGACCATATCCGCCGCCTGGGNGCGGGGGCGGTGTACCTGTCCCCCATCTTTGAGAGCGACCGCCACGGCTACGACACCAGGGACTACCGGAAAATCGACTGCCGCCTGGGNACGAACGANGATTTCGCCCAGGTGGTGAACNCCCTCCACGGCGCGGGCATCCGGGTGGTCATCGACGGNGTGTTCAACCACGTGGGCCGGGGNTTCTGGGCCTTNCAGGACGTGCGGGAAAAGCGGTGGGACTCCCCCTATAAGGATTGGTTCCACATTCATTTNGACGGGAATTCCCACTATAACGACGGCTTCTGGTACGAGGGCTGGGAGGGCCATTTNGAGCTGGTGAAGCTGAACCTCCGCAACCCCGCCGTGGTGGACTACCTGCTGGACTGCGTGAAATTNTGGGTGGAGGAGTTCGGCATCGACGGCCTCCGGCTGGACGTGGCCTANTGCCTGGAGCCGGANTTCATCGCCCGCCTGCGGCAGTTCTGNGANCATTTGAAGCCGGACTTNTTCCTGGTGGGAGAAACNCTCCATGGCGATTACAACCGCTGGGTAGGAGAGGGGAAGCTCCACTCCTGCACCAATTACGAGTGCTACAAGGGCCTGTATTCCAGCCTGAATTCCATGAACCTCTTCGAGATTGTCCACAGCCTGAAGCGCCAGTTCGGCCCGGAGCCGTGGACCCTGTACAAGGGAAAGCACCTCCTCTGCTTTGTGGACAACCACGACGTGACCCGCGCCGCCAGCATCCTGCAAAATCCCCGCCACCTGCCCCTGCTTTACGGCCTGCTCTTTGGAATGCCGGGCATCCCCTGCCTGTACTACGGCAGCGAGTGGGGGACGGAGGGCCGGAAGGAGCGGGGCAGCGACGACAATCTGCGCCCCGCCTTCGACAAGCCGGAGTGGAACGGGCTGACGGATACCATCGCCGCCATGGCCAAGGCCCACCGGGAGAGCAGCGCCTTGTGCTGGGGCGACTTCCGGGAGCTGGTTCTCACCAACCGCCAGACCATTTTCCAGCGGCGGACGGACGGGGAACGGGTGCTGGTGGCCGTCAACGCCGATGACAAACCCTACTGGGCCCATTTCGACGCCGGATGCGGCCGGGCGGTGGACCTGATCACCGGGCAGCCCCACGATTTCGGCGGCGGCAGCGAGCTGCCTCCCTACAGCGTGGCCTTCTGGAAGTGCGAGGGCTGACGGCGCGCTGGCTTTGTGAACAGCAGACCGGGGGAATTTTTGGCTGTTTTCCGACTTGTCATCCGATTCACAAAATGATATACTACACTCGTTAGACCCCGGTAATTTATCTCATTTTTGGAAAGGAAGACGTACAACATGATCAATGTCAGGTCGTTTCAAATGGACGCGTTTCTGCCCGCCTCCTACGAGGAGGAGCTGACCCCCGCGCTGAACGCGGCCCAGGAGCAGCTGCAAAACGGTACCGGCGCAGGCGGCAGCATGACCGACTGGGTCCATCTGCCGGAAAATTATGATAAAGAGGAGTTCGCCCGGATTCAGAAGGCCGCCGCCAAGATCCAGAGCGATTCCCAGGCCCTGGTGGTCATCGGCATCGGCGGGTCCTATCTGGGCGCCCGGGGCGTGATCGAGTGCCTGGAATCTCCCAACTATAACCAGCGGAAGAAGACCACCCCCAACGTCTACTTCATGGGCAACGGCCTCAGCTCCGACGCCATGGCCGAGGTCCTGGAATTCCTGGACGGCGTGGACTTCTCCGTCAACGTCATCTCCAAGTCCGGCACCACCACGGAGCCGGCGGTGGCCTTCCGGTTCTTCCGGGCGGCGCTGGAGAAGAAGTATGGCAAGGAGGGGGCCAAGGGCCGCATCTACGCCACCACCGACAAGGCCCGGGGCGCGCTGAAATCCCTGGCCGACGCCGAGGGCTGGGAGACCTTCGTGGTGCCCGACGGCGTGGGCGGCCGCTACTCCGTTCTCAGCGCCGTGGGCCTGCTGCCCATCGCCGTGTCCGGCGTGGACATTGAAAAGCTCATGGGCGGCGCCGCCAAGATGATGAAGGTCTGCGAGAAGCCCGGCAGCCCCGCCTGGAAATACGCCGCCCTCCGCTATGCCCTGTANAAGGCGGACAAGCCCATNGAGGTTCTGGCCTGCTACGANCCCTCCTTCCGCTTCATGCTGGAGTGGTGGAAGCAGCTCTTCGGCGAGAGCGAGGGCAAGGACGGCAAGGGCCTGTTCCCCGCCAGCGTGGAGTTCACCGCGGACCTCCANTCNATGGGCCAGTATATGCAGGCCGGCACCCGGAACATCTTTGANACCGTGGTGCGNCTGGGCGCTTCNGNGCACCAGNTGTANGTGCCCATGGACGACGACAACGGCGACGGGCTGAACTTCCTGGCCGGGAAGTCCATGGACTATATCCGGGAGAAGGCCATGGAGGGCACCCTTCTGGCCCACACCGAGGGCGGCGTGCCCAACGTGATCATCGAGTCCGACGCCGGCAAGACCGCCGAGGGCCTGGGCGAGATCATCTACTTCTTCGAGTACGCCTGCGGCCTGTCCGGCTATCTGCTGGGNGTGAACCCCTTCGACCAGCCCGGCGTGGAGGCCTATAAGAAGAACATGTTCGCCCTCCTGGGCAAGCCNGGCTACGAGGATCAGCAGAAGGAGCTGGAAGCCAAGCTGGGCAAATAAGAAGTTAAGAGCGTTTTCGGACAATCGAGGGGCGCGGCCAAAGGCCGCGCCCCTCTTTCCTTTACATATCCCGCTCAAAGATAAGATCCATATCCTTGATTTTGCCGTAATCGCTGATGTTGGTGGGAATATACCCCACGTAGCGGTAGCCTTTAGCCGCGTATTCGTCGATGATTTCCCGGTGGTCTTCCGATTTCGCGCCAACAAAGCGGTTGATGTGGATATTCACGTATTCGTATTTTTTCATGGGCCTATTCCTCCCAGCCCTTGGCCCGTTCCACGGCCCGGTCCCATCCGGCCAGCAGCGTTTCCCGTTTCTCCGGGGTGAACTGGGGGTCAAAGCAGCGGTCCAGGGTCCACTGGCTGCGGATCTCCTCCTGGTCCCGCCAGACCCCGGTGGCCAGCCCCGCCAGATACGCCGCCCCCAGGGCGGTGGTCTCCCGGATCATGGGCCGCCGGATAGCGCGGCCCACAATGTCCGCCTGGAACTGCATGAGGAAGTCGTTGGCGGAGGCCCCGCCGTCCACCCGCAGCTCCTTCAGGGGCGCGCCCGCGTCCTCCTCCATGGCCCGCAGCACGTCCGCCGTCTGGTAGGCGATGGATTCCAGCGCCGCCCGGATGATGTGGTTCCGCCCCGCTCCCCGGGTCAGGCCCAGAATGGCCCCCCGGGCGTACATATCCCAGTGGGGAGCCCCCAGCCCGGTGAAGGCGGGCACCACGTAGACCCCGGCGCTGTCGGGGACCTTTTTGGCGAAATACTCCGTGTCCGAGGCCTCGGTGATCAAGTGCAGCTCGTCCCGGAGCCACTGGACCACCGCCCCGCCCACAAAGACGCTGCCCTCCAGGGCGTACCGGACCTTGCCGTCCAGCCCCGCGGCGATGGTGGTCACCAGGCCGTGGCGGCTGCGGACCATCCGGTCCCCGGTGTTCATCAGGAGGAAGCATCCGGTGCCGTATGTATTTTTTGCCTCCCCGGCGGCGAAGCAGGCCTGGCCGAACAGGGCCGCCTGCTGGTCCCCGGCGATGCCGGCAATGGGCACCTCCGTGCCCTGGATATTCACCGTGCCGTAGACCTCGCTGCAGGAGCGTACCTCCGGCAGCATGGACATGGGGATGCCCAGGCGGCCGCAGATGGCCTTGTCCCAGCAGAGGTGTTCGATATCGTAAAGCATGGTGCGGCTGGCGTTGGTGTAGTCGGTGACGTGGACACGGCCTCCGGTCAGCTTCCAGATCAGCCAGGTGTCCACGGTGCCGAACAGCAGCCGCCCCGCTTCCGCCTGCTCCCGCGCGCCGGGGACATTGTCCAGAATCCACTTGATTTTCGTGGCGGAGAAGTAGGCGTCCACCAGGAGGCCCGTCCGCTCCTGGACGTAGGCGGTGAATTCCCGGTCCCGTTTTAGCTCCTCGCACAGCTCCGCCGTCCGGCGGCACTGCCACACGATGGCGTTGCCCACGGGCCGGCCCGTCTCCTTGTCCCAGACGATGGTGGTTTCCCGCTGGTTGGTGACGCCCACTCCGGCGATCTGCTCCGGGGAGACGCCGCTTTTGGCCAGTACCTCGCTGAACACCCCGTACTGGCTGGAGTAAATTTCCATAGGATCGTGCTCCACCCAGCCGGGACGGGGGTAGAATTGAGTAAATTCCTTCTGGGCCATCTCCACAATGTTCTGCCGCTGGTCGAAAAGAATGCACCGGCTGCTGGTGGTGCCCTGGTCCAGGGCGATGACGTACTTTTCCATCACTGAGCTCTCCTTTTATATGATATAATGGACGGGTTTTCATGGATAATGAATGGTGCCGGAATCCCCCGGATACCTTCATAGCCCATGATCTATTGTCAATTCCTTTCCAGGTACTCCCGAACGAGGGCGGAGGCCTTTTCGGCGCACGTGCCTTCGTCAATGGCGGCAAGGCGGCCCTGGCGGACGGTGATTTGTCCGCCCACCACAGTGTAGTCCACGGGACCCTTCCAGCCCACGGTGCCCAGGAGGGATTTTGGGTCCAGATCCGCCCCGGTAAGCTCCAGGCGGCGGGTGTCCAAAAGGAACAGGTCCCCGGCCTTGCCCGTTTCCAGGGAGCCGATGTCCTCCCGGCCCAGGACCCTGGCGCTGCCCGCGGTGGCGAGCTTTAACAGGTCGTAGCCGCTGGGAGCCCTGCCGCTGGAGGTCAGGCGGTGGAGAAGATAGGCCACCCGCAGCTCCTCCAGGAGGTTGGAGCCGTCGTTGCTGGCGGAGCCGTCCACCGCCAGGCCTACCGGGACCCCCAGCTCCAAAAGCTCCGGCACCCGGCACACGCCGGAGCTGAGCTTCATATTGGAAATGGGACAGTGGGCCACGCCGGTTCCGGTTTCCGCCAGACGGCGCAGCTCCTGATCGTTGAAGTGGATGCCGTGGGCGTACCACACGTCCGGCCCAATCCAGCCCAGGGACTCCATATACGCCAAGGGCCGCATGCCGCACCGCTCCTGGACAAACCGCTCCTCGTCCTTGGTTTCGCACAGGTGGGTGTGGAGCCGGACCCCCAGGTCACGGGCCAGCAGGGCGGACTGGCGCAGCAGATCCTCCGACACGCTGAACGGGGAACAGGGTGCCAGGGCCACCTGATGGCGGGAGAAGGGCCGGGGGTCGTGGAATTTCTCCACCGCNTCCTNGCAGTCCCGGAGGATCTCGTCCACCGTCTGGACCACGCTGTCCGGCGGAAGCCCGCCGTCCTTTTTGGAGNGGTCCATGCTGCCCCGGGAGGCGTGGAACCGGATGCCCAGGGCGTCCGCCGCGGCGAATTGGGCCTCTAAAAAGCCNCCGGACCGNCCCTGGGGAAAGACGTAGTGGTGGTCGAAGCAGGTGGTGCAGCCGCACTTCATCAGCTCGCCCATTCCGGTAAGGGCGCTGTAGTAGACGACCTCCCGGTCCAGGTTCTTCCAAATCTCATACAGGGCCCGGAGCCAGTCGAACANCTCCATNTTCTGNACCTGGGGCAGATTCCGGCTGAACGNCTGGTAGAGATGGTGGTGGGTGTTGACCAGACCGGGGTAGACNATGCAGCCCTGGGCGTTCAGGGNTTCGTCCGCCGTCCGCGCCTCCGGGCCTATGTAGGTGATCACGCCGTCCTCNATGAGAATCCCGGCGTTTTCCAGGACCNGGTCCTCCCCGTCGCAGGTGACAATGGCGGCGGCGTGATGAATCCACAAACTAGCCATGTTTTCCCCTCCCNTGTAAGTGATTTTCGTGTAAATAGTATANAGGAAGAGGAGAGGGAAGTCAACAAGGCAATAGGCAATGGACAATGGTCNATTCTTTAAAATTTTTTTCGNTTTCAAGGGAACCGGAGCGCCCCGTGAGGCGTATGTATTACTCGAAAGGGGGTGGGGCGGTTGCTTGACCCATACATCCGGCAGTANGGNCGGAGNATCTACGGACTGTGCCGGTCTCTCTGCCGCAATGTCCACGACGCGGAGGATCTNTACCAGGACACCTGGCTGAAGGCCCTGGACAAGCTGGACCAGTACGACCCCGCCCGGCCCTTTGAGCCGTGGATCGCCCGGATCTGCGTGAACACCTACCGAAGCGCCCTGCGGCGGCTGGCCCGAAGCCCTCTGCGGCCCTTCCCGGAGGATTTGGACGTGCCCGCCCCGGAGCGGGAGGACTACGGNCCCCTTTACGAGGCGGTGGGGCGGCTGCCGGAAAANCTGCGGGTNACGGTGGTGCTGTATTATTTCCGGGATTTGGACGCGGCGGAGACNGCCCAGGCCCTGGGAGTNCCCCAGGGGACGGTAAAATCCCGGCTCAGCCGGGCCAGAAAGCTGNTAAAGGAGGCGCTGAGGGATGAATCCCAAGACCCATTTTGATTTTGACCGCTTCCCCCCGCCGCCCCTGACGGAGGCGGACCTGCTGGCGGAGCGGGAACGGCGGCGGCTTCTCCGTCATACCGCCCTGCTGGCGGCGGCGGCCCTGCTGACCCAGACGGGCCTGTTTCTGCTGAGCGCGGCCCTGCTGTGGGCGGNGGAGACGGTATTGGCGGCGGGCTGCTTTGCCTACGCCGCGGCCTGCACCGCCGGGGGAGGACTTCTGGCGGCGGTTTTTGAGAGGAAAAAGGAGGTNTTTTCCCTATGAGCTTCGCGTTTTCTGCCATGATTGTCCTGCTGCCCCTGCTGGCGCTTTTGGTGGGCATTCCGGTCTATATCGGGNTCTACGTNTACCGGGACGCCCAGCGGCGGGGGATGAACGCCCTGCTGTGGACGCTGGTGGCGGTGCTGGCCCCCACCTTCACCGGATTTATCCTCTATCTGCTGGTCCGGGGAAACCATGAAAGCCTGGCCTGCCCCCAGTGCGGGACGGCGGTNGNGCCGGACTACGCCCGCTGTCCCGGCTGCGGCGCCAGACTCCGGTATGCCTGCCCCCGGTGCGGCCGTTTGGCGGAGCGGGACTGGACCGTCTGTCCCTACTGCGGCGAGCCTCTGCCGGAGGACCCGCCGGACGTGACGCCGCCCCAGCGGTTCCGGGACAAGGGNCTGGGCCGGGTTTTGGCCGCGGCGGTGCTGGCCCCGGTGCTGCTGGCCCTGGCGGTGATNGCTTTGTCGGTCCCCGGCCATACCGGGGGAGGAAGCTCCAGCATGACCCATATCTCCACNGCGGANTACGCCGAGGCCGCCGGACTGCANGANGAGGTCGANGCCCTGATTGCCTCNGCNGATCGNCTGGACCGGGCCTATGTCCTCCGGTANGCGGCGCAGTCCATNGANGCCGGCNATCAGGAGGCCCAGTACCTGNTCTANATTCCCCNGATGCGGGGNGAGGACAGCGTTTCCTTTGGCCGGAGCANNGGACTNTTCGGCAGTACGCTGACGGTGGAGGTGGAGGGGCGCTCTGGTTCCGGCATTGGCGGAGGGGACGNNCTGATNGTCCTNACCAGCGGCGGCGATAAGCTCCCCAAGCTNCGGGTGGANTACGGCGGGAAGCGCCTGAACTGCGTGGTCACCGACGTGGACTATCCCTTGGCCGTTTTTTAGANCGGNGGGAAAATACGNCCCCGCCCATAGCGGCAGCGCAGCCGCTGTGGGCGGNGTCTTGGTTTTTGTCAAGCCCTGTNATATTGCACGCCTTTCAGGCTGGCCTNCGGGATGGAGGCCGGCNCCATTATTCCAGGCCAGGTCCGTCCGTTGTCNTGCCCGGANAGACCTGGGCGAAGCGGGAAAAAGGAAANTATTTGCAGCAAAATCCGGTAGTTTTACCAATTCCTGATGAAATCTTTGTACATTATTTTTCTTCGGAATCCCTTGTTTCGCCGCAAAGGCGGAATTATAATAGAATTGACCACAGGGAAGCCTGTGTACGTTTACGGTCCGTACAGAACCGGAAAAACGCGCATTTTTCGTCATGCCTGGAGCAGACGGCGGCCCCTCCGCCGCTGTTCCTGTCNGCGCCGCCCCGGCAAGGGGCAGGTTCAAAAAAACGAGGAGGAGCAATCATGTCCAACACCACGAGAATGACCACAGCCCAGGCGATCGTCAAATTCCTTGACAACCAGTANGTGTCCATGGACGGGGTGGAAACCAAGTTTGTCGAGGGCTTTTTCACCATCTTTGGCCACGGCATNGCCGTCGGCCTGGGCGAGGCCCTGGATACCAATCCCGGCGGATTGAAGGTCATGCAGGGCCGGAACGAGCAGGGCATGTGCCATGCCGCCATCGCCTTCGCCAAGCAGAGCAACCGCAAGCGGATCATCGCCTGCGCGTCCTCCGTGGGCCCCGGCGCCGCCAATATGGTGGTGGCCTGCGCCACGGCTACCGTCAATAATATNCCNCTGCTGGTGTTCCCGGCGGATACCTTCGCCTCCCGCCAGCCGGACCCCGTNCTTCAGCAGCTGGAGCAGAGCAGCAGCNTGGCNGTCAGCACCAACGACGCGTTCAAGCCCGTGTGCAAATACTGGGACCGTGTCACCCGCCCCGAGCAGGTCATGACCGCCCTGATCAACGCCATGCGGGTTCTCACCGACCCCGCCGAGACNGGCGCCTGCTGCATCGGCCTGCCCCAGGACGTGGAGGGCGAGTCCTTTGACTTCCCCAACTACTTCTTCAAGAAGNGNGTCCACCGCATCACCCGGCCCGTGGCCGTGGAGGAGGAGCTGGACGACATCGCCGGGGTCATCGCGGGCGCGAAAAAGCCCCTGGTNATCGTGGGCGGCGGCGTGAAATACTCCGGCGCGGGCGAGACCGTGGAGAAGTTCTGCGAGGAGTTCAAGATCCCCTTCGGCGAGAGCCAGGCCGGCAAGAGCGCCTGCAAATCCAGCCATCCCTACTGCCTGGGCGGCATCGGCGTGACGGGCACCTACGCCTCCAACGTCATNGCCCGGGACGCGGACGTGGTTATTGCCATCGGCACCCGCCTNTCCGACTTCACCACCAGCTCCAAGTGGCTGTANAAGAANCCCGNCGTGCAGTTCGTCACCATCAACAACTGCCGCTTCCACGCNTACAAGATGGANGCCGTGAAGGCCGTGGGCGACGCCAAGGTCACCATNGAGGCCCTGTCNGAAAAGCTCCGGGCCAAGGGCTANNCCTCCGCCTATACCAACGAGATCACCGACGCGAAGGCCGCCTGGGACAAGGAAATGGTNCGNNTNGCNGGNATCGAGTACACCGGCGACGATTTCGAGCCCATCATCAAGGCNCGCGACCCCCGCACCATCCCCGAGTTCGTGAAGATGACCGGCGGCAAGCTGACTCAGACCGCCGCCCTGGCCGCCATCCGCCGGGTTATCGACGATGACGCTACCATCATCACCGCCGGCGGCTCCCTGCCCAGCTGCATGCAGCGGATGTGGACCACCGACAAGCGGGGCGGCTATCACGCGGAGTACGGCTATTCCTGCATGGGCTACGAGGTTGCCGCGACTCTGGGCGTGAAGTTCGCCGAGCCGGANAACGAGGTCTACGCCGTGGTGGGCGACTCCAGCTTCCAGATGCTCCACAGCGAGATTATGACCATCCAGCAGGAGCGCCAGAAGGTNAACATTCTGGTCTTNGACAACTGCGGCTTTGGCTGNATCAACAACCTGGAGATGACCCACGGCATCGGCAGCCTTGCCACNGAGTTCCGCTACACCGACGGCAAGAAGCCCTGCGGCGACCTGATTCCCGTGGATTACGCCAAGATCGCCGAGGGCTACGGCCTGAAGGCTTACACCTGCAAGACCGTGGCCGAGCTGGAGGCCGCCCTGGAGGACGCCAAGAAGCAGACGGTTGCCTGCCTGTTNGACCTGAAGGTGATTCCCAAGACCATGACCGACGGCTACGAGTCCTGGTGGAACGTGGGTTTGGCGGACGTGTCCGAGAGCGCCACCGTCCGGGAGGCCTGGGAAGAGGTCAAGGCCGGCCGGGATATCGCCCGGAAGTATTAAGATTTCCGAAAACTGACAGGAGGAAACAGGTATGGGCTGCTTTTACTGCGAGGAACACAACCAGGACCGGGAGGCCCTGATGATCAAGGTAGGGGAGATGAAGGGCGGCGTGCTCCATCTCTTCCGTGACCAGACCCACAAGGGCCGCTGTGTGCTGGCTTTGAAGGGCCACAAGAAGGAGTTTTTCGAGTGCAGCGATCAGGAGCGGGCGGACCTCAGCGAGGATCTGGCCCGGGCCAGCAAGGCGATTAAGGAGCTTTGGGGCTGTGACAAGATCAACATCGGTTCCTTTGGCGACACCAATCCCCATCTGCATTTCCACATTGTCCCCAAGTACAAGGACGGCCCGGAGTTCGGCGGCGTGTTCCAGATGAATTTCCCGGACCCCGTTCGGTTCAGCGAGGAGGAGTACCAGGAAATGGTAGCCGCCCTGCGGGAGAAGCTGGGGCTGTAAGAGGGCAGGCGCTGGATGAATTCCGGCCCGCGGAAAACGAAAGAAATGGGCGTTCCCCTTCCGGCTGCGAAACCGGGAGGGGAACGCCCCTGTCATTTTGGGTTATGTTGGGATGTAAAAAATTGGGAAAGGATGAAAAAAATAAAGAAAGAATAGTTCCTCTGTTCTCGGTTCTGACACTCTGCATAAGGTTAGCTGTACCCGCTATTGCGGCAGATAT